>DUML01000118.1 GCA_012839895.1 Peptococcaceae bacterium | reverse complement strand
TTTAAATTTGTACACAAATGCTTGAATAATAATGTACAAAATTGATTTTAGATTACATACTAATCTTGAGGTGATTAGTATGTACATATCGATAAATGTCGAAACTGATTTTAAGATTAAGAGTCTTGAAGACTTACCAAAATTAAAACAACTAATGGAGCATTTGAAGATGAAAATTAATAAAAGTCAATTAGCTAGAGATCTAGGTGTAGATCGAAGAACCATTGATAAATATTTAAATGGATTTATTCCTAAACGTACACGAAAGAAGCCCTCCAAAATTGATGAATACTATGAAATCATCGCTGCACTACTTTCGGAAGATGCTAAGCAAAAGTTTTATTATCGTCGTGTGCTATGGCAGTATTTAAAGGATAATCATGGACTGGATTGTGCAGCATCGACGTTCCGAGCGTATATTGCGAAAACGCCCGAATTTAATGCTTACTTTGAAGAGGATAAACGAATTCCTTCTCCTAAAGGCACAGCACGTTTTGAAACGCCTATAGGAAAACAAGCACAATTGGATTGGAAAGAGAGTATTCCTTTTGAAACAAAGGATGGTCAGAACGTTGAAATCAATGTTGCAGTACTGATTCTATCTCATTCACGTTTCAGAACCTTCCTAATGAGTATTTCTAAGTCACAAAGTGTCCTGTTTTCCTTCTTAACAGAAACATTCGAAGCTCTTGGAGGGGTGCCAGCTGAAATCATCACGGATAATATGAAAACCATTATGGATGAGGCAAGAACAGAACATTCCCCAGGAAGAGTAAATGCCAAGTTTGCACAATTCGCTAAGGATTTTGGTTTTGAGGTGAAGCCATGCATTGCTGGACGTCCAAGGACAAAAGGAAAAGTGGAAACCACAATGAAAATATTAGATGAAATTCATGCTTATCAAGGTCAGTTGACCTTGGAAGAATTACATCAATTTGTGCAAGATTTATCTCATCGAGTAAACCATGAGGTCCACCAAGGAACTGGAAAAATTCCTGCGATAGAATTCAAAAAAGAAAGGAATCACCTACTCCAGTTACCAACTGAGAAAGTAAGAGATTCCTATCGGATCAAACATACGCTTGTAAAAGTAAATGCATCCAACATGATTTCCTACAAATCAAACCAATACTCGGTACCAGCACAGTACCAAGGAAAGAAAGTAGGCTTACAAGTGTATGATAATCAATTATGGATTTATTATAACACGGAACTGATTGCGCAACACCCAATAAGTAATAAGAAATTAAATTATCAGGAAGCACATTATCAAGAAGCCTTGGGCGTTTCCATGCCGAATTATCCGGATATTGATGATTTAGCGAAACGGAATTTAGCAACGATTGGAGAAGTGTATAAATAATGAATCCTACAACAAACTATCAACAACTCATACAAAACTTAGATTATTTGAAGCTCAAGCAAATGTCCTTACATTTAAATGAAGTCTTAGACTTCAGCGTTAACCATCAATTGTCACTGGTAGATACGCTAGTGAAACTGACGAATTACGAAATTGATGTACGTGAACAAAATATGATTCAATCGATGGTGAAGGTTGCGGCTTTTCCGCATTTGAAAGAAATAAAGGATTTTGATTTTAGTTTTCAACCGTCAATAAATCAAAAACAAATTTTAGATTTTCTAACACTTCGATTTATTGAAGCAAATGAAAACATAGTTTTTCTAGGGCCAAGTGGCGTAGGAAAAACACATTTAGCCACTTCCATTGGGATTGAGGCAGCGAAGAAACGTACAAGCACTTATTTCATTAAGTGCCATGACTTAATTCAAAATCTGAAGAAAGCACGTTTAGAAAATCGGTTAGAGAGTAGATTAAAACACTATACAAAATATAAACT
>DUML01000113.1 GCA_012839895.1 Peptococcaceae bacterium | reverse complement strand
TTAGACATAAGGGAACCTTCTTTCTTATGTAGTATTTATTGTGGGCACTTTAAATTCTACAAGAAGTTGGTTCCCTTTTCTAGTATTAACTAGAGAACCGGGTTTACACAAAATATTTTATACTACCTGAATTTTCGAAGTATAGCGATATAATATAATCTAGTTATAATTATATTAATATAAATTTATAATAAATTTAACCTAGCTTAGGCTAGGTGAGAAGGGGGAATTAAAGTGGGGGTTTTGGCAGAAGTTTATGAAAAGCTGAATACTTGTGGAAAATGCGGTTTCTGTCACGGAGCTTGTAAGACTTACAAGAAAGACGGAGCCGAATACATGGTTTCCAGAGGTAGGGTTCAGCTGATCAAAGCTCTTGCTGATGGCAAAATCGAAGCCGACAAAGATTACGAGGATGTCATCAACAGTTGTTTGCTTTGTGGAGAATGTGCAGTGGCCTGCCCCAGCGGCGTGAGATGTCACGAGCTTGTACTTGCTGCACGCCGTGATCTAAAACTAAGGAAAGGGATTAAACCTTTCGCGAAATCTCTTGTTCTTAAAAGTCTCACTAAACCTGGAAGACTGCAATTCGGTTTTTCCTTCTTTGCAGGAACCGGTAAGAAATTGCTCAATGGATTGGCTAACGGTGTGCAATTCTATCGCGGTATTGACGTTCTGACAATGCCGGCATCCAAAGTACCGTTTGTAAAGCAAGTTCCCGAAGTAATTACGGTACCCAATCCTAAGAAGAAAGTTGCTTTCTATGTCGGTTGTTTTATGAATCACTCTCTTGTGGACACTGCGCACTCGGTTGTTAAAGTTTTAACAAAGAGTGATGTGGAAGTAACCGTACCAAGAGAGCAACCTTGCTGCGGTTTGCCCCAGTATGTCTATGGTGACTTTGAAACCGCTAAGGCTCAGGCCAAGAAAGTTATTAATACTTTCGGTAAATATGACACAATTGTCACAGCTTGTGGTTCCTGTGCTTCAATGCTCAAAAAAGAAATGGCTGAACTTTTTAAGGATGAGCCGCAATACCAGTCGAAAGTTAAGGAATTTGCCGCTAAATGCTACGAGTTTTCCGAGTACGTTGCCAAGGAGCTTGATACTGCATCCAGGCTTAAGAATGATTCTCCTGTTATTGTTACCTATCATGATCCTTGTCATATGGTTCGCTACAATAATATTACTAAAGAGCCACGTCAGCTCTTACAAAGTGTACCGCGTCTTAAGTTTGTAGAAATGTTTGAAGCCAACAGATGCTGCGGAGCGGCAGGTTTAGTACAGGCCTTTTATCATGAGTTATCCTCTGCCATCACCGCAGATAAAGCCCAGAACATTATTAACAGCGGAGCTGAAGTAGTGGCCACCAGTTGTCCCGCTTGTATGCTTAAGATTAATAGCGGTCTTAAACTTAAAGGTTCCAAAATTAAAATCAAACACGTGGCGGATGTTCTTGCATCGGCTTTAGACTAAAACAGGAACGTCTTATTATATAGGTCTGACCATTGGTTGAAATGAAGTCAGACCATAGGTTAAAAATTTTTAGGAAGGGCGGGTAGTAATGAGCGATATAGTTGCAAAACTTAAGGGCATCGTTGGCGAAGAATATGTTGTTACAGCCGACATGTCACAGTATTTAAGGGGAAATGAACAGCCTCAAGCAGTTGTTTTCCCAGGATCAACCGAAGACGTTGCCGGCATTGTTAAAGCTGCCTATGATGCAGGCATTAAGGTCAACGTCGGCGGAAAAGTTGTTGATACAAAAGGCTTAACTGGCGGTATAGCCATTGTAATGTCCCGTATGAACCAAATTGAAGAAGTTGACCCGGAAAACCTGACCTGCTGGGTTCAAGCCGGTATGAATCACCAGGAATTTGTGGAAAAGATTTTGGAGAAAAATCTGTACTTCCCTCCGGAGCCTTATGCGGTTTCAACCAGTTCTATAGGCGGCTGCTTTGGTATTGGCGATGTGGATACAAAAGCTTTCAATTATTTGCCTACCAGAACTTATATTTTAGCTTATGAATCAGTGCTTCCCACCGGCGAAGTTTATAAAATCGGTACTAAATGTATCAAATGCGTTTCCGGTTATGACTTGATCCACTTTATTACCGGTACAAGAGCTACTCTTGGTATTTTGACCAGGGTTTTAGTTAAATTATTGCCGAAGCCGCAAGCTTATAGGGCTGTTGTTGCGGATATGCCTTCCCTTGGTGCTGCCGCTCAAGCTTTCAAAGCAATTCAAAAACGGAAAATCTTCCCCACAAGGCTGAATGCGTTATGCAAGGCTCTGGGCAATGAGATCATGGAGACAAAGGGCGTTTTGGTCCTGGTCGATCTCGAAGGTTTCCCTGCTTCTACCGCTCAAAATGCCTTGGAAGTTGAAGCCGAGCTGAGAATTGCCGGTGCAACCTTCAGTAAAATTGTCGAAGATAAAGCTGAATATGACGAGCTGTGGGCTAAATGGCTTAAGGTTCGTGAAAAAATTAATTTGCAAGAAAATAAAGTTAAATTTACCGTCGGCCCTGCCAAAGTCCCGAACGCTATTGCCAGTTTAGCCGGTATTGTCGGAAACTTGGAAGAAAATCCTGGGGTCTTAGTAGAAGGCTTAAACGGCAAGCTCACTGTCTTTACCGAGAATGCTGAGAATGATGCCGTAGCAATCAATAAACTGGCCATGAGCCTGGGCGGAAATGTCTGCGGCCTTCTTGGAAACAAGTTAAAGAGCAAAGCTTATAACGAAGACCACAACGAGATTATAAATGTGCTTAACTCCATCCGTAGCCAGTTCGATCCTAAAGGGATTATGGCACCGGGAATTAAGTTTTAGGAAATTTGAATGAAAAGGAGGTCAAGTAATGTTAAGCCAAAGCCAAGTAAATAAATTAAAGAGCATCCTGGGCGACAAGGATGTTATTACCAGTAAGATTGGTATGTACGCTTACGGATATGACGGCACAATGTTAGAAGGCGCCCATGTAGCGGTTGTTTTTCCGGAATCAACCCAGGAAGTTGTTGAGGTTGTTAACTTTTGCCGTGAGCAGGGTATAGCTTTGGTTCCCCGGGGAGCCGGCACCAATGTTAGTGGTGGAACTCTCCCCAGCGAAGGAAGCATTGTCATAAACTTCGCGCGGATGAATAAAGTCTTGGAGATTGACTTAGAAAACTATGTAGCCATTGTTGAACCCGGTGTTGTTAACTGGGATATCCAGGAAATTCTAGCCAAGTACGGCTATTATTACCCACCGGATCCGGCTTCTTGGAAAGCTTCAACCATCGGCGGTAACTTGGGTGAGTCTTCAGGCGGACCGAAATGCTTTAAATACGGTGTTACCCGTGACTTTATCTATGGTTTGGAAGTTGTCCTCCCGAATGGCAAGGTTATTTGGGTCGGTGGCAGAGATTTCTCCAGCGAGCCGATGTACGATCTGACTCGAATTATTGTTGGTTCGGAAGGCACTCTTGGTTTTATTACCAAGGCAGCCCTGCGTATTCAGCCTGTTCCGCAAGCTAAACGTACAATGCTTGGTATTTTTAATACTCCGGAAGATTGCTCCCAGGCTGTTGCCGACATTGTCGCCGCGGGAATTATTCCTACAACCTTGGAAATGATGGATAACCTGATTATTAATACCACTGAGGATTATGCTCATGCCGGGAATCCTCGTGACGCAGGTGCGCTCATTATTATCGAGGTTGACGGCTATGCCGCTGATTTGGACGCTCAAGTAGAAACAATTAGAAAAGTCTGTGAAAAGGATAATGCCAAAGAATTTAGAATTGCTAAATCGGCAGCGGAAGTTGATCAAATTTGGCTGGCACGGCGCGTTGCTTTCGGCTCCGTGGCTAGGGTTAAACCTAACTATGGAATCAACGATATTACCGTTCCCAGAAGCGAATTCCCGAAAGCTATTGCCGGAATCGAAAAAGTCAAGAAGGATTTTGGGGCAACTATTGGTATCGTAGCCCATGCCGGCGACGGTAACCTCCATCCCCTTATCCTTTACGATCAAAGGAATAAAGAGGAGGTTGATCTCCTCCATAAAGCCGAAATGGTACTTTGTGAGCTGGCTCTCAGCCTGGGTGGTACTGTTAGCGGTGAGCACGGTATCGGTATTTTGAAAAAAGCTCTTATGCCCAAGGAATTTGGGGAGCAAACTCTCAATGTCTTCAAGAAGATCAAAAGAGCCTTTGATCCCCAGAACAAATTCAACCCCGGCAAAATTATTGACCTATAAAAATAATGTTAAGATTAAATGCAAAGTGGGACATGGGGATGGACCCGTTGTCCCACTTTTTTTAATCTTATTGGTTTTTTCTCATCAAGCTTATTATGCCCCGGTGATTTTGCAGAAATTCTGCAGCGTAAGCTACTTAATTTTTTATTTGACACTTTTTTAATTTTTAAGTATAATATGCTTTGCGCGCTAAACACTAATTTTTGTTTTAGGCGTTTGTGGCCACGTTAGTTGGTTAATGCCGGCTAAACCCGGCCGTATGTCCTTACTAAGGATTGTCACGTTGGGGTATCGCCAAGCGGTAAGGCATCGGACTCTGACTCCGACATTCGGTGGTTCGAATCCATCTACCCCAGCCATTTCTATTTTATTAAGATTTATTTTATGCTATACTTTTAAAAGAATATGCGGAAGTGGCGGAACTGGCAGACGCGCTGGATTTAGGTTCCAGTGGGTAACACCGTGGGGGTTCAAGTCCCTTCTTCCGCACCAAAATTTGGAAAAAAGCTTTATCGCAAGGATAAAGCTTTTTTTATGTATAAGATAAAAATATCCTATCTAAAAAAAGATTTTCTGGCAATTAGTGATAAGAGTAAACACTTTTTAAAGGGAGGCTCTAAAAATAAGTTATTCTTCGATATTTTTCGGGGATAAAGTGTCGGCATTGGTGTAAAATAGGAAGAGAAAAGTTTATAGGGAGCAGTTTATTGACCAGTTGGGGGATAGACAGTGTCTCAGGCCAGAATCTTGATATTATCTGCAAAATATGGCGAAGGCCACTTTCAAGCAGGAGAAGCATTGGCTCAAAAAATAAAGGCTAAATGGTCGTCTCAAGTCGAAGTTAGCCACTTGGACTTTGGCCATCTTTTCTTCAAGAAAACCGATTATTTTTTGAGAACCGCTTATACGAACATGGTTACAAAAACCCCGGAGATTTGGCGCCTAATTTTTGAGAAGACTATTAATTCACACTTAAGCGGGTTGAAAAAGTTTGTCTCCGGAGTGGGCTGCGGAACCCTAATGAATTATTTTCAGGACTTTTCCTATGACCTTATCGTCTGTACTCATTTTATACCCGCCGGAATCTTGGCGGAATATAAACGGAAACGACTGCTTACTGTCCCTTTGGTAACCGTTATAACCGATTATTTGGTTCATGGCATCTGGATTTACCCTGAAGTTGACCTCTATTTGGTAGGTTCCAGCGATGCATCTTTTCGGCTTCAAAAAGCAGGGATACATAGAGAGAAAATACTCTTAACCGGTATTCCGTTAAGGCCGGGTTTTGACCATAAATTGCCTAAGGAAGAAAGCAAGAAGCAGCTGGGGCTTTGTGCAGAAAAGAAAACAGTTCTAGTTATGGGCGGCTCTGCAGGTCATTCCGGCAAGGAATTTGAGATTCTGGACAGTTTACGCCCTTTGGCTGAAACCTTACCGGTTCAATTCCTTTTTGTCTGCGGCTCAGACCAGGACTTATACCGGGAATTGGCAAGCAAAATTAAGAAAGATCCTGCCGTTCAAGCCAGGATTTACGGTTATGTCCATAATATTCCCCAGTTAATGGCCGCTTCCGATCTTTTAATAACGAAAGGAGGGGCTTTAACCATCTCAGAAGCTTTGAGCAGCGGGCTTCCTTTAATTATGTACAAACCTATCCCCGGCCATGAAAATGGAAATGCAGCTTTTGTGGTCAAGGGAGGGGCCGGAGTGAAAGTCACCTCGCCGCAAGAATTAAGGAGTTCGGTTAAATACTTGCTTCAAAACCCAGACAAATTAACTGAAATGAGTTCGGCAGCCGTGAAGCTCTTGCCTCCGCAAGCCGCAGACAAGGCGGCTAAAGCCGTTCTTGGGTTAGTTGAGGACCAGGGATTTAAAAATAAAGTAATTGTTTAAGATAGTTTGAAAGCTATGCAAACAGATGATTTTAACTTGCGTCTTGTAAGAAGTTTTGGTAATATTAATTGGTCATTAATTTGGTCGGTTTTCAATGTTTGCAAAAGGGGAAGCTAATGTTTCCCCTTTGTGAAATAATTGGCTGACTAAGTAGATAATATAATAAACATTTTTTAAAAATTAAACGTTTGCCGCCTGTAAAAATAGGAAAGAATAACCAGGTAAGTAAAAACAAATAATAACTTAATTATAAAAAAACAATATTATTAAATAGCTTATTAAAAAAATGCTCATTATTAAGAAGCTTATTATAAAAAACAATGATTTAGAGATAATCATTTAATAATACCAAGGAGGAGCAAACATGGCTGTCAAGGTAGAGCAAATAGAAAAAAATAAGGTGACCCTGGAAATAGCAGTTGAAGCGGAACAGTTTACTTTAGCTATTAATCGGGCGGCAAAAAAAGTTGCCAAAGAAATTAATATTCCGGGCTTTCGCAAGGGAAAAGCCCCCCGACATATAATAGAAAGGTATGTTGGCAAAGAATATTTGGCGAATGAAGCCCTTGAACCGCTTCTGGGCCCGGCCTATGCCCAAGCAGTTGAAGAAACCGGGATTTGGCCGGTAGCCAGGCCGGAAGTGGAAATTATTCAGGCTGAGGAGGGCAAAGATGTAATCTTTAAAGCCATAGTGGAAGTTAAGCCTGAAGTTGAACTAGGACAATACAAAGGCCTTGGGGTTCCGAAGAAAACCGTGGAAATAACTGATGAACAAGTTGAAGAAGAGCTGAAACGCCGCCAGGAAAGGCATGCCAAACTTGTTCCGGTTGAAGAAGGCCAAGTTCAGGATCAAGATATTGTCAATATTGATTTTGAAGGATTTATTGACGGCAAAGCTTTTGAAGGCGGAAAAGGTGAAAACCATGATCTGACCATTGGTTCCAATACTTTTATCCCCGGCTTTGAAGAACAGTTAAAAGGAGCCCAAAAAGGTCAGGAAGTTGAAGTGAATGTTCGCTTCCCTGATGAATATTATAGTAAAGAACTAGCCGGTAAAGAGGCACAATTTAAAGTTAAGATTAATTCTATCAAACGCAAGGAGCTTGCGCCTCTGGACGATGAATTTGCCAAGGATATCAGCGAATTTGATACTTTAGCCGAACTCAGGGATGATATCAAGAAGAAGATGCTTGCTGCCGCCGAGGCCCGCGCCAATAATGAACACAGAGACGAGATCATTAAAAAAGTAGTGGATAACGCCAGCGTGGATATTCCGGAAGGTATGATTAATAGCAGAATTGATTCAATGATTGCCAATTTGAGTGCTAATCTCTCTTACCAGGGAGTTACTATGGAACAGTATTATAGTTACATTAACTCCAGTGAAGAGCAGTTAAGGCAGAATTACCGGCCGCAGGCGATAGAAGATATTAAAACCGAACTGGTGCTGGAGGCCATAGCTAAAAAAGAAGGTATTACCATCTCAGATGAAGAGCTGGAAAAAGAAATAGAAAAACAAGCCCAGCTTTATGGCCGCAAGGTGGAAGAATTGAAAGCCGCTTTGGAAGCCCGCGGCGAACTGGAGTGGTTCAAGGTTGGCATCATAAATGACCGAACTGTTGATATGCTGGTAGAAAATAATACCTTGGAAAAGAAGGATAGCGAGCAGCCGGCGGAGAATATGATAGAAAATAATGAATAATAAATAGCAATTAACGAACAGGACCCAAGTACTTTTTCTTCTAAAGGGGTGAGCAAATGGCAAAATATAATGATGATAAGAACCAGCTAAAATGCTCTTTTTGCGGTAAGACCCAGGAACAGGTCAAGAAGCTTGTGGCCGGTCCGGGAGTCTATATTTGCGATGAGTGCATTGAGCTGTGTAATGAAATAATTGAAGAAGAGCTACAGGATGATGTGGGGTCTGATCTTGGAGAAATTCCAAAGCCCAAAGAAATCCGCAGCTTTTTGGATCAATATGTTGTAGGCCAGGATGATGCCAAGAAGGCCTTGTCTGTAGCTGTTTATAACCATTATAAACGAATCAGCATCGGCATGAAGGTTGATGATGTTGAACTACAGAAGTCCAATATTATAATGCTCGGCCCTACCGGCTCAGGCAAGACTCTCCTTGCTTCAACTTTGGCTAAGGTTTTAAATGTACCTTTTGCTATAGCTGATGCCACTTCTCTGACCGAAGCCGGTTATGTAGGAGAAGATGTGGAGAATATCCTTCTTAAACTTATTCAGGCTGCCGATTATGATATTGAAAAAGCCGAAAAAGGGATTATTTATATTGATGAGATCGACAAGATTGCCCGCAAATCCGAAAACCCTTCCATTACCCGTGATGTTTCCGGGGAGGGAGTCCAGCAGGCTCTCTTGAAGATTTTGGAAGGTACTGTGGCCAGTGTTCCGCCACAAGGTGGACGCAAACATCCCCATCAGGAATTTATCCAGTTGGATACAACTAATATTCTTTTTATTGTCGGCGGTGCTTTTGACGGAATTGAAAAAATTATCCAAAACCGCATTGGCAAGAAAGTCATGGGTTTTGGCGCTGACGTCCAAAAGAATACTGAAAAGAACATCGGGGAGATTTTAAGACAAATCCAGCCGGTAGACCTTTTAAAATATGGTTTGATTCCGGAGTTTGTAGGTCGTCTTCCGGTTATCGTCACTTTGGATGCCCTGGATCAAGATGCTTTAATCAGCATTTTGACCGAGCCGAAGAATGCTTTGGTTAAACAATACGAAAAGCTTCTGGAGATGGACGGCGTTGCCTTAGAGTTTAAAGAAGATGCCTTAAAAGCCATTGCCGAGGAAGCCATCAGGCGTAATACCGGCGCCCGGGGCTTAAGAGCTATTATGGAAGAGATTATGCTTAATGTTATGTATGATGTGCCCACCAGGACGGACGTTACCAAGTGCATTGTCACCAAGGACACCATCCTGAAGCGGATTGAGCCTGAGCTGGTTATATTGGGCGACAAACGCAAAAAAGAAGAGTCTGCTTAAAAAGCAGGCTCTTTTTTAGTTGCTCTCAGTATCTTCAGATGTTTTTTTGGGCAGTCGTCCGGCTTGACGTGCGCTCTCCCGCAGAAGATATTCGATCTGGGCGTTGACGCTACGGAATTCATCTGCTGCCCATTTTTCGATGATTTCAAAGAGCTTTGGGTCCAGGCGCAGCGGGAAATTTTTTTTGACGGCCACTTTACCACTTCCTAGGCTTAAGTTAGTAAAGGGAGCCGGTATTAATGACAGGTTGGGCTGAGCGGTCGGAGACAATAGCTACCAAGAGGTTATTGATCATTGCAACCTTGCGCTCATCGTCTAATTCGATAGTCCCGCTTTCTTCCAATTGCTCAATAGCCATTTGGGCCATCCCAACAGCTCCTTCCACGATTTTTTGGCGAGCGGCAAGTATTGCGTTAGCCTGCTGGCGCTGCAGCATGGCGCTGGCAATTTCGGTGGCATAAGCCAAGTGGGTAAGGCGGGCTTCAATAACTTTCACCCCGGCTATGGAGAGGCGTGCCTGGAGTTCGTCGGCTATTTCCTGGGCGATCTTTTCGGGGTTGCCTCTTAAAGAACTGCCGTCTTCCGTAAAGTTATCATAAGGGTATTTGGTTGCTACATGCCTTAGAGCGGTTTCGCTTTGAATCTCAACAAACTGTTCATAATTGTCCACATCGAAAACAGCTTTGGCCGAATCGATTACTTTAATAACTACCACAGCGGCTATCTCAATGGGATTGCCGTCTACGTCATTGACTTTTATTTTTTCGCTGTTGAAGTTGCGCACTTTCAAAGAGACTTTTTTGCCGCTGGAAAAAGGAACGGTCATCCAGATACCGGGTTCGCGGATACTGCCCAGGTAGCTACCGAAAAAGATTAACACGCGGGCTTGATTCGGCTGTACTATTTTGATACCGGTTGACAGGACTATGGCCAGGAATAATAGGACAACGCTTAAAATAATTTTGCCCAAAGAAGCTGCCATGATGCCGGTGACGAAATTGAATACCGCGGCCACCAGCATGGCGATTAAAATTAGGAGAGCGAGAAACCCGTTAATTTTCCAGGCTTTGCGTTCAGTCATGTTATCATCTCCTCATCTTGATTTTGTCAGCCCTTGAAGCTTAAATTGTATCAATTTTATATTTAAATGATATCACATTAATATAAGCAAGGGCAAGATTAGGGCTTAAAATATTTTGCATCTGTTCTCCGGAAGAAAAAAAACAGGCAGGATAATAATTCTGTCTGTTCTGTCGTTGTTTTTGCTATTTCTGTTATTGTTAGCTTATATGAGGTTTTTCCCAGTTACTTGTTATTATCTAAAGTTATTTAGAGATTAGAAAAACGAGTAATTTAGGATTAGAAAAAAGTATTCAGAAAATGCCGAATGACATCGGCTCCCCCCATCAGAGCCCCTAGGGAGCTGCCTACATTGGCAAGGACAACCACTAAAAGGACATGAGTCACTTTATTCTTCCAGAAGCCGCGGAAAGTGTGGATATCCTCGGCGATGTTTTCGAAATCTTCAACGTTGGGCTTACGGATGTAAGCATCCATTAGACCGGCAAACCAGCCGGCGGCTAGGAGGGGGTTCAAAGAACTAATTGGGGAGATGACGAAAGCAGTTAAAATGGCCAGGGGATGCCCAAAAGCCAGCAAAGTCCCCAGGGCAGAAAGAGAGCCGTTCCAGAGTATCCAACTGACGATTTGGTCCCAGCCGGCGGTTTTATCTACGGAAAAAGTGGAGGCAATGAGGATGAGAATGAGAATGGGGATAGACCAACCTAATACTTTGCCCAATTTAGAAGCAGGGGGGATCTGGGAGAGTATTTTGAGGTCCGGAGGAGGATTTTGAGGGTCTTCAACTTTGGTTAATTCCCTGATGACACCGGGAAGATGAGCCGCTCCTAAAACCGCTACTACTTTGGTGCCGGGGGATTCTCTGATCCTTTGCGCCAGATATTGATCTCTTTCATCCACTAAGACAGTCTTAAACTGGGGAAAGGACTCTGCTAATTCATTGAGGATGGAAGTCAGCATATCCTGGGTTTTCATTTTTTCCAGTTCTTCCTCTGTGATATCCTCACTGAGCAGAAAACTATAAAGCAGTTGGAAGATCAGTTTAATTTTTCTCCAAAAGCCTACGCCCCGCCAGATGCGCATTAAGGTTGTCTTAATATCTCTATCGGCCAGCCAGAGTGTTGCTCCAGTCTCCTTAGCCGAAGCAATACCTTGAATCATTTCTTGACCGGGTTGGATCCCAAACTGCTTGGCCAGTCTCTTTTGGTAAGAGGAGAGGACCAGGTTAATGAGGAAAATTACGGCTTGACGCTTTTTGATGATACTTATAATATCAGTATTTTTCCATTTATCAGGGTCTGTTATGGTTTGGTAGCGGGATGGACATAGTTCTACGCAGACAGTGTCAGGCTTTTCGCTCCGAATAACTTCTTTTACTTCTTCGGCACTCTTTGTGGAAACATGGGCTGTTCCAATAAGGATTATTTCCCGTCCGTCTAGGCTGATACGTTGAACATGGTCGGTTGCCAAAAAATCACTTCCTCCTGGTTATTAGAATACTGGTTGGAATCAGCAAATAACAAGCCAGGATTTAGATTTTACTTAATTCGACGGATGTTTTGCTGCTGGGCAGGTGTTTCATTTCGAAATAGATAAAAGTAGCGGTAAACATGACTGAGAGAGCATCGGCCAGGGGAGCTGTTCTCCAAACCCCGTCGATTCCCCAAATACGGGGAAGGATAATCAGCAATGGAATAAAGAACAAGACTTGCCGGGATAAGCTTAAGACTGCGGATTGGACAGGTTTGCCTACCGCTTGGAAGTAGTTGGCACAGGGAATTTGAAAACCGACGAGGGGCAGTAAAGCAAAGAAGGTAAGCATTGCCGGTGAAGTCATTTCGGTTAGAACCAAGTCCCCTTCACTAAAGAGGCCTACCAATTCTTCCGGCCAGATATGCATAGCCAGAAAACCGGTGAGGGCAATTCCAACTCCGGCAATTACAGCTTTTCTTAAAGTCTCCTTGACCCGGTCATATTGGCGTGCCCCGTAGTTATAACCGATCAGCGGCTGGGCACCCTGGCTTAAACCGACAACAGGCATTATTAGGATTGTGGAAATGCTCATGATGATTCCTACTGCGGAGAGAGCTAAATCGCCCCCATAGGAGAACAAAGTTTTATTGAGAATTGTTTGCTGGAAACTGTTGGCGATTTGCATGGCAAAGGGAGCAAAACCAATGGACATAATCCGCAGAATAAGAGAAAATTGGGGTTTAAAGTTTTTTAGCTTAAATTTTAAGAGGCTGTATTTGGAATTAAAGTAACCTATAACCCAAAGGGCGCTGATAAATTGACCCAGTATAGTCCCGAGGGCGGAACCTTTAATCCCCATACCCATTTTAAAGATAAAAATGTAGTTAAAAAGGATATTGATTATTGCCCCTAAAATTTGAGTGAGCATAGAAATCTTAGGGTTGCCCTCAGCCCGGATAAAGTTGTTCATCCCAAAACTAATGGAACCGAAAACGGAGCCTAAGACAATAATGCCGGTAAAATCCCGGGCATAGGGCAGGACATCCCCTTCAGCTCCAAACAAGCTGAGAATTTGATCGGGAAACATTAAGTAAATTGCAGTTAGAATCAGAGGAAAAAGGATTAAGAGCAGGAGGGCATTGGCCGCAATTTTATCGGCGCGTTCTTTGTTTTGTTCTCCGAGGCTGATGGAGATCAGAGCTGTAGCGCCAATTCCTATCAGCATGGCAAAAGAAAAGAAGACAATCATAATGGGAAAAGCGACAGTTGTAGCGGCAATTCCGATGTGCCCGATTCCCCGACCCACAAAGATTCGGTCTACCACATTGTAAAGGGAATTGACCATCATGCCCACAATAGCAGGCCAAGAAAATTTTAATAGTAACGGACCGATTTTTTGGTTACGCATTTCTAGGCTTCTTTTTTCGTTCATAGTTGCATCACTTTCTAGATTTTTTTGAAATTATTGATCGATATCCGGAATTTTGCCGATTTGAGTTAGGGTTAGGTAGAGGGTATTCAATGATTTTAATTTAGTTAGAAAACTAACAATTAGAATACTGAATTATTCTAATATTCTTATAGGGAAACGTCAATAACTTTAGCGGGACATTTTATTAAGAAACTTTTTCTTTGCTCTGTCTTTGCCGTATGGTTTGCGAGACATCCTGGACAGTTTAGGCACTTGGAGAATTTAGGGGATTTATGTTTTGAATTTCCTTTAGCGGTAAATAATAGGTAAAGTAGACTTTTTGCGGCAGGTTTTTCAGGAGGTTCTTTATCCCTGCTGTTTTCCTTAGCTACTGTCAGGAAGGTGGAAAAGCTTGTTCAAGATTATTTTGAGGAACTTAAACCTGCTCAAGATTATTTTGCAGGAGGGACATTCATGGGAGGTATAAGTGGGCTGTTCCTTATTGTTCAGCTGGTTTTTGTCTTTATCATTGGGATGTACTTCTGGACCATGCTCAAACAGCAGTATACTTCCAGGGCGGCTATTGAGAAAGAATCTCAAAAACAAAAAGAAAGGCTGGAACAGATGCGGAAAATCTCCCTTACTGTTCCCTTGGCTGAAAAGACCAGGCCTACCAACTTAACGGAGATTATTGGACAACAGAAAGGGATTAAGGCTTTAAGAGCAGCTTTGTGCGGCCCTAATCCCCAACATGTCCTTCTTTATGGGCCTCCCGGGGTAGGCAAGACAGCCGCCGCCAGGCTGGTTTTGGATGAAGCTTGTAAGAATCCTCTTTCGCCTTTTAAGCCGGATGCCAAGTTTATTGAGATTGATGGGGCAACATCCAGATTTGACGAGCGGGGAATTGCCGATCCTGTGATTGGCTCGGTACATGATCCGATTTATCAGGGGGCAGGCGCCATGGGGATGGCAGGAATACCTCAACCCAAGATGGGAGCGGTAACCAAAGCTCACGGCGGTGTTTTGTTTATCGATGAAATAGGCGAATTGCACCCTATTCAGATTAATAAACTTCTAAAAGTCCTGGAAGACCGTAAAGTAATTCTGGAGAGCGCTTATTATAGTTCGGAAGATACCAATATTCCGGAACATATCCATGATATTTTCCAAAACGGCTTACCGGCTGATTTCCGCTTAATCGGGGCCACCACCAGAAGCCCGGAGGAAATCCCGCCCGCTGTCAGGTCCCGCTGTATAGAAATTTTCTTCCGGGCTTTACAGCCGGATGAAATAGCCCTTATAGCCCGCAATTCCGCCGAAAAAATTAATATGGAGATCACGCCGGGCGCCTTGGAGGTAATCAAAAAATATGCTGCCAACGGCCGGGAAGCTGTGAATATTGTCCAGCTGGCGGCAGGAGTAGCCCAGAATGAAGGCCGTACTCAGATTGACCAAGAGATAATCGAATGGGTGGTGACCACAGGGCAATATGCTCCCAGGTTGGAAAAGAAGATTCCGCCAATACCCCAGGTTGGTTTAGTCAATGGATTGGCAGTCTATGGGGCCAATCAGGGAATGCTTATAGAGATCGAAGTTACAGCTTATCCTTGCCGGGAACGGAAGGGAGAACTATATGTAACGGGAATTGTGGAAGAAGAAGAAACCGGTCATGCCGGTAAGAAGATTAGGCGCAAAAGCATGGCCCGTTCTTCCCTGGAAAATGTTCTTACCGTTTTGCGCCGGGAGCTGAAAATTGAACCCCGCCATTATGACATCCATGTTAATTTCCCCGGCGGGATTCCTTTGGATGGTCCTTCGGCCGGGATAGCTATGGCTACGGCTGTTTATTCGGCAATAAAAAAGCGCAAAGTGGATAATACTGTAGCTATGACGGGTGAATTATCAATCCGGGGAAAAGTAAAGCCTGTCGGTGGTATAGCAGCTAAGGTCGAAGCTGCTGCCCAGGCTGGATGTCAAAGGGTTTTCATCCCTAAAGAAAATTGGCAAAGGCGTTTTGCCCATATGGAAATGGGAATTGAAGTAATCCCCGTTGAGACTTTGGATGAAGTCTTAAATGCTGTTCTGCTGCCGCCAACGGCAAGGGAAACTATCGAGGTAAACCTGGCAGAAAAAGAGAATTCCTTGCATAAGGTTTTAAAGGGGATTAAACTTCCAGTAGCCAATTTGCCTGAACGGGGCAAACCATGTTAAAATATACCACTGACAAGTCTTTTGAGGGGAGCTAGCTAAAATGAATGAACGTGAAATTCCGGTCCTTCCACTTAGAGGAATCCTTGTCTTTCCTTATATGGTTACCTACCTGGATGTAGGTAGGGAGCGTTCCATAGCCGCTGTGGAAGAGGCGATGCTTAATGATCGCCAGATTCTCTTGCTGTCACAAAAGGAAATGGAAACAGACTGCCCTACCGCTGAAGATCTTTATACAGTTGGTACTATTGCTGAGATTAAACAATTGCTTCGTCTTCCTGGAGGAACCTTAAGGGTCCTGGTCGAAGGGATTTGCCGGGGCAATGTCTTGGAGTTCTTGTCAGAAGAACCGTATTTTAAAGCCAGAGTGGAGAAAATTTTCAGCAGGGAACGGTTAACACCTCAACTAGAAAATATGTTGAGGACTCTTACCCACCAATTTGAGGAATATGCGCGGTTGGGCAAAAAAGTATCCCCTGAGACCATCGGGACCATTCTCTCCATTAAAGAGCCGGGTCGGATGGCTGACTTGATCGCTTCTCATTTAGTTCTAAAAGTTGAAGATAAGCAGAAAGTACTTGCTGCTTTGGATTTAAATGAGCGCCTGGAAAAATTAACCGAGCTAATTATGCGGGAAATTGAGATCCTGGAATTAGAAAGGCGTATCGGGCTTAGAGTGCGCAAGCAGATGGAAAAAGCCCAAAAGGAGTATTATCTGCGGGAGCAGATTAAAGCTATTCAGAAAGAACTGGGCGATAAAGATGAAAAACAAGTGGAAATAGATGAGTACAAAGAAAAGATCGAGAAAGCCAAACTGCCCAAAGAAGCTAAGGAAAGAGCCTTAAAAGAATTGGACAGACTGGAAAAAATGCCGCAAGCTTCAGCCGAAGGGACAGTTGTCAGGACATACCTGGATTGGATCCTTGCTTTGCCCTGGTCTAAGACCACCAGGGATAAGATAGACTTGGCCAAAGCGGAGAAAATCTTGGAGGAAGACCACTACGGTTTGGAAAAAATAAAAGAGAGAATTATTGAATTTCTTTCCATCCGTAAATTGGCTTCGGATATCCGCAGTCCAATTCTCTGTTTTATCGGACCTCCCGGGGTAGGAAAAACATCCCTGGCTAAATCTATAGCCAGATCTATGGATAGAAAGTTTGTCAGGATGTCTTTAGGCGGTATCAGGGACGAAGCCGAGATCAGAGGTCACCGTCGCACTTATATCGGGGCTTTGCCGGGGAGAGTCCTGCAAGGAATTCGTAAAGCAGGGACGAAAAATCCTGTATTCCTTTTTGATGAAATTGACAAAATGGCTTCTGATTTCCGGGGGGATCCCGCCTCAGCTTTACTGGAAGTGCTTGATCCGGAGCAAAACCATAATTTTTCAGACCACTATCTGGAGATACCTTTTGATCTTTCCAAGGTAATGTTTATTATGACTGCCAATTATGTGGAAAACATTCCCCGGCCCCTCTTGGACCGGATGGAAGTTATCGAATTAAGCGGTTATACCGAGGATGAAAAAGTCAATATCGCCATTCGTCACCTTATACCCAAACAACTTAAAAATCACGGTCTAAAGGAAGACCAGGTCAAGTTCGACCAAGAAGGAGTCTTAAAGATTGTCCGCGGGTACACAAGGGAGTCCGGTGTCCGCAATTTGGAAAGAGAGATTGCCAATGTCCTGCGCAAAGTAGCGGTTAGAATTGTTAAAGGAAATTGGCAGCCTAAAACCCTCCGGGATGAAGATATTGAAGAACTTTTGGGCGCGCCGAGGTACCATTATGAAAAAGCGAGCCTGGTACCGGAAATAGGGGCTGCGGTGGGTCTAGCTTATACCCAGGTTGGCGGCGATATCCTAACCATTGAGGTTACCCCTCTGCCCGGTAAAGGAAAGCTGATCTTAACGGGCAAACTGGGAGATGTGATGAAAGAGTCCGCCCAGGCCGGATTGACTTTTGTCCGTTCCCATGCCCAGGCTTTAGGGATTAGGGAAGATTTCTATGAGCATATTGACCTTCATATCCATGTGCCGGAAGGGGCAGTGCCCAAAGACGGTCCCTCTGCCGGGATAACCATGGCTACCGCAATGGCTTCGGCTCTGTCCACCCGTGCCGTTCGCCAAGATGTGGCTATGACCGGTGAAATAACCTTACGGGGCAATATTTTGCCTATCGGAGGTGTTAAAGAGAAAGTTCTGGCCGCCCACCGGGCTGGGATTAAAACCGTTATCCTGCCGGAGAAAAATCGTAAAGATTTGGAAGAGATCCCGGAAGATATTCGCAAAGAATTGGATTTCCGCTTTGTGAAAAGGATGGAGGAAGTTATCGATATTGCCCTTTTGCCCGTTTCTGATTCTGAAGGGTTTATACCCCAGTTGCCGGTTTATTCCGAAGTCCAACAGCCGGAGAGCCGGCCGCTGTAAACGCTTAAAAAATAACAAGAGTACTTGCAAGGGGACACTCCTGCCGGTAAGTTAGTAAAAGTAAGAATGCAAGAAGGCTAATGATAAGGCTGGGTTTGTCCCCTTTGTTTTTGGGAATTATTTGGTCGGGGTCTGTTTAAGTGTATATTTAAGTGTATAATAAAAAAAGAAAACCCTAAGCGGGGAGTGACCTTTGCCATGATTTTTCGGAAAACTGAATTCATCATCTCTGCAGTTAAGCCCGAGCAATATCCCGAAGCCAGTAAACCGGAGCTGGCTGTTTCCGGCCGCTCTAATGTAGGTAAATCTTCTCTGATAAATAAATTTACTAATCGTAAGAACTTGGCTAAAGTCAGCAAGACGCCGGGTAGGACCCAGACCATTAATTTTTATAATATTAATGACGAATGGTATTTGGTCGATCTGCCGGGTTATGGCTATGCCAAAGTAACGGAACAAATGAAAGCCCAGTGGGGCAAGATGATGCAGACATACTTTCGTTGCCGGGAAAACCTTCTAGGGGTTATCCAACTGGTGGATATCCGCCATAAGCCTACCGCTGATGACAAGTTAATGGTCAAAATGCTTTGGGAAAACGAGATTCCGGCTTTAATAGTTGCGACAAAAGCCGATAAAGTGGCTAGAGGACAGCGGCCCAAATATTTGAAAATTATCGCCGAAGAATTAAACCTTCAGAACTGGCAAGATATTATCCCTTTTTCAGCGGAGGACGGCACAGGTCTTGAAGAATTGCATGAGGCTGTGGAGCAAATAATTTCCGGCGTTAAGTCTTAAAAGCTGCAATTTGCGCTGTCATCCTGATTGAGCTGTCATTCTGAGCGAAGCGAAGGCCTGTCCTGAACGAAGTGAAGGAACTTTTAAATGCAATTGGAGGTGAAAATAATTGTCTCAAATTAATGCACCTAATGAACCTAAAGAGGCCGATGATTATCAGGAATTGACCGCCCTGCTGGGCCAGGTTTTCCCGGGATATGAAGATTTTGCTGTTGATTCGGTTACCCCTTCTATTACCGGGCAGGGGCAAGTGGTATCTTATTTGGTTGTTTGTAATGAAGAGGCTGCCCGGGATTTTCAGGAGCACAAAGAAATTGGGGTTGAGGTTGTGCCCAGCATCAGGCCCAATAAAAAAGGCCAAGGGCAGAACCTTATCTTAATGGTGGAGTTTTCTTTTGACTGGTTCAGCCTGCAGTTTTTTACGGCGGTGGATGGAGAAAACCGGGAGCAGCAAAAAGAATTTGCCCGGATTTTAACCCAAGTTGATTTTTTTATTATCTGGCTGGTAGACAAAGATAAGAACCTGTTAAAGGTACTCCAGGTCAAATGGGATAAGGAGAAATACCAGGATATTTTAAGGCAATTATTATAAATTAAAAGCAAGCCAAAAAAGGATAATAATAACATTTGTCAAAAGATAATATCTTAAAGAGTTCAAGCTTATACTATTATGGAGAAATAGTAGGAGAGAAGAACTTGAAAGATATTATTTTTTTAGTATTTAGTTTAGGGATTATCCTGGTTGGCGCTGAAATTTTTACTAATGGCGTGGAGTGGCTGGGTAAAAGGCTAAAATTGGGAGAAGGGGCAGTTGGCAGTATTCTGGCTGCAGTTGGGACGGCTTTACCGGAAACCTTGGTGCCTGTTATTGCTATTCTATTCCCTAGAGGGACAGACGGGCATGAAGTGGGAATCGGTGCCATCCTTGGCGCCCCCTTTATGTTGGGGACATTGGCATTTTTTGTAGTCGGTCTAACGGCAATTTCTTTCAGGCGAACCAATAAGCCTATGTATATTAATCCGAGAATTATCTTACGGGATCTGCGCTTTTTTATGCTGGTTTATTTCTTGGCTATCCTTGCATCCTTTTTACCTTCGTACTCCATCAAATTACTGGTCAGTGTGATCTTAGTCGGGGCTTATCTCCTTTATGCTTTACAAACAATTAAGTCCAGCCAGGGAGAAATTAATGCTTACGAAGAATTGTCTCCGTGTTATTTTGCCCGGGGCTCCCGCCGACCTCCACTGAGGGTCATATATATACAAATTATTGTTGCCTTACTCATTATTGTCCTAGGTGCTGAAATATTTGTCGGTTCTGTCCAGACAGTCGCTTTGGCCTTAGGAGTTCCGGTTTTTGTCTTAGCCCTAATTATTACGCCCGTTGCCACGGAGCTGCCGGAGAAGTTCAACAGCATTATCTGGGTACGCAAGGGCAAAGATACTTTGGCTTTGGGCAATATTACCGGGGCAATGGTTTTTCAGAGTTCAATCATCCCGGCTTTGGGAATTGCTCTTACGCCATGGAAACTGGAACCACTGGCCTTGGCCAGTGCCTTGCTGGCTTTAGTTTCCGTGGGCGTGCAGTATTATTGTCTGATAAAAAATAAAACACTCTTCCCGGCAGGTCTTTTGTTAGGAGGAGTGTTCTATGCAGTGTTTATTGTCCTGGTGGTAATAGGCAGTTAAGCTTTTGCTTTGCGCTGATTTGCTCCTTCAAGTTTTGCCGCTGCTTGGGGTTTTGGCAACGGATTTTTTTTGATACTGCTTAATTCTGCCAGTAAAATGCCGGCTAAGACCAAAGCGGCACCGATGTAACCCCTTAAGCTTAATAGTTCACCGGCCAGCAGAAAAGCGAATAAGGCGGCGAATACCGGTTCGGCGGCAAAGATTATGGCCGTATGGGAAGCGGAGGTAAACTGCTGCATTTTGGTCTGGATAAGAAAGGCAAGGGATGTGCAGAAAACGGCAGTGATAAATAGGCCGAACCAGACGTAGGGAGTAAACGCAAACTGGGGTTGGGGAAATAATAGGGTACAAACCCCGTTTAAAGCTGAAGCCATAAGGAGTTGAAAGGCGGTCAACACTGTGGCATCGAGACCCGGAGCAAAACGGCCGACAAAAAAGATATGCAGGGCATAAAAGAAGGCACAAGTAAGTACAATTGGGTCACCGCTATTAACCGAAAAATTGTCGCCGATAGAGAGTAAAGCTAAGCCTATGGTAGCGGTTAAAGCCCCGGCTGTGATGGCTTTAGGCGGAAGTTTTCTTTGGTGGATGGCAACTAAAAGAGGAACGATCACAATACTTAAACCGGTAATAAACCCGGCATTGGAAGCAGTGGTATATTGCAAGCCGATGGTCTGGGTAGCATAGCCTGCAAAAAGGAAGAAGCCGAGGAGTAGGCCTTTAAGGGCTGTTTTTTTATTAATAGCCTGCCTTTTCAGCCAGAGGAAAGGGGCTAGGGTTAGAAAAGCCAAGGCAAAACGGATGGCCAGGAAGGGAAAGGGCGGCAAATCTTCAATAGCTGTTTTGACAATGGTAAAAGTCGCTCCCCAGCTTAAAGCAACCATTAAAAGGGAAAAATCAGCCAAAAGGGGGGAGATGTTTTTGGTTTTGGGTATTTGGTTTGGATTGGGGGGCATGATTTTCCTCCGATTTTTAGTATTATTTCAGCAAAATTTTCATGTATATTTTTACGCTACCTGAATTTTTTGTCAAGGATTCATTGGAAAAATGAATAATGCTTGGTCACCTTTAAATATAAATATAGAAATGAAATGTGTTGGGGTGATAAGAAAATGGGTACAAGCATCCTCAAGGGTATTACTATCGGCCTTTTGGTGACGGTACTTACACTACTAACCGTCTTAGTAACTACCTTGGCCGGGTTTTCGGAAAATATTATTTCTTATATAGTAGATTTCGGCCTTTTATTAAGTTGTTTGGCAGCAGGTTATAGGTCAAGCAGGGCTTCGGGGAGAATCTTGCCGGCAGGCTTGTCCTCCGGCGGCTATGCAGTAGTGGGAGTTCTGCTCTTAGCGCTATATTTCCCCATTGATATCCTTGGCGCCGTGAAAATTATCTCGGAAGGTATTGGCTTAGGGTTATTGGCTGGAGTTCTGGGAACCGGGATTTTAAGTTCGGAACCGGATCCGTATGATCGTTTGGGGGCGGCTTACTACCCCCGCAGGGAAAACGTCTATGATAGGCAGGATATTTATCAAGTACTTCAAGACAGGGGCAGGGAGAGGTCTGATCTGGCTTCCGTCAGCTACCGTGAAGAGGACATACCGGAGTTTAGGCCGGAGACAGTTCCCTTTGCAAGCGATAATGACCTGGCGCGAGCTAAAATTTACGAGATCTGCAACCGCAGCCAGGAGAAAAGTGAGGAAGAGGATGCTTTTGAATGGTGGAATATAGAAACGCGGCGGCAGTTAAAAGGCAGGTAAACCTTAAGGGGGTCAGGGAACATTTCAAGTCAGAATCTTTAATGATTAGAACTGGAGAAAGTATATGGCACCGGGGATAAGGTAATAATAAAACTGAGAAAGCAAGGCAGAATTAAAGGCAAACAAAAACCGTAGAAAATAGAAATCCAACAAAAAGGGAAATAGAAATTCAACAAAAAGGAGCTGCTATGCCAAGAAAGGAAAAGTACGCCTTATTTTTTTTGCTTTTCTTTTTAGCCCTTATCCGCCTTTATCACCTTAATGTTCCTCCTTGGGAAATTGAAGAAAGCTGGCGGCAAGCGGATACGGAATCAATGGCTTGGAACTTTGTCAGCTATGACCCTAACCCTCTGCATCCTAATCTCAATTATGATGGTCCTTTCCCCAATATCCCGGCCCTTGAACTGCAAATTACGACTTATTTAATTGCTATCCTTTATAAGTTGTTTGGCCGTCATTATTTTTTGGCCAGGTTGGTTCCCCTGGCCTTTTTTTTGCTTTCAGCCGGGTATTTATATTTTTTAGCCCGGTTGTATTTAAGCCCACGGGGAGCATTTTTTAGTGTATTACTTTATGGGACCCTGCCTCTTAATATCTATTATTCCCGGGCAATCATGCCCGAATCTGCCGCTCTTATGTTTTGGATCGCCGGGCTATATTATTTTAACCGTTGGGTATTGGTGAGGCTCAAACAAGAAGCAGCAAGAGTAGAAAGTGGAGCCGCGGCTCAAGTAACAGCGTTAAAGGCTGGGGTGGATAATAGTGCAACAGAGGGCAAAGCAGAAAAAACGTTAAAGTTTTTAATATTTAGCTCCGTCTTTTTGGCTTTGGCTTTAATGACCAAGCCCCCGGTAGTCTTTGGCGTTATTCCGCTTTTTTATCTTTTAGTTCGTTCTTGGGGTTTAAAATGGCTCAAGTTTCCGGATTTATGGGGATATGCCTTGGCGACTGCCGGGCTGCCTGTGCTTTATTATTTCTATAGCATAAGCTTGGCTGAATACAAATTTACCCTGGGAATCAGCCGGGATATTATTTGGCGGGAAGCCGGGAGGGCTTTTTACAGCCCGGAAGCGCTAAGCTTTTATTTGAACAGTATCTCGGTTACTTTGGGTGTGCTTGGTTTTTTCCTTCTTTTAAGCAGCTTCTTAACCTTAACCGGAAAACAGGCTTTTATCCTGGTGTGGTTTTTAGCCATGCTGCTGGAAGTAATTTTTATTGTCAGCCCTATCAGGGCACTGTATTATTTGATCTTTTTTACGGTCCCATGTGCCCTATTGCTGGGAAACTTGCTGGATAGGGTTTTTTATAAAGCTGGGGGCAAAGGGTTAGCCCTTTTCATAATCTTGGCGATGATCCTTAACAGTTTTCTGCAGGTAAAACCCATGTACAGTATTAATGAAACCATGGCAACTCAAGTGGAGGTTGTGCGAAGTGTAACTGAAGTAGATGACCTCCTGGTAGTCGGTTCTTTGGACCCCTGTTTATTAAGTTTGGCGGATAGAAGGGGTTGGCGTTATAATTTGCGGCTTTATTCTTTTATACCGGAAAATCCCTATGAAGAACTGGCTTATTACTTGGAAAAAGGGGCAAAATATTTTGTGCCTATTCAGGGGAAGATATATGGGGATGAAAATGGTGAACTCCTGGCCTACATAGAAAAAAATTATCAAAAAATTGAGCCGGTAAAGGGGTACCCAATTTATGCCTTAAGGTAAGGCTATGCCGGTTTTTACTTCCCATATATTAATTGCTGTCTGCTAAATATGCTATCTACATATTTACTAAATAATAACGAAATAGACGAGGGGCAAAGATGAAAGTACTGATCGGCTTGCCGGCTTATAATGAAGAGGTCGGAATAGCCCAGGTTTTAAAGGGCATTGAGTATTTCCGCCAAATCAGTAGATATAATATTGAAGTTTTGGTTGTCAACGATGGCAGTAGCGATCAAACGGCTCAAGTGGTAAAGAATTTTGCTTTCGAACATGACTATCTTACTCTAATTAACCATTCCCAAAACAAAGGGTTGGGGGAAGCGGTCCAGACTATCCTGCGCTATGCAGTGCAAAATTTAGAAGATGATGACATTCTGGTTACTATGGATGCCGACAACACCCATAGTCCTTTCTTGATTGAAAGCATGATTGCCATGCTGTTAAGTTATGACCTGGATATGGTGGTTGCTTCCCGCTTTACGACAGGAGGTTGCGAATTAGGCCTGAAAATGCTGCGCAAATTATACAGCCGGGGAGCGAGGTGTTTCTTTAAGGTCTTTTTCCCTATTAAGAACTTAAATGATTATTCTTCCGGGTTTCGCGCTTACCGTGTAAGGATTATTAAAGAAGCTGAGAAACGATGGGGAAAACTCATAACCACTAACGGTTTTGATTGTATGGCAGAAATTGCGGCCAAATTCAGCAAGATGGGAATTCGTGCCGCCGAGGTGCCCCTAATTTTGAATTACGGTTTTAAAGAGGGCGAGAGTAAAATGAAAGTGGCCAAGACTATCAAAGGATACTTGGCTTTACTGGGTAAAGTGAGGTAAATCATGATTTATATTCTGGCTGTCATATCTATCATGTTGGGAGCTATTGGTCAATTCACTTTAAAACTGGCTGCCGGTGAATTAAGGACAGACGGCGGTTTATTCAGCTTAGCTATGTCCTTAATCAACCAAAAGCTGATCTTGGCTATTGCCTGTTTTGTCCTGAGCATGCTAATGTGGATTTTTGTTTTGAAGAAATTGGAGTTAAGTATCGCTTACCCTATGGTTAGCCTGGGGTATGTTTTTGTAATGCTCATATCTTTTTTCTTTTTACAGGAGCAGATTTATTTAACCAAGGTGCTGGGAACCGGATTAATCGTCACAGGGGTGATTTTGCTTAACCTAAAATAAAACCTAAAATTAAGATAAATAGCGACTCTGTTAGCCGGATTTAAATAAAAATTGAGCAAAAATGTCATTAAAAGAGGAAAAAGAAAGATTGAAGAGAATATTTAAAATAAAAGTACAAAGAAGAGGGGTTGACATTGCAATGATTAAGGTCGCAATTGTAGGGGGAGGTCACGGAGGAACAGCGATCCTGCAAACCCTGCATGCTTTGGGAGAGATCGAGATTGTCGGGATTACTGATATTAACAAAAATGCTCCGGGTATCCTTTTAGCCGACCAACTGGGGATTTTTCATACTGAGTCATTAGAAGAACTTATGGCTATTCCCACAGACTTGATTATTGAGGTTACCGGTAATGCCAATGTTCAGAAAACTATTTCAAATTACAATGTTCATAATGCCACAATTATCTTTAGTGATGCAGCGGAATTAATGATGATTTTGGTTAAGCACCAGCAAGGCTTAACTCGCCGCTTGGAAGACCAAATGGCAGAAATCAAAAATGTTTCGGATATTACTAAATTAAGTGTAGAGAAAATGAGACAAGCAATTAACAATACACAGAAACTAAGCAAAGATCTCTACGATTTTTCGGAAGCTATAATGAAACAGGTTAAAGAAACGGACCAAATTATCAAATTAATTGACCGTATTACCCAGCAAACTAATATTCTCGGCCTTAATGCTTCTATTGAGGCGGCTAGAGCGGGAGAGCAAGGCAAAGGGTTTGCCGTTGTGGCCAAGGAAATTCAGAATTTAGCCAACAACAGTCAGGATTCTACCAAAAAAATTGCGCAGATTTTAGGTCGGATTAAACAAGAAATATTTACGGTTTCCAGTAATATTCAAAAGCTCCACGATTTGACCGAAGAACAAAAAAGGGTTGGAGAAGATTTGGAGGGCGCCCTGGAAAATCTGCTCAGCAAGATTTAAGAATAAAAATCTCTTTCTTAACTTGCAAGACTCAAAAAAAGACGAGTAGCATTGCTACTCGCCAAGGTG
Source organism: Peptococcaceae bacterium (assembly GCA_012839895.1). Classification (GTDB taxonomy): domain Bacteria; phylum Bacillota; class Desulfitobacteriia; order Desulfitobacteriales; family Syntrophobotulaceae; genus DUML01. The sequence continues at coordinate 347 of DUML01000113.1, read as the reverse complement.
AGGTAAAAACACACTGAGCTGCTCGTGTGCTAAGCCTACAAATATATTGTACTATAAAAAATTAATAATAGAAAATAAAAAGGAAATAAAATTAGAAAATAATATGTAGGAAATAAAAGTTAATTTCCTTTAATTACGAAACCCCTAGGCTTTGTAGCAATGGAAGAGAAGTTGACATATTTATAAGGGAGTGTTGTGAAATTTGCAACATTCCTTTTTTATTCTTAAATTGCAATATTAAATGCAACAAACTTGAAACCGAGAATATGCTATTGGGTTTCCCTTGTTGTCAAGGGCGAAGCGAAGCGAGTTCATTTTACCCTTGACATGCCACCTTCATTATCCTA
>DUML01000112.1 GCA_012839895.1 Peptococcaceae bacterium | reverse complement strand
TATTGGCAGCTTTTTTTACTACCCGGCGGACAATATCCTCAGCGTTACAAAAAATATCGGCAATAATTTGGTCTCCTAAAGAATTATTTTGGAATAAGCGAATTCCTTCAGCTTTTTTAATTAATTCAGTCCATATGTTTTGATTGATAGGAGTTGTCATATTGCCACCTCTGCCTCTCTGAGTATTGTGGGGTAATTTTGGTATTTTAGATGGGAAGTTATTTTGGCTATAAACTTCTCATCTCCGTCTAGTAAGCGAAGGGCAACCCAACGAGGATTTAATAATTTACTAATTCCCAGCTGCTCAATATAAGGCAGAAGGCTTTGTACTGCGTTTTCAACCTCTTCGGAGTAGCTTATTTGCAACGGCTTTGGTTTGATTTTTCCGGATGCCACTAGAAAGATTTTTTCTTTTAGTTCCTTCAAGCCTATATCCAGCCTGGCGGCCATAGGCACAACAGGTACCCCTAACTCCTTTTCCAGACCCGGAAAATCGATAGTTATCTTTTTTTTCTCGGCTTCATCGATAAGATTAACACCTACTACGACTTTAGCCGTTATTTCCATTATTTGCAGGGCTAAGTTGAGATTTCTTTCTAAAGAGGTAGCATCGAGCACAACAACTGTTACATCAGGGTGGCCAAAGCAGATAAAATCCCTGGCGACTTCTTCTTCCACAGTATGAGCTAAAAGAGAATATGTTCCTGGCAAATCCACAAGCAAAAAACTATTATTTCGGTGAGTAAAACTGCCTTGGGCATTATCTACCGTTTTTCCCGGCCAATTTCCGGTATGTTGCTTTAAGCCAGTTAAGGCATTAAAAACTGTGCTCTTGCCGACATTGGGGTTTCCTGCTAAAGCAATAACAATTTGATCCTGTTTGGGGACAATACCGAAATAATCCTTTAGAATTCGACCGTGGCTGGCAATAGACATTCATGTCCCTCCTGAATCCAAATAGATAAAACTAAATTGGATAGACATTAATCAAATTGGCGTCTTCTTTTCGTAGAGCAACAGTTGTTCCTCTAACGGCATAAGCGGTTGGATCGCCTGTTGGACCTCGTCGGATGCATTCGACAGTTGTGCCGGGAATAAGGCCCAAGTCTTGGACTCGCCTGCGGAGAAGCCCCTTTAATTCTAAACCGACTATCTGGGCAGTATGGCCTACAGCTAGCTGGGAAAGGGGAACTACTTGCTTAGATTTGTCCATGAGTTTTACCTCCTGCAAAATATGTTAGCTGAAGCTAACAATTAAGCTAAAGAACAGGTTAGCCAAGGCTAACATTAAGAAAATATAATCTGAGATATCATACTTAAAAGAGAGAGATTTTGACACCTAAGGTAATAAGGTAATATCTGGATAGTAATGGTTTCTGCTTAGTCCCTAATAAAATTTGTTATCAGAAAAAATGATTATTATCTTTGAAAAATTACATAATCGTTGCGTAGGAGTGTAAAACTATCTTTAAAGCAAATATTTAAGTGGAGGTAGTTTTTTTATGCAAGTAAAAGATATTATGACTACAGATGTAAATTTTGTGACCACTACAACTACAATTCCTGATATAGCCAGGGTTATGAAACAAAAGGACATAGGGTCAGTACCGGTGCTTCAGAACAATAAAGTCGTAGGGATAATAACTGATCGGGATATTGTTTTGCGAGTATTAGCGGAAAATAAAGATTACAATAAGGTTACTGCTGGAGAAATAATGACGGCTGATCCAGTTTGCATTAATGAAAAAGAAGATGTTGACACCGCCGCCGAAATGATGGCTGAATACCAGGTTAAGCGCCTCCCGGTACTCAGCAAAGGAAATTTGGTTGGTATGCTTTCTTTGGGAGATTTAGCTATAGAACAAATTCATGTGGATGAAGCCAGTAATGCCTTAAGCGGTATTTCTAGGGGGATTAACCACTAGGGTTTTCTTAATTCCTATAAGTAAAAATACTTTACATCTAAATTTATAGCTGTTGCCTACCCGGTCAGCGGTATTGGCAGCAGCTTTTTAACGCTTGCAAACTCTTTTTTTCTTGGCTTATTCAGGTTAAAATATCTATATTAGTACTAAATTTAGAAAGGTTGATAGGATGTTACAAGTAGGTTTAAAGGGAAGATCAGAAACTGTAGTTACTTTAGCAAACACTGCCAAAACAGTTGGTAGTGGTACATTGGAGGTCTTTGCTACCCCCATGCTGGTAGCTTTGATGGAAAATGCAGCAATCAAAGCTTTGGATTTGCCTGAAGACCAAACCAGTGTGGGTACATACCTCGATGTTCGGCACCTGGCGGCAACCCCTGTAGGAATGAAAGTCTGGGCGGAAGCAGAGCTTATCGAGATAGAGGGGAGAAAACTTGTCTTTAAACTTATGGCCTATGACGAAAAGGAACAGATTGGGGAAGGCAAACACGAACGCTTTATTGTCAATTGCGAGAAATTTATCTCCAAAGCTAATTCCAAGTTAGGATGAAGCCATAATGCTTGAAAGTTATAATACTGTTAAGCAAGACGCTTTAGCCGAACAAGTTATTGACAAATCCAGGTTTATTGCACTTGTAAGCCATGTTAATAATGTCATAGACTTTGAAAAGAAACTCCAGAAGACTAAATTAGAGTTTCCCAATGCCCGGCATTATGTCTATGCCTACCGCTTGTATAACGGTAGGCTGGAAAAGTCATCTGATGACGGTGAACCCCAAGGGACTGGGGGGCGGCCGATTTTAGAACTCCTGCAGTATCGGCAGCTTTGGGATGTGCAAATTATTGTTGTGCGTTATTTTGGCGGAATCCTGCTGGGAACGGGGGGATTAACCAGGGCTTATGGCGGAACTGCTCGCCTGGCCTTGGATCAGGCCGGCATTACAAGATTGGTCCCCAATATTACTTATCAATTACAAATACCATATCCATGGTATGAGCAGATAAAGTATGGTTTTAGGCAAAAGGGATGGGAATATGGGGAGGAACAATTTGGAGAGCAGATCTCTTTAAATGTTTATATCCCGGAGACAGAGGCGGCATCTTTTGAAAAATGGCTGACAGATTTGACCAAGAAACAGGTCGGTATTCAGAATAAAGGAATTCTATTAAGACCTGAACAATAAATCAAATTCTATTTAATTTGGTAATAAAAAGAGGATTTGTTGATAATAATAAAAGGCTTTTTAGCAGAATTTATTTAGTAGAATTTAATTATTTACAATTTGATTGGGATAAATTTTCAGGTAATGTGATTTTGGTTGTTTAGAAAAACACCTATAAATTCAGGTGAGAAGATGCCCATTAAAATCGCAGTTTTTGATATTGACGGAACCCTGGCTGAAACCGATGAACCAATTTTGCCTTCTGTGGCTGAAAAATTAAGAGACTTTGAAAGCCGCCTAGAGCGCCTTGTCTTGATTTCCGGAAGAACTGCTTCTTATCTGGCCGGTTTGGCGCGGGGCCTTGGCCTTCAAAAGCCTTTGGTTGCTGGAGAAAATGGAGGGGTTATCTTTGATCCCACTGATTTTTGGGAAAAAATACTTGATTTTATCCCGCCGGAAATTATTAGATCCATGCAGGGAAAGCTCTTAAGGGCATTTGGCTCTTTGTGGTTTCAACCCAACCAAACCATGCTTACAGCTGCTCCAAAGGATTTGAAGCGTATCGACGAACTTTACGAGACAGTTTTAAATCTCACAGAAGTTGCTGATAATGGTTTTAAGCTGAACAAATATAACGATTCAGTCGAAGTAATGCCCAAAGAAAACAGCAAGGGCCGCGCCCTTGCTGTTATTAAGGATCTATTAAATATTAAAAGGGATGAAGTTATTGTTTTCGGTAACACCGTAGTGGATTTACCCATGAAAGCCGAAGCGGATGAATTTTTAATTATTGGTGATGCTGTCCAGGGCCGGGGTATTAAAAATTTCCCTCGTATTCAAGATGCCTTTAATTATCTGGACAAGCTTTTAGAAAGTTGACTCTGAGGAGCTATTTCTAACAAGTCTAAAAAACCAATACCACTTTATTACTTTAAATTTTCTATATTAGTTCTTCAGTTTGGCAAGTAGATTAGCCAAGTTTAGCGAGTATATTTCGGGCTACATAGATACCACTGGCTGCGGCTTGGGAGAGGGAGCGGGTAATACCTGCACCGTCACCAATTGCATAAAAGTTAGGATACCTTGTTTCCAGTTTATTATCTAATTCCGGTCGTGCCGAATAGAATTTTACTTCCACGCCGTAGAGCAAAGTATCGTAATTAGCAGTTCCCCGGGCAATATTATCTAAGGCATAAATCATTTCGATAATATTATCTAAATAACGTTTGGGGAGGACAAGCCCTAAATCCCCGGCATTAGCGGATTTAAGGGTGGGCTTGGTAAATGATTTCCTCATCCTTTTCTCGTTGGTTCGCCGCCCTTTGACCAAGTCGCCGAATCTTTGCAGGATGACACCGTCTCCCAACATATTGGATAATGTGGCAATATATTTACCGTATTTAAGAGGCTCGTTGAAAGGTGAGGTAAATTTATTGCTCACCAAAAGGGCAAAGTTAGTGTTTTCGCTTTTTAAAGATTCGTCAGAATAACTGTGTCCGTTAACAGTTAAAACTCCTATAGTGTTCTCTGTTACCACATGACCGCGGGGATTCATGCAAAATGTTTTCACCAGGTCATTATATTTTTTTGTGTGGTAATGAAGCTTAGCCTCATAGACCTCATCGGTGATATGACTGAAGATTTCATAAGGAAGTTCTACCCTAACACCTAAGTCGATCTGATTGTTGGTAAGATTAATTTTAAGTTTTTTGCACTGGTTGGCAAACCATTCGCTGCCTACCCGGCCTACGGCGCTAATGAGATAGTCGCAAGAGAATTCTTCGTTTTTAGTTGTCAGGATATATTTATTATTAAGGTAGGAGATATCAATAACTTCGGTATTATGCCTAATAGCTACTTTTGTGTTTAGATGATTATAAATGTTGGTCATTATCTTCAGGTTATTTTCTGTTCCTAGATGCTTTACTTCGGCCTGGAGAAGATGGAGATCATTCTGCAAAGCGATTTTTCTCAGTTCTCTGGCTTTGGGAGTCTGGGTGGAAAAGCGTTTGGTAGTAGCTCCAAATTTTACGAGGATTTTGTCCATATACTCAATTAAATCCATAACCTCTTCGCTGGAGATATACTCATTCAGCCAACCACCAAATTCCGTGGTGAAATTATACTTGCCGTCGGAGAAAGAGCCACAGCCACCAAAGCCTTCCATAATGGCACAACTGCTACATTTCATACATTTAGTCGTTTTGTTTTCAGTCAAAGGGCATCTTCTGTTTAAAATACTGATACCTTTTTCAAAGATGCAGATTTCTAAATCAGGTTTATGTTGTGCCAGTTCATAGGCACACATTATACCGGAAATTCCGCCACCGATAATTCCAATATGGTAATGTTTCATTTGATTTCCCTCTTTCCAGTTTAGTGTTCCCAATGCCATTAAGCAGTATAGCATTAGTTTCCGAATTCAGCAATAATTTTTTAGAATAATTCTAAAGCTTCAAAGATAAGGATAATTTTTACCGCCCTTAAATGAAGTGAAGGTTATGGTAGGAGCTAAAGGGCTTAACCGAACTATTTCGATGCTTGGTATTGGAAATGTCTTGGATCTAAACGGTTACATCAAGGAAAACGAACTGATTTTATTAACTGAACACTCTGCCAGCCAATCTAGGAATTTGTGCGATTTTGTTGAAAGGGTTTTGTAATCATTTTGAGGATTAAAATAAAAGAAGAACGTTTTTATTTGCTTCGGAAAATTTTATCTTATGAAGGAAATAAATTCTTTACATAGAAAATATAAAAATCATTCCGTAATTATAGAAAATATTATTTTAACTTGCTAAAAGCAGATTATTGGTGACGAATATCTGTTTTTGTATTATATTGGATTTGTTGAGGAGAAAGGAGGATTAGCGTGAAGCCATCGGCTGAAGTTAGGGGCTTAAAAATTATCAGTATTAATGAAGGTCAGCAGATTAGTACGGTCAAAGATATAGTTATTAATTCAGCAGAAGGCAGGATTGCTTTTTTTATAATTGACCAGCCTTCCGACTATCTTGGAGCACGCCTTATAGCTTATGAAGATATTATTGGACTGGGTGACTATGCGCTGATTATTCCCGACTGGAATGTAATCCAGGGTACTGTCAATAATCTTTCGCAAATTTGTTTTTCTGCTTGGTAATTTTTCTTGTATATCTTTATCTCTTAGTAGACTGGCCATGGGGCCCCATGGCCAGTCTACTAAGAGAGGGTCGCACATTAAC
>DUML01000124.1 GCA_012839895.1 Peptococcaceae bacterium | reverse complement strand
TACTTCCCACAGGTCCGGAGAAACTGAAGATGCTACAATAGCTGATATAGCCGTTGCAACAAACTCAGGCCAGATAAAGACCGGTGCTCCTTCAAGGACGGATCGTGTTGCAAAATACAACCAGTTGTTGAGAATTGAAGAGGAACTTGGTGATGTTGCTGAGTATCCGGGTCTTAATGCGTGGTTCAATTTAAGGAATAAGTAATGTATTCTTCTTGCATCTGCATGTTTTGGCAGATAACTGTGAAGATACAGATTTAATAAAAAACAAGCCTATTTTTGGCTTGTTTTTTATTTTGCTTTGTGGTATAATGCAATTTGTCTTTTAAGCCTAGCAAAATATTGGAGGTGTTGTCATTGACAACAGTGTTGAATATTGCACATATACTTTTTTCGATAGCAATAATTGTCATGGTTTTATTGCAGTCAGGGAAATCGGCTGGTTTATCCGGTTCCATAGCAGGTGGGGCTGAAACATTTTTTGGAAAGAACAAGGGCAGGACAATAGATGCAATATTAAGTAAATATACAACTTTTGCAGCTATAGCTTTTTTAGTTACTTCATTGATTCTTTTTGTATTAAAGAGGTAGTTTTAGGTTTTTTAAAAGCTTTAAAAGTTTAGACCAAGGGACTGTGTAGGTTATACATAGTCTTTTTTTATTGTTTATTTTATAGTTTTTCTTGGTAAACTAGTAATAAGCCGCGAGGCGGCTTATTCAGGTAATAGGTAAGAGGTAATGGGTAAGAGGTAATGGGTAAGAGGTAATAGAGTATAAGAAATAGGCGAGGGATAATGTAGTTTTAGGAAAAGTCGGGCTGCGAGGCAGCTTATTTAAAAACAATTAATAAAGGAGTAGGGTATGGACAGAAAAGAACGAATACTTGCGTTTATGAGAGAGGATGCATACAAGCCTCTGCTCTTTGATGAACTTGCAATTGTACTTGATGTACCTAAAAGCGATATAGAACTGTTCAGGCAGGTTCTCAATGAATTGGAGCAGGAAGGCAAGATTTTCAGGACACACAAAAACAGATATGGCGTTCCGGAAAGAATGAGCCTCATAGTCGGAAAGCTCCAGGGAAATGAAAGGGGCTATGGTTTTGTCATACCTGATGACGAAACTCTGGACGATATTTTTATTCCTGCGGATGGCCTCAACGGAGCTATGCACAACGACAGGGTCATTGCCCGGTACACTAAAAAGGTAATTGGAGACAGAAGCGCCGAAGGAGAAATAATACGGATTCTTGAAAGGGCAAATAAAACGGTTGTTGGCACTTTTGAAAGCAGCCGGTATTTTGGCTTTGTTGTACCTGATGACAAAAGGATTTCAGGGGACATATTCGTCCCCAGGGATGAGTTTAACGGAGCGAAATCCGGAGACAAGGTTGTCGTAGAAATAGTAAAATGGCCTGAAAAGAGGAGAAACGCAGAAGGAAAGGTTATTGAGGTTATAGGTAATGTAAACGATCCTGGAACTGATATTCTATCAATAATGAAATCCTTCAAGCTAAGTGAAACCTTTCCGGATGATGTCTTAAAACAGGTGGATAAAATACCTGATACAGTTACGGAGGATATGTTGAAGGGCAGACGCGACCTGAGGCAATTAAGAATGGTGACTATTGACGGCGAAGATGCGAAGGACCTCGATGATGCTGTCTCAATAGAGAGATTGCCGGAAGGTAAATACAGGCTTGGCGTGCATATTGCGGATGTAAGTTACTATGTAACAGAGGGCTCTCCCCTTGACAGAGAGGCTTTAGCCAGAGGCACAAGCGTATACCTGGTTGATAGGGTAATACCCATGCTTCCTCAGAAACTTTCCAATGGAATTTGCAGTCTTAATCCGGGGGTTGACAGGTTAAGCTTTTCTGTGATGATGAATATTGATAAAACGGGCAAGGTTGTAGATTATGAAATTTTCCCGAGCGTAATAAATGTTAATGAGAGAATGACGTACACAAATGTATATAAGATACTGGAAGAGAATGATGAAGATTTAATCAAGAGATATGATTATCTTGTGGATGATTTTAAAACAATGAAAGAGCTTGCGCTTATTCTAAGAAAGAAGAGGATGTCAAGGGGTTCTATAGATTTTGACTTTCCTGAAGCGAAAGTCACGGTGGATGAGAATGGCAAGCCTATTGAAATTAAGAAGTATGAACTGACAATCGCCAATAAAATAATTGAAGAATTCATGCTGGTATGCAATGAGACAGTGGCTGAACATTTCTTTTGGGCAAATGTGCCTTTTGTTTACAGAATACACGAGGAACCTGACACTGAAAAAATGGAAGCTTTCAGTGAATTTGTGCATAACCTGGGATATAGCGTAAAAGGCATCAATAAAATACACCCGAGAGCTTTACAGGACTTGTTGGAGAAAGTGAAAGGATCGAAGGTGGAAAGAATAATCAGCACGGTTATGTTGCGGTCGCTTCAAAAAGCTAGATACAGCAGTCAGCATTATGGGCATTTTGGACTTGCTGCGAAGTTTTACTGCCATTTTACTTCGCCAATAAGGAGATACCCGGATTTGATAATACACAGGATAATGAAGGAATACTTCGAGGGCAAGATTAGCAGTGACAGGGAAGATTATTTAAACAAGGTGCTCCCTGATATAGCAAGGCAGTGTTCTGAAAGGGAAAGAGCCGCCGAAGACGCTGAAAGAGAAACGGAAAATCTGAAAAAAGTTGAATATATGAAAGAACGTGAAGGTGAAATTTTCAGGGGTGTTATTTCAAATGTCACCTCCTTCGGTATGTTTGTAGAACTGGAAAATACAGTTGAAGGCCTTGTCAGAGTGAGCAGC
>DUML01000111.1 GCA_012839895.1 Peptococcaceae bacterium | reverse complement strand
CAGACATATTCGCAGCTCCTCCTGGTTTTGATTGGTGTGGTAACCTTATCTTACCAAGCAGTTGCGTTTATGTCTTTATTCATAAACACTTATTTATGAATTTGCGAAATTAATGATACCTTATCCCAGGCCAAAGCATTCATTTCATCAATCAAAGCATATTGATGACAAAAGATATCCAAAAAACTTGACACCAAAGGAATTTTTGTCTTCAATATTCCGGTTCGCAGAGCAACTTTTATTGTATTGATATCGCTTGCTACATCAATCTTGTTGAAGTTTTTCACATTCTGCCAGACCCCTAAAACCACCATGTCGCGTAAAAACATATCAGTTTTTTTATTACCGAATCCCGCTCCTCTATAGCCAATCAAAAAATTGCGAAGTTGCAGAATATCATTGTCAAAATAGTCAAGCAAATCAAATGGGTCAATATTTCTATCAATGAGTATTTGCGAAGCGGTTATTGCATATTTTATTCTTTTGTCATTCTGGGAAAGAGATGTTACACCAATATTTTTTAAAAAACCTTCAGGATCCTCGTTAATATTAAATTTATCAAAAATGCCAGGGTTATCCTTATAAATCTCAAAAAGTTCTACTATATTTCTTGAGCCTCTAAAGTCCTGATTTGCAGTAAAGTATCGTACTTTGCATATCGTTTCAGGCGGAAGGGAGGCGGTATCATACAAATCATAAAAGGCAGCTTTGCTTGTAGTAATAAAAATATTGTGGAGCACGTCCGCGACTCTTTCGCATTTTTCTTCATCAATCTGAGGATCCAGTATTTCCAGATGATGCTTTTCCCAAAATTTGTGAAACTCGGAGAAATATTCAAATTTTTCATTCAAAGCATTAGTAAACCCAATTCCCTCATAATTAGTATAAAAATATTCATTGATTTTTGATATTATATACCTTATTTCCTCAATATTCAGATCTCTGGAAAAATCAATATTTAAATGCTTAAGAATAGATTTAAAGAATTCTTCATTAAAACCTTCCACTATAATGACCTCTCTAAGCTGGACTGTTTATACCCATTTATGTCAATCTTTATAACCAATCTTTTGTACTTATTTTCTAAATATAAATAAATACTCATGTGCAATTAGTAAAAAGTTGTGCTTAATACTTTGGTTTCTCCAATACCCGGTTGAAGTGCAATTATGTTGTTCTTTTATTATGATTTCTTTTAACTTAAAACCTGTCCGTAAGAATATTTCCATTACACTAAAGCCGATAGGGATCATATTGCCTTTTCTACGGGTATCCCCAATAAGTATTGCGCAAAATTTTCCTTTTTTTAGTACTCTTTTACACTCTAAAACAACCTTTTCCATTTCTTTAAGAAAATCACTTATATCGAAATGTGAAAGGTCACCTTGTATATCCTCACTGTATTTTATTATGTTGCTATAAGGCGGATGAGTACAAATAAGATCTATACTTTCATTTTTGATAAATTCGAGATGTCTGGCATCTCCGACATGGATTTCAACTTCTCCGCAACCTTCTCTTTCAAAACTTGTGTTATAACGGGCCAAATTAACAGCTTCTGGGTTTATATCGATACCAATACTTCTTCTTTTTAAGAGTTTTGCTTCGACAAGCGTCGTTCCACTCCCAACAAATTGGTCTAGCACAATTTCGCCTTCTTTAGAATAACGTAGAATAACATTTCTAGGAATAAAAGGTGACCAATTGCCTCTATACTTACCGTTATGTGTGGCCCAATCGCCCCTGTCAGGGAAACTCCATACGGTAGTTGTCTCAAGGCTGAAGTTTTCCGGCTCCCATAAATTTATTTTTGGCTTTCTAACAAAATATTTTGACGCTTCCTCTTTGATAAGCAGCAACAATTGTTTGGCCACTTTTTTTACAAATGTTTCCGTTACGCAATTATTGGCTGCTGTGTCTTTAATGTCAAAGCCATTCTGAAGATCATTCTTTATATTTTCTATAAGCTTAAGATGTTCATCTTCATGATTTTTCTCAAGATGCTCAGGATACTGAGTTCTGGTATATTTTTGTCCACAGCACAGGCATATTACTTTTTTTGCCACTATTTCACAACCCTTGCGATATGATGTCTTTTAGAATGCCATTTTGAACCATATCAAGATTGAGTATATAATCTACTTTATCAAACGATTCTCTGAGAGGATTTATCGCCGTTTCCCATCCTTTGCCGTCTGTAATCCAAATAAAGCCATGTTCCGGTGTTTTCTCTTTAAGAAAGTTAAAGAGTGTTGTAAATTCCCCAGCTACAGATTTAAGTTTTGAGCCCCCGCCTGAATAATAATTGGTTTCAATAAGATATAATTTGGGACCACTGTCTATTGCAAAATCAAATGAACGTTCTGATTTGTCTACAGACACATCATACCCAAATAATTCTTTAATTTTCTGTGACGTTGCTTGTTTTATATAGCGGTATTTATTATCGGAGCAGATTTTCTTAATAAACAGTTCGGTTATTAGTTCCATACCCGTACCGCTTCTGTTTTTTCTTGCATTGGTATCCAGCCCTACTTCAATACCGATTACATAGTCAACAACATTTTTAATATTCTGTTCCTCAAACATTTTAAGAAGGCCTGACTTTTCAGCAAATTCCGCAAGCATTTCTATTTCATTAGGACTGTAATTCTTCTTCTTGTGAAACGTGTATTCCTTGTAATTAAAAACATTGTTTTCAAGTGGCTCAAGTACTTTAATATTTTTCTCTCTTAAAGCAATTAGAATAGGGAGAATCTCTACAATCTCAGGATACTTACCTATCAATATTTTAAATTCTTCTCGTATATTTTTTTTACCGCTAAGATAATTTAAAATATTTAATTCAACTTCAATAATACCTACTTTATTCATTACTTTTTCCCAAGCAACAAAAAAATCCCACCCTTTAATAGTTTCTTTCATATGGGTAATCAAGTAATTAAATACTTCATCTGTATCTGAACAAGCCAGCCTTTTATTAAAAATATCTAAATATTTCATCCTATCCCCCTAATCTTTTACTTCGTAATTAGTTATAAGAAGCTCGCTTAAAAATCCCCTGCGTTCTCCGTTGGAATTGATAGCTCGCTTAGCTTTTATTCTATGTATATAAAATTGCCCATACAGTTCATCAAAAAAATTATCGTCAGGGTTTTCGTTTTTAGGATCGGAATTGCTTAGCATAAGCAAAGCGCCGGTGTCATTCATTTTTGCAAAAAAATGGGCAAGCTGCACTTGATCCTCATCTGTAAAATCAAATTTATTGTAAGATGTAAAGTTAGAAGTAGCATTCAGTGGACGGTATGGCGGATCAAAATAAACAAAGCTATATTTATCAGCATATTTAATACTTTCTCTAAAATCACCGGCAAATATATGCACTTTTTGTAGTAGAGAACTTGTAGCGTACAGATTTTTTTCATCACAAATAGTTGGATTTTTATAATCCCCTGCAGGTACATTGAAAAGTCCTTCCCGGTTAACTCGGTAAAGGCCATTATAACAGGTACGATTTAAAAAAATAAATTGGGCAGCCCGTTCAATAT
>DUML01000110.1 GCA_012839895.1 Peptococcaceae bacterium | reverse complement strand
TACAAGGCAGATAATATACTAACCTCTAAACTTTTTGGCTATCCCATAATGCTCTTGCTGTTAGCCGTAGTTTTTTGGATTACAATTACCGGGGCCAATGAACCTTCCCGGCTCCTTTCCCTTCTCCTCTTTTCTCTTCAAGATGTTCTTACCGATTGGTTTATTGCCCTCCATGCGCCTGCCTGGTTGCATGGAGTTATCGTCCTCGGCTTATACCGTTCTTTAGCCTGGGTGGTATCGGTTATGCTTCCTCCCATGGCTATTTTTTTCCCTCTTTTTACCCTTTTGGAAGATCTCGGTTATTTACCCCGAGTAGCTTTCAATCTTGACCATCTTTTTAAAAAGGCTAAAGCCTGTGGTAAGCAAAGCTTAACAATGTGTATGGGTTTTGGCTGCAATGCCGCGGCAATTGTTTCTTGCCGAATTATCGATTCCCCCCGGGAAAGGCTTATAGCTATCCTGACCAATAATTATGTACCTTGCAATGGAAGGTTTCCTACTCTCATAGCCCTTGGGACAATTTTCGGAGCGGGAGCAGTAGCGCAGCATTATCAATCTTTAACTATTGCGGCTATTATCACTGCTTTGATTCTCCTTGGAGTCAGTACCACTTTTGCCCTCTCCTGGCTGTTATCCCATACTATCCTCAAAGGGCAACCTTCTACCATGATTTTAGAACTGCCTCCGTACCGCAGACCTAAAATTGGTAGTATTGTTTATCGCTCTATTATCGACCGGACAATATTTGTTCTTCGTCGGGCTGTGCTGGTAGCGGCGCCGGCAGGCGCCATTACCTGGATGCTAGGTAATATTTACATAGGAGAATCAAATCTAATCAGCCATGCAGCTCATTTCCTACAACCTCTAGCTAAAGCAATAGGGTTGGACGGATATATCCTAATGGCCTTTATTCTGGGTTTACCGGCGAATGAAATTGTTTTGCCCATCCTGATTATGAGCTATATGTCCACAGGTTATATTTTGGAATTTGACAGCTTGATAGATTTGCACAATCTCTTAATAAATAATGGCTGGACCTGGTTGACAGCAATTAATACCATGCTCTTTTCCCTTTTACACTGGCCTTGTGGGACAACACTCCTAACTGTTCTAAAAGAAACAGGCAGCAAGAAATGGGCTATGCTGGCCTTTTTAATCCCAACCCTGACAGCCTTTACCGTATGTTTTCTCGTCGCTCAAATCGCCTATGCTCTGAATATTGTTTAAAGTTTTATATCCAAAACTTTTGTAATAGATAGCTTTAATTATGGATAGCTTTGTTATAGCATAGATTTCTTTATATCAATGTATTATTTTTAACGGAAGTTATTGTAATCAATAAACTTTTGATAGATTTCTGGATTATCTTTAAAAAAATTAACCAGGATTTGAATGGCGGTTACGGTCTCTTTAGAGAGATAGTGCTCCACGGCTTCAGCCTCAGCGGCAAAATCACAACGGACGCAAATTAAAGCAAGGAACTCTTGTAGAAGGCGGTTCCTGGCAACAAGAAAGCTTCCGCGTTCTTTTCCTTTTTCCGTAAGTTCGATAGTGCCATACGGCTTATATAATATATATCCCTTTTCTTTTAGCTTCATTAAAGCCTTAGAGACCGAGGGCAAAGAAACACTTAGCTTATTACTGATATCGGTTACTCTGATATTCTCGTTTGTAAGGGAAAAGCGATATACTTCTTCCAAATAATCTTCCAAGCTAGGGGTAAGCACTCTTTCCACCTCCCCTATTATTTGAGCATTTTATTAACTGCCAAAAATGCAAGGATTATCATCGTTAACGAATTATCACCATTACTATATATTCTGTTTTACTTCAGTTATTCAAAGATTATTTCCGGCCGTAGACAACCGCAACAACTCCGCCGGCCAAATCTTTATATCCTGTCTCGGTTAACCCGCATTCTTGGAAAATCCTAGCCAACTCCCTTTGGGATTCAAATTCGCAAGCCGACTGATAGAGATAATTATATTCTTGCTGCTTCCCAGCCCAAATCTTTCCTAAAAGAGGAACAACCTTTTTGAAATACAGCCAATAAAGTTGCTTAAATACCGGCATAGTTGGTTTTCCCATGTCAAGGGAAACAACCATTGAACCCGGCTTAACAACTCTGATCATTTCCCTGATTCCTTGCCGGAGGTCGGGCAAATTCCTTAGCCCCCAACCAACAGTCGCCCCGTCAAAACTGTTGCTTGCAAAAGGCAAATTTAATGCATCACCCTGTATCAACTTAATATTTTCTTGACCGGCTAAGTCTTGAAGGTTTTTCCAGGCTTCTTTTAGCATGTTTTCGGAAAAGTCAATTCCAACCACCTGGCCGGTAGGAAGAACCGCTTTGGCGAGTTCTTTCGTCAGTTTTCCCGTGCCGCAACAGACATCAAGGATCTTCATACCTTTCTCGGCCCGAACTGTTTGGACTACTTGGCGCCGCCAGCTTTGATCCATGCCCAAACTCATTAAAGTATTAAGCAAATCGTAGCGCCCAGCAATGGAATTAAACATGGTACGAACATACTGGGCTTTGTCCTTTCCCTGATAATTCATAATAGTTATGCTCCTATCCCTTAATTTTAAATTGGCAACTTCTTTTTAAGAATAATGCATTTGACACTATAATGCATTTTACACAATAATCGAGGTAAGATTTAGAACTTATTTCACTTATCATATAATTTGTCCCTTTAATTATAAATCATTACATATTGAAATGTAGAAATAAAAATATAAGGAGTAATAAAATGGCCCAAATCATTTCCAAACTAAAGCTGCAGGCCATTGATTATTCGGGTGTCGGGATAATTTCTTTGGCCCATGTTTTAAATGATATGTACAGCAATTATCTACCGGCACTGATACCTTTTTTAGCTATATCTTTAGGTGTTACTGCAACTAAAGCTGCGATTCTAGTTTCAGTCTTCTCTCTGACTTCTTATTTTGTTAGCCTTTCTTTGGCTATTTCTTGGACCAACAAGGAATCCGCTGGTTTGTTCATATCGGTACTCTCTGGATGGCAATTTTTTTATCTTTAACCGGGATAATTAAGAGTTTCCCTCTCCTTGTGTTAATAGTTGCCTTAGCCGGTCTGGTCTCTTATCCAGTTTCTCGGTGACCGTTGTTGCTGCCCAAGAAACCATTCCCAATAATAAATCTTTGGCTTCGGCCATTTCCATGGGGTTTTCAGTAGGTCTCGGCAGTCTGGCGGTGATTCCAATAGGCGGTATTGGCGATTGGTTCGGTCTTTCTACAGCCATAATGATCCTTTTTTGTCTGCCCTTAGTTGCTGGCCTCATTGCCCTCCTTTTAAAATAAAAAGATTAATTTATTTTTCCACTATCTTCTAACTATACGTTTAATATGCTATAATTAAATCTACAATATCTGGATGCCTTGGGAGGGCTACATAATGCATATGTATGAGTTTAAAAATTTTAGTGAAGTGATGGTGGAAAGAATTCTCAAGGATTATTTGCCCCAAGCGAATCTTCCCTGTAAGTGCGAAAAATGTCAAGCTGATATTGCAGCTTTTGCTTTGAACCGTCTTCCTCCACGCTATTACGTTTCTCTGAGAGGAGAAGTACTTACTAATTTTGAAGCCCAAATGGTTCCGGATAAAGCACGGGTATTGGCCGAAATTGTAGCGGCAGCCCAAGTCGTTGCAGCTTACCCCTCTCACCCCTTAGAAGAAAAATAAATTTCTTTTTCTCCCAAAAATTATCATGAATAAAGTTTAGATTTGCCCCCACACTTATAAAGTGATGAGGGGCTTCCTATTTGCTTATCTTCAATGACTTTGTTACAATAATTGAAAATTATTCAAACTTCCAATTACCATTATTATCTAGTTTTAAAAGTCGAAAGGCGAGTTGACAAGATTGATTTCAGAGTATCAGGGTCTAAAACTTGATGAATTCCAAATAAAATCCTTAGAAGCAATTAACGATAATTATTCGGTCATTGTTTCTGCGCCCACCGGCACCGGTAAGACCCTCGTGGCAGATTATTTAGTGGAAAAATCTATCCGCGAAGGAAAAAAAATTATTTATACCGCTCCTATCAAAGCTTTAAGCAATCAAAAATATAAAGATTTCAGCCAAAAGTTTGGTCAAAACACTGTTGGGATAATGACCGGCGATGTAGTCATAAACCCTACAGCCTCTTTGTTGGTTATGACCACCGAAATCCTGCGCAATCAGGTTATTACCAATGATGAAGCCTTAAACGATGTCTCCTATATAATTTTTGATGAAATTCATTGGTTAAATGATGAAGACCGGGGAACAGTGTGGGAAGAATCTATAATTCTCTCTCCTTCTCATATCAAAATTCTTGGTCTCAGCGCTACCATAGCCAATGCCTCGGACTTAGCGAATTGGATTGAAACCATTCGCCAGGATAAAGTAGTATTAATAGAGGAACACCAAAGAGTCGTCCCTCTAGATTATTATTACTTTACCCAAGAAACCGGTTTTGTCAATTATGACGATCTGCTGAAGTTTTATTATCAAAAAATAAAAAAAGCCAAGGAAACAGCAAACCTTGGTTCTCCTATATTTAAACCGACAACTCACTTGGACCTAATCAAAAAAATTGAAAAAGATTACTTACCTGCTTTATATTTCGTTTTTAGCCGTAAACAATGCGCCGATAAAGCTTTGGAACTGGCTTTATACAATAATTACCTCAATCCTGAACAAAGTTCCAAGGTCAAAGAAATATTTTTGGAGCAGTTTGGAGAAGAAGAACTTTGGTCACCTTCTACCCGCAAACTGTATAGGGTTTGCCGGAAAGGAATCGCTTACCATCACGCCGGCCTTCTTCCCTTACAAAAATCAGTAGTGGAAGACCTCTTTTTGAGCAAATTGATAGCCGTCCTGTACTGCACGGAAACATTCAGTGTAGGGATTAACTATCCCGTAAAATCGGTTTGTTTTGATTCTTTGAAGAAATATGACGGTCGGAATTTCCGCCCCCTAGAAAATCACGAATTTTTTCAAATGTCCGGTCGGGCAGGTCGCAGGGGAATTGACGAAAAAGGTTATTCTTTCGCTATAGTGGATTTGAACTACTTTGAAAAAGAACCGCCTATTAAATTTGATATTCAGCGTTTGGAACCCCTCACCAGCCAATTTCGTCTTTCTTACAATACAGTCCTAAACTTGCTGGCAACTCTTAATAAAGAGCAAATTGACATATATTTTAAAAAGAGTTTTGCCGCCCATTCTTATTTAGTAATTGCTAATAAGACAGAAGAAGAAATCTCGGAGCTTTCCGAGCAAGCCGCTGAAGCTAAAAAGAATTTTTGTGACCATGTAGATTCCTATCACTGCCCATTAAACTATTACCCTAAACAAAAAGAATTGGAGCGTTTGAGGAAAGCTTACAACAAACTAGATCCTCGCCGGCGCAATAAAATTTACGGCCGCCAAATGCAGCGTAAAATTCGCCGCTGGGAAAAAATCTTAAAAAAACCTCCCAGTAAATGTTCCAAAAAACAAAACGAGTTTTGCCGGGTTTATTTCGAAAAGTGGCAAAAACTAGAGGAACAAATTACGGTACTTAAGAGCCAACTGGCTTCCTTGCCCGATTACAATACTTTTAAAGACGAATTTATGCGCAAGAAAAACCATTTAAACCAAATTGGCTACATAGAGGGGGATAAGCTTTTACCGCGAGGAGAATTCGCCCGCCATATTTATGTTCAAGAATTATTCGTAACAGAATTGGTTTATTCCGGACTTTTGGAAAATCTCGAGGACGATCAACTTAATGCTTTGATTTCCTGTATTGACTATGAAAGCAAACGCTATGATTTTTTTGTGAAAACAAATTATCTTGATTTCTCCCCTTTCGGAGAAATTCAAAAGTTCATTCAAAGCATCTGTGGCCCTGAAGCCGTCCGCTTTGACCCTAGAGTAGGGGTTATTACCTACTTTTGGAGTCAAGGCTCCCCTTTAAGTGACATCCAGCAATTATGCACTCTGGACGAAGGGGATATTATCTCCGTCTTCCGCCGTACTATCGATCTCTTAAGACAAATGCGAGAGGCTGTGACCGATCAGGCTTTAAGAGAACGGTTAAGTGTCTGCCTGAAAAAATTGGACAGAGATGAAGCCTCAATATTAGAGTTATAAAAAACTAACCCTACGCTTTTAAAATCTTAGAGCTAATTAGTCGTTAGGCATGGCCCGCCTAAAGAAATGAACCGGTTTGACTTTACCGGTTCATTTCTTTTAGGTATAGGTATAGGTTATTTGTTTCCCTACCCAAGCAAATCTTAAATAAAAATTTTATTTGAAGTAGGCATACTTACCGTGCTCAATCATAACACCTTTCACAGGCTCTGAGCCGCGATGATCGAGAATACTGAAGTTTTCAGCAATAAAGAGATATACAAGACAGGCAATGGAAACCAGGCCGGCACTGACTACAATCTCGGTCCAAGCAGGGAAGTAAGAGCCGCCCAGGGTACCGCTTAAGTAGTCGCGCATTCCCGTCAATACCACGTTAAACCTGTTTAAAACTACTCCGCCTACGGTTAAAAGGCCGAAGGTTATTTGTCCTTTTCTGGAAGCGCTAAGCTTGCTGAAAGCAATGCAAATCGGTATAGCTACCCCACAGACCAGTTCTAAGAGGAACATTATGCTTACAAAATCAAAAGCGAAAGCTTTTGCTAATTCTCCGGCTACCACCAGGTCAATAATCTTAAGGCCCAGATAGACAATCATTACGCCGCCGGATATTTTCATAAGTCCTTGGAACACTCTGGGGTCAACTTTATGGTTGAAAGCCCTGCCGGATAAGGCACTTTCTAGAATAATCATGCCCGGTCCGACAAAGAAGGAAGATAAGAGGAAGAAGACCGGTAAAAGAATTGACCACCAGAGGACGTCAAGTTTGCCTACCATCATGTAGTACAAGGCTCCTAATGAAGATTGGTGTAAGGTCGGCAAAGTAATTCCAACGATTAGGAGAACCGGCATGGCTTTTTTGAAATATTTATGCCAGCCTTTAAACACTTTTTCCGTGCCTATTTCACAGAACTCTAAAACTTGGATTATGGTGTACATGGAGATACACCAGAAAACTTCAAACAATATGCTGCTATGCCCCCAGGATACGAAGGGCCGCCAGAAGTTAAACCATTGTCCTACTTCAATTAAAAGTCCTAACACAACGATAACATATCCCAAAAGTGAAGTAAGCATGGCACTTCTAGCCACAGGATAAAATTGGTCTCTTCTTAAAACGTAGACTATTAAAGCTATACCATAGCCTCCACCGGCTAAAGCCACTCCTAACAAGACATCAAAGGAAATCCAAAATCCCCAAGGCCATTGGTCGTTTAAGTTTGTGGTTGCGCCTAGACCTAGAATCATACGGACAATGATTATAAGGATGGCTAAAGCTGCAATGGCGGCAAAGACAAGGCGCATGGGTGTTATTTTAAAGCTCCATCTCTTACGAGCGCTTTCCATTCTTTTCCCTCCTTACGAATGTTTTTAGTCCAGAGGTTCTTTCCATTTATTGTTGTAGACGTAAAGGCCGGTTAAAACTGCCGCCCAGCTTATGCCTACCAGCGGAGTCAGCTTCATATATCCTTCGGAATAGGAAGGCATTGGCCTTGTGGTTACATCAGTTCTAAAACGCATTTGGTCAAAGGGCACATCAGAAATGTAGAGCCAGGATGTTCCACCGGCTTCTTTTTCGCCAAAGATATGGTCGATATAGCCGTTTTCTTTAATTCTCTTTCTGGCTTCGGCCAAGAGTTCATCTCTTTCCCCGCAGGTTAATGCTCCTGTCGGGCAAACCGATACACAGGCCGGAATCTGGAAATTGGCTCCTCTTTGAGCACACATCTGGCATTTTCTCACACCAGGAATGGCTTTTTCCCATTCGTATTTCAGGATATCAAATGGGCATGCCAACATGCAGTAACGGCAGCCTACACAAAGGCTTTGGTCATAAATTACCGGCCCTTGAGGCAGCTTTTGGAAGGCTTTGGAGAAACATGCCGAGGCGCAAGCCGGTTCCAAACAGTGAAAACATTGGGTTTTAACAAATCTAAGAACTTTTTGACCGTTCTTTTCAGGTTCATAGAGATTAATAGATGTCCAATCGTCCGCCCATAAGCCTTTATTGGGTTCTTGTGCTCTTTCTCTGGCTGTTTTAGCTTTTCGTTTTGGGTCCCATTTAAGGTCGTTGTATAGTTTGCAAGCCACTGAGCAGCTTTCGCAACCAATACATTTTGGTATATCTACTAAGACTCCAAAGGTCTTGCTTTGGGTATTTACAGCGCTACTCATTTACTTTCACCTCCAGTTTAAACTTTTTTAGGTGTAAAGCTATCAGCTCTGGATGTATATTCGGTATGCAATAGTTCATGCGCAATATGGCTCATTGGGGTTCCCAGGAAATCTTTATAGATTTGCGCGATTTCCGGGTTGTCATGGCTGTTGCGCAGTGGGCATTTAGCATCCATTTCATAAATGGTTTTGGTCCTTCTTTCACGGACTTGATCGGAAGGCGGCGCTGAAGCCCGCGGTTGGCCACCGCCGTACTCACAGCCTCCGGGGCAAGCCATAACTTCTATAAAATGATAAGGTGATTTCCCAGCCCGGACTTGGTCCATCAGCTTGCGGGCGTTACCAAGGCCATGAGCTACAGCTACTCTGACTTCTCCTGCGCCGGGTATGGTCACTGCTCCTTCTTTAATGCCTTCCATTCCCCGGACGGGGGTTAGGTTCCAAAGTTCTGCCGGCGGCTGTTCATTAGTTACTAAATACCAAGCCGAACGGACCGCTGCTTCCATAACTCCCCCGGTTGTCCCAAAGATGATGGCGGCACCGGTCGATTCACCCATTAAACGGTCGTATTTTTCATCGGCTAAAGAGTTAAAATCTATCCCTGCGCTTTTTATCATCCGTGCCAGTTCTCTGGTGGTAAGCACAACATCAACATCAGGAGTTACTTTGTCATCTTCCAGGTGTTTGCTCGCCGAAATCATTTCCGGGCGCTGGCATTCAAATTTTTTGGCTGTACACGGCATGATTGATACGGAATAGATTTTTTTAGGATCAATTCCTTTGGCTTTAGCATAATAGGTTTTTATTAAAGCACCTTCCATTTGTTGTGGTGACTTCGCAGAGGATAAATGATGGATAAGATCGGGATAAAAGTATTCCACAAATTTTACCCAGCCTGGGCAACAGGAGGTTAATTGCGGGAGTGGTTCTTTAAGTTCTCCTGTCAGGCGTTTCACCAGTTCGGTACCTTCTTCCATGATGGTGAGGTCAGCAGTAAAGTTAGTATCAAAAACGGCATCAAAGCCTAATTTTTTTAAGGCTGCTACTTGTTTGCCCTGGACATTGGTTCCAACAGGCAGCCCGAATTCTTCTCCCAGCCCAACTCTGGTAGCCGGGGCTGTTTGCACTACTACATGAATCTCGGGGTCATTAAGCGCTTTTAAAACTTTTGCGGTGTCGTCTACTTCAGCGATGGCACCGGAAGGGCACCAATGTGTGCACTGACCGCAATGGATACATATTAAGTCATTTTTAAGAGGCAATTCGTAGTTGCCATAGACTGTCTGGACATTTTGACAGACTTCGATACATTGACCGCAAAGTATACATTTTTGGTCGTCACGATGAATTGAGGGGTTTGTAGGATCAATAGCTACACGCCCTCTTACTTGGGTAGGCCAATTCCCAGGAATGTTGTACTGGGTCGGTATCCACCCTTCGCCACCTGCAGCTCGGTCGGCTGTGAGCGGTTTGCTGCAACCGGCAAGGTTCAGCGAGATACCAGCCAGGCTTGCTCCCCCGAAGAGCTTCAGGAATGAACGCCTGGTCAATTTCTTTGCCCGCCCTTTTTTGCTAGCCATGTTTTTACCTCCTTCTTTTGCTAAACCTATATAGTACCTATCTCTTTCTCTCTGGCACTATATGTTGACTATATTTCTATCGTGGAGTGTCAAATAATTAACAACTCACACGCGATAGACAAAAGTTATTCGAAAAAGTAATATGAGAAAGTTATTTTGTAATACAAATAACTTACTCGAAAGGTATGAGGACTTATGTGGTCTGACCGGATGGCCAGACCATTAAAGGAACATTATTAGCCATCTGAATATTTTAATGTATTTTATCTTGAAGATATTATTTCAATAAACGAAGTTCTTGTATGAATTTTCACAAACCTCAGATTATTTCCGCTATTTACTCTATACTGTAAATTAAATAATATTTTGTCTGTTCTGTCAATTGTCTTTAAGAACTAAAAGCTAATATTTCTTAAGAATTACTGCAGAATTACATGACCAATTATTGCCATCTTATTATGACAAAAAAAGGAGCCTTCCGGCTCCAACTTAAGGGCTACAACTTCCGCTCGGTTGCCAGCAACCAGATGCAGCCCTACCCCTATAAACTTGGCTTACAATACTGCAGTATTCTTAAGATGCTGCTAAGTTAGAAGATTGACTGCTAAGCATATTCTCTCCAGCAATTTATTCAAGCCATATCCCATTCCTACAACCAATTGAAAGTATTTTATTTCATTTCCTAAATGCTGGAGGACAGATTTATGCTGAGCATACCTCCTTTCAATCTTCCGAACAATCCCTTTTCCTAGTTTTTGCGATACGTCGCCTGCCGTGACAACACATTGTCAATACTTTCCTAGGGAAAAGGTGATGTTTTACCCTAATATTATTCTAGCAAGCAGCTAATATTCCTTGGTAGAAATTTCTTTTTTTTATTCTAAGATTGTCGATATTATTTCTTTCTTTTATCTAACAATAATTCAGCAGTATGCTTGACTTTTATTTTGGAATTGATCTGATCGAGGCCGCCGGTTATTTGCATTAAGCAACCTGGGCAATCTAAAGCAACAACTTCGGCACCTGTTTCAAGGATATTTTGAATTTTTCTTTGCAAAATGGGCACAGAAATTTCAGGGAATTTTATTGAATATGAGCCGGCAAAGCCACAACAACGGTCAGATTCTTTCATTTCTATAAGTTCTATGCCGCTGGTTCCAGCCAGGAGCGCACGCTGTTCCTTGTAGACTCCCATCGTCCGCCGTAAATGGCAGGAATCATGGTAGGTAACCTTCAAAGGAATGCCATCACCTTTATCTTTAAGCCCTCCCAGCATAGTGATGAGCTTAGGAAAGTCATAGAGTTTTTCAGCCAGGACTTTAGCCCGCTTCAGCATTTCCGGCTTATCTTCCAATAGTTTTTGGTAGTCAAGCAAGCCATGAGTACAAGTCGGGCAGGCTGAGACTATATAATCAACTTTTTCGGCTTCCAGGGCTTCAATATTTAAAATAGCGGATTTGACAGCATTTTCCTTATCGCCCATATAACTGGCAGGTGCGCCACAGCAGGACTGTTTCTCTGGGAAAACTACTTTATAGCCCACTTCATTTAAGGCTGAGACAACGCCTTCCCCTATCCTGGGATAGACAAAGTCCACCAAGCAGCCTGCATAAAAAGCAACCGTACCTTTAGGATTAGGAACATCTTGCTTGATAGTTGGGAAAATATCTCTAAAAGGTGTTTTGGCAATAGCCGGAAGGCTTCTGCCTTCGGTTAGTCCGGATAAGAACATAGGAAGATGGCGAATTACCGGCTGTCCCTTCGTAAATGGTTTTTGGGCTACTGAGGCAATCCTTAACAGAGAATGGAATAATCTCCGGTTAGAAACAACGTCTAAAGCGAATTTTTGGGTAAATGGCAAACCTGTCTTGGCGCCATGGCGATTTCTTAGCTCTAAGATCATTTCCGGGATATTTAGTTTCCCGGCACATACTTCTGTACAGGAACCACACTGCAAGCAGAGGTTTTGAACTTGGTTGGCTGTTTCTTCCGAAGTGAGAAAAGCCGTTAAAATAGTACCTATTCCTCCGGTATAAGCATGGCCGCCATAGACATGGCCTCCTACCAGCTGGAATGCCGGACATACGTTAATGCATCCTCCGCAGCGTATACAGTTAAAGATTTGCCGGAACTTCTCGTCCTGTAATATCTTGCGCCTACCGTTATCCAAAATAACAATATGAAATTCTTTCTCGCCCTTGGTGCCGTCTTCCAAGTAGGCTTCTGTTGCGCCGGTATATAGGGAAACATAGGTAGTAATATTTTGGGCAGTACCGTTACGAGGCAGTGCTTTCATTATATAAGTGGCATCCTTGAATTTGGGGACAATTTTTTCAATACCTACAATATAAACATGAACCCTAGGAATAGTAGATGTCAGCCTGGCGTTACCTTCATTGGTGAATGTAAAAAGAGTACCAGTTTCAGCTACAGCAATATTTGCCCCGGAGATACCCATATCCGCTTCCAGGAACTTTTTCCTCATGACAGAGCGAGCGGTTTTAACCAATTTCGATATTACTGGGTCGTTTTTCTTTTTGGTATAACCGGTAAACAAATCAGCCACTTGCTCTTTAGTTAAATGAATAGCAGGGAAAACCATATGAGAAGGGTGTTTACCTTCAATAGCAATAATGAATTCCCCTAAGTCTGTCTCTTGAACTTCCAAGCCGTCTTCTCTTAAGGCTTCGTTCATGAGAATTTCTTCAGAGGCCATGGATTTAGATTTTACAACTTTTTTAACGTTATTCTCTTTAGCTATGCGGCGTACATAATCATTGGCCTCTTTGCCGTTAGCAGCCCGGAAAACTTTAGCTCCTCGAGCTTTAGCATTTTTCTCAAAAAGGTCAATCATTTCATCAATATGATCTGCCGCATAGGATTTTACTCTTTGAATATTATTTCTTAAATCCTCAAAATCATATCCTTCGTAAGCTTTTTCTCTAGCAATAACATATAAACGGGAGAAACGCTCTAAGGCCCCTCTTAAAACATTGTTTTGTAGAGCCTCGGAAATTTCTTTTTTAAGTTGAGTGTTAGCCATCTCTTCTCACCTCATCTTCCCTTTTTTATTCATCAACCAAAATTAAGATTACTTGTTCGGGACCGTGTACACCGATTTCCAAGATACGTTCAATATCCGAGCTTCTGCTGGGTCCAGTTATAAAACCGACAAACCCAGGTATTTGCGGGAGGTTGTCCAAAATTTCCATTATTTCGTCCACGTCAGCCACAATAGATTTTGTTCTCAACAAAGCTAAATGAATAGGCACCAATGTTGAGCAGAGCCTGTTATCAACTTCAGGTGCTATCTGTACCATCGAACCCAGTTCGGCAATTCCCCAGTTTACTTCAGTTATTCCAACATCATCTTGAGATGAGGCTGCAAAAAGATTATCCGTATGAACTTCAAAACCTGCAGAACAAAGTTTTTCCTTCAGTTTAGCTGCCTGTGAAAGTGGAGACTCATAGAGAGCAATAGTTTTGGCGCCTTTATTAGCTAAAATTTTAACAGCTAAATTCCCGATTTCTTCAATTTTGGCAACCCTGTAACACTCCCCATTAACTCCCTCAAATTTTGCTTTAAATTTCTCATATAAGTCGTTTAATCTTTCCACCACCAACTACACCTCTTTTCCCTATTTACTTACTTATAAAGTAACTTATAAATAATGAAAATAATGTATAAATGGCCAAATTCCGGTCTGGCCACCATGCCATATATTGCATTAATAATATAATATATTTCTGAGAAATTCAATTCTATTTTGATAATTTCGAATAATTTCCTATTTTATCTAACTTTCTTTCTTATATCTAAAATTTAATTTATCAAAATAAAAAGCGGTCTTTTTGCACCGCATTTTCTAAATTAATCTATTGAGCTTAATATTAATCTATTGAACTTAATCTTTCAATAGCCTGCTTTTCATCTGATAAGAAAAATATATCTTTCCCCTTGTTACATTCATAAATAAAGTCTCGCAAGCTTTTACTTGTATATCCAGAAAAGTCTCCAACAATAGCAAGCTTTACATCATAGTTAACAAACTTTTGTAAAACTTCTCCGGCAAGTTTGGTGCTTAAATTAAAAAATTCCTCACATATAGCTGCTTTATTCAGAATGATACGATTATAGCCGGTATCATACTGAACAGTCATCATAAAATCCAAAGCCGATTGGACATCTGTTAACAGTACCTTTTCACTGTTTACAAATTGCAATCCCTTTACCATTTTCGGTTATTGTCCTTACTTTCATGTCGATCCTCCAGACTCTTCCCTAGCTATTACTCTTAACTTCTTCATTCGATAATTTAGGCTGTTTTGCCTCTAAGTAACCAGCAAGTTAACTCTTCAAATTTATTGTTTAAGTGTGGCGGGCTCCATTCAGGACTTCTACAAATAAACACATAATCGAACTTTTCGTACAAAATGGATTTTATATCTGTAGTATTCTCAAATGGAAACATTCCTTCCAAACTATTGAGCTGGGAATCATTTCTTCGAATCCATATCACTTTTGTATTGGGCCTTTCTTCGAGCACCCTTCTTAGCCAATTACCACAGTTGTATTTATCTCCACCGCTATAATAATGATAATAATCATGATGAAAATCAATATTTACTATCTTTAATTGTAAATTGGACGGTATCATGTCTATTATTTCTCTTATGCTTTTATGGTTATCAGCCTTATAAAAATAAACCTTATTGATATTTAAGGACATAAGAAAATTTTTTAGGAAATAGTAGTCTTTTATCACTCCTATTTTTTTGAGCTTTGGATAGTTTGAATATTTTTCTTCCCAGAGAAGTTTATACTTGCTTTTAGGGATATCCTCACTCCCATTAGGAAAATATAAATCTCTTTCTTTGGAAGAAGCATCAATAAAGTAATCAAAGTCAATGCTTAATATCCCCAACATCCATTAGGTCGCCCCCCTATTTATACACTATGACTAGTCATAAACCTTAGAGCTATTTAATGATCTATTTGTTCACAACCTTGTTTTTCCTTTTGCTTACTAAATTCTTTAACTCTTTAATATTAAAAACTTTTGTTGATTGTCAATCACATTTAAAAGAAATTTCTCAAGCTGAAAGCCAATCCGTACCAATTATTTATGATATGGGTTGGCTTTTTGAAGATTTCAGGCCAAAACGCTGAATTAATAGGGGAGAGCCTAAATAAAAAAAGCGGTCATTAATTGACCGCTCCATAAGCATTTATGGGGCATTCATGTGTTTGAATAGCAATTTTTGTATAGATTTGTTTATTTGTATTGGTTAGCAAGTCTCTTCTTGAGACCTTCGGCAACATCCTTGGGATCCATTGGTCTTCTGGCAATTCCGGACTCAATAGCAGCTTGAGCTGTAGCAGCAGCAACAGCAGGTGCAACTTCAAGATTGAAAGCATTAGGAATAATGAGGTTCGGACCTAATTCTTCGGGTTTAACGCAGGAAGCAATAGCTTTAGCTGCGGCAATCTTCATTGCATCATTAATATCGGTTGCTCTTACATCAATAGCTCCACGGAACATGCCAGGGAATGCCAGGACGTTATTAACCTGGTTCTGAATATCGGAACGGCCAGTAGCAATAATTGCGGCACCGGCATTAATAGCTCTTTCAATCGGCCAAATTTCGGGGATTGGGTTAGCTTGAGCAAAGATAATTGGATCTTTGGCCATGGACTTAATCATTTCTTCATCTAAGGAATCAGGAACGGAAACACCAATAAAGACATCGGCGCCTTTAATGGCATCTCTTAAGGTCCCTTTAACTTTGTCAGGGTTGGTAGCTTTAGCGATTTGCTCTTTCCAAGGGTTCATGCCTTCTGTACGGCCTTCGTAAATTGCGCCTTTGGTATCGCACATAATAACATTTTTCAAGCCTTCAGCCATCAACAGTTTAATGATAGCTATTCCGGCAGCACCTGCGCCGTTAGCTACAACTTTGATGTCTTCCATTTTCTTGCCGACGACTTTCAGGGCGTTATATAGTCCTGCAAGGGTAACTACAGCAGTTCCATGTTGGTCGTCATGGAAAATGGGGCCTTTAAATATGCCGCGAGCTTTTAAAGCTTCTTCAATGTAAAAACATTCGGGAGCTTTAATATCTTCTAAGTTTACTCCGCCAAAAGTAGGAGCCATTAATTCTATTAATTCTACGATTTTGTTAGTATCATTGGTATTGACACAAATCGGAAAAGCATCAACATCAGCAAAGGTTTTGAAGAGTAATGCTTTACCTTCCATTACGGGCATAGCTGCTGCTGCGCCTAAATTACCGAGCCCAAGAATAGCGCTACCATCGGAAACAATGCAAACATAGTTGGCATGATTAGTATAAATGTCCAGATTTTCCAAATCTTTAGCTATTTCTTTAACCGGTTCGGCAACTCCGGGAGAATAAGCCAATGTTAAATCGTCCCTGTCTCTAGCAGGTACAGTAACTCTAACTTCAAGTTTTCCAGGTCTTGCGGCATGAAAAGCTAAAGCTTCCTCACGCAGATTCTTAATACGCGACATTTATAAATCTTCCTTTCCATTACCAATGCTGTTTTTGGCATTAGGTTATATTTCGTGTATCTTTATTTGAATATTTTGCCGTTAGCTAGATCAATAGGTAGTGTTTTTTAGCTTTGTCAGTAGTAGATAAAAATAGGAGAAGGATGGGCCGCCTCAAAAAAGAGGCGACCTGAAAATCAAAAAGTAATTTATTTATCCGTTTTTCCTTTGTGCTTCTTTAGCTTCAATTTCGGCCTGAGCATTAAGGATGTCTAAAGCATTCTGGTATACTGGGGTATCAACCATTTTACCGTTATAGGAAACAGCTGCTTTACCTTTTGCGAGACCTTCTTCTTCAAAGACTTTAACAACACCTTTAGCCCACTCGACATCAGCCGGATCTGGAGCATACAGACGGTTGCAAACTTCAACCTGGCTTGGGTGGATAATCATGCGGCCTTCATAGCCCATTTGTTTGCCGTCAAGAACGTTTTTCTCAAATGCTTCCATATCTTGATAAGCTACGAATGGAGCATCGATAGCAACAATACCTGCAGCACGGCAAGCAACAGCCATTCTAGCACGAGCATATTGTTGTTCAACAGCTTCGGAGGTGAGTTTAACTCTCATGTCACGGCAATAGTCAACAGCACCAAATATAGCGTTTACGTTTCTCTTACTAGCTAAGCAGCATTCATAAGCATTGCAAATACCTTTAGCAGTTTCCAGCAACATGGAAATTTTAATGCTGCCAACTTCTAAGCCGCGGCGACGCTCAAGCTCTTCGAGTTTCCAATCCAGACGTTTAACATCATCAGGATGGCCAGTCTTGGCCAAGGTAACCCCATGTAAGCCTTCCCAGACAACTGCTTCTAAGTCATCATTAGTAAGTAAGGTTTCCCAGTTGTTAATACGAACGAAAACTTGAGAACCATTTTTGCCTACATATTTGAGATTTTCAGCAATTATTTTTCTGGCATTTTCTTTCTCTGCCGGTGGTACAGCATCTTCCAGATCGAGTGTAATAATGTCAGCGGGAAAACTTGGAGCTTTCTCCACCATCCTGGGGTTATTCCCCGGAACATAAAGAATAGAGCGCATTACAGCCATTTTGATATCCTCCTTTTTTATTATACTTTGGTATTATTTAGATATTCTACCAAAGTTATTATACCTTATTTCGAAATGATAAACTACTCCCTTCCCATTCAAATCCTTAGGATTTAGTCTTTAATCTTTTCCTTTAAGATTAATGGGATATCTGTCGGGGTTTCTGCTACATAACCACCGGCTTTGGTAACAGCTTCCATCTTACTTTTTGCTGAGCCACGGCCCCGCTCCACGATATTGGAAGCATGGGAGAAGCGTTGACCTTCAGGAGCCCAAGCGCCAGCCACATAAATAACAAATGGCTTGGTAAATTTACCTGCTGCAATAACTTCAGCACATTCTTCCTCTTGCGAGCCACCGATTTCAGCGTAAACTGCCACACCTTTGGTTTCCGGATCCTCCTCGAAGAGAGGAAGCAGGTCAGCCATGGAAGTTCCAAGGACAGGCTCGGTTCCGGTATGAATTACAGTGCTAACACCAAAACCGCCTTCTCTTAAAACCCAAGGAATAGTACCTGATTGTCCGCCACTGCGGGAGAAGACTCCAATATTTCCTTTCTTGAAGAACTTGTTAGCCCACTCTACATTGCCTCCAAGCCAACCGACAACAGCTTCACCAGGGGTGATAATACCAATTGAGCCTGGCCCAATAAGACGGGTTCCTTTCATCTTGCAGTATTCAACCATTTCCATAATGTCGTGAACGGGAGTTCCCTCGACACAAGGAATAACATTTTTTACTCCGGCATCGGCAGCTTCAAAAACCGCTGTTTTTAATACGGCACCGGGTACGAAGATGACACTAAAATCAATTTCACCGTGTTCCCGTACAATTTCTTTAACAGTGTTATAGACAGGAACGCCATGAACTTCTTGGCCTTTTTTCCCGGGGCTGGTTCCGCCAATAACTTTGGTGCCGTATTCTTTCATGTATTTAGTTCTTACTGATCCTTCACGACCAGTAATTCCTTGGACAATTACCTTTGTTTCTTTACTTATCAAAATGCCCATTATTTATCCCTCATTTTATTTTTTGCTCAGTATCCCATCGATACCAGACGAATTTTTAGGCTAAACCACGCTTAGCCAAATAAGCATCAAGACCTTCAATGGGAACATCAATTTCAATAGCTTTGTTGCCGTCAAACTTGCAGGCAATCTCACAAGCTAAGCATTCAGTTCCCAGACGAAGGATTTCTTCAGGAGTTAAATGGTCTACAGATGGTTTTCCGTCTTTAATCTGGAGATATCCTCTAGCAAATTTCTTGCAGGCAGCTGCACATGCTTTAGTTTCGCATGTGTCACA
Organism: Peptococcaceae bacterium; assembly: GCA_012839895.1. Taxonomy (GTDB): domain Bacteria; phylum Bacillota; class Desulfitobacteriia; order Desulfitobacteriales; family Syntrophobotulaceae; genus DUML01. The sequence continues at coordinate 6,635 of DUML01000110.1, read as the reverse complement.
CTTGCTGGTATCGATTCTCACAGTTATACTTTTTTCCTTGATTTCCAGCACAGTTATTCCCTACTTTCCTTGAGCTTCTTTTTCGGCTCTGTACTCTTTAGCGAGAGCCAAGAGTCTTTCACCTATGAATTTGGTATCAGTAACATGCTCTTTACCGTAAATTTCAACCCTCTTGCCAGGACCATCCGGAGTCATTAATTCGGCTAGACCTTTCCGCAAGATTTCCAAAGATTCTTCCTCTTTGTTGCCGCAAAGAAGCAGAACGCAAGGCAATCCCGGTTTCTTCGGCAGGATTTCCCAAAGGACTTTAACCAGAGCGTTAGCATGATGCCATTGTTCTTGGTTAGCCATCATGAAACCGCCGAGAAGATAACCGTCAATATTGGGTTGCGAGAGCACGCATTTAGCAACACGATAAATTTTAGAGCCTACAGGGTTGCCGCTGGTGTCTGCATAGTTAGCCGGTTTTAAGCCTACTTGGTTCAAAGCGTCTAAGCCCATCATAGCGGAGCCGCCACCAATGGGATGATAGCCAATATAACCAGGGCTTACTTCATCATAACCCATATTCATCAGGAAACCGGTACCGCGAGAATCTGTTTCTTCAATGCTCCAGCCAATAATATCCAATTCAGTTGGTTCTCCCGGAAGATCTCGAGCAATTCTGATACCAAACTCGGGATGACGGCCAACAGCACTGTTATCGATCTCCATTTTGCAGTCGGCACAGACCAGAGCACCGCTTCCAGTCATGACGAAGGGGTTAATCTCAAGGGTTTGACAATCATATTTTTTATAAGTCTGCCACAATTTAGTTAAGAATGAGGCAAATTTACTAATTTCACTGTCCGGAATACCCGCTTTAACGCAGAGGTCTACAGCATCATAAATCTGGAAGCCGAAGATAGGATTAATGTTGACGCGATGAATTAATTCCTCAGGTACGCTTTCAATGTCCATGCCCCCTTCAGTACTGAACATGAGCATAGGACAACGTGCGTCTCTGGAATTGTTAATTACAAAAGAACAATAGAATTCTTTTTTGATGTCAAGTTTTTCTTCGACTAAAACTTGCCGAACAGGAAGTCCCTTAACTACTTTAGACATAATTTCAGCTGCTGCGGCAGCTGCTTCATCGGGAGTGTTGACAAGTTTGACTATACCGGCTTTACCACGTCCTCCGGCCTGTACTTGGCCTTTAACAGCAACGGGTCCGCCAATCCACTCCGCAACCTGTTTAGCTTCTTCCGGAGAAGATGCTGCTCTACCTTTAGGAACCGGCAATCCGGCTTTTGCAAGCCATTCCTTACCTTGATACTCTAAAAATCTTGCCATGAATTATCCCTTCCATAAAGAAATTTTGTCTCAGATTTTGCTTAACAAAGATGTCAACAATTCCTCTTAAAGAAGTATTCCCCCCTCTCCAGGTTTAATTACATACAAGGGCTACTGCATTTGCCTATGCAGCTCAGCAAAAGCTAACATTCGACAGCCTAATCCGCAAGAAATTGAAGATTAGGTGGCAAATGCCCTCGCATGCTCAGTTATATTGAGGACACAAATGTGTCGATAACCCAACAAAGAAACAATATACGTCTCATTATGTAAAACACAGTTTCATTAATAATATTATCTAACGAAAATAGTAAATAGTCAACCGAAACACAAACAATCTAAATATTCAGATAATTATGAATACCATTTTATTATGTATTATTCCCAATATTCAATCATCATTAATTTTTATTATATCCTAAATACTGGTGAATACAAGAATACTATAGAAATTGTCTTCCAACTATTTCCCCCGAAGAGTTTTCTGCGCTTCTGTAATTGCTTTACGGGCAAGTTCATCACATCTTTCATTCTCAGGATGTCCGGAATGCCCCTTAACTTTTAGCCATTGAACTTGGTGAACAGAAGTTAATTTCAGGAGCTCCTGCCATAAATCCTGATTCTCGACCGGTTTTTTATTGGCATTTAACCAACCGTTTTTTTGCCACCTTGCCAACCAATTTTGCTCAAAAGCATTAATTAGATAAGCACTGTCGCTGTATAACTCCACAGCGCAAGGTTCTTTAAGAGCTTTTAGCCCTTCAATAGCGGCTTTAAGCTCCATTCTCTGGTTAGTCGTTTCCAAAGCAAAACCGCTCAGTTCTTTGCTGTGCTCCCCGTACTTGAGGATAACTGCCCAACCGCCTGGCCCAGGATTTCCGGAACAAGCTCCATCAGCGTATACTAGTACTCGCTTTAAATTCATTGGACCTCCATACTATTATTTTAAATTTATGATCATCGCATTCTCGTCACAATTGGGAAATTTTATACAGTTTATGCAATCTTTCCATACTTTTTGGGGCATCTTTTTTTTATCAACCAATTGGAATCCCAGATGTTCAAAAAATTCAATTTGATAGGTTAAAGTAAAAACTTGGGGGCAATTTAGCTGTTCAGCCTCCTGTAAAAGGATTTCTACCAACTTACGCCCTATTCCTCTCTTTTGATGGCTTTTAAGAACAACTAAGGTTCTAGTTTCAGCCAAGTCCTCCCAAATAATATGAAGAGAACCGGTTCCGACAATTTTTTCGTTTTCAACTGCTACAATAAACTCTCTGATTCCTTCATACAAGCCGCTGCGAGTTCTCGGAAGCATTAAACCTTCATTGGCGAATTCATTAATAATACTAAGAATAGCTTCGGCATCACTTAGTTTGGCATGTCTATATAGGATCATTACTTTCTCCTCTTTTGTGGTTTAGTACTTAATCTAAATCTCATTTTAGCACAATTTTCTTATTTTTAAATATTTAGCTTACTTTAGCTCTCATATTACTATGGAGTTAAAACGAATGCTTGCCTCTGGGTTAAGCCTTTTAACTTTTTAAAGCCTTCTGTCTTCCAATCATCCGGCAAGATAAAAATCGGAAATTCTTCCGCCTGTTTCAACCAGGATTGGCAGAGCCTTAACTCATCTCTATAGGGCAAATTGCTAAGCAAATAAATCTTATTATTCCACTTTATTTCTGGCTTGCCAGGTAAACCTTTTTGAGCAAGACCGGTATATTCCAAGTAAGTAAAAACAAGTAAACTACGAACAAACCTAACTAACGGTTTGTCTAAAACCGGATAAAGAACATTTAAGATGTTATCTGTCGCAAAAAAATAATAGTTATTTAGATCGGGGATGTCACTGCGTTCTTTTGGAAGCCAGGGATATTCAAAATATTGACCAAAATAATTAGTAATAAATTCTCGATCATTAATTAATTTTAAGGTTAATAAATCTTTAGGGTCCAAACTACCGTTAGCTTCCATATTTTCAAGTAACTCTAAAATACCGGTTATAGCACGGCAAAATTCATCGTTTAATTTTCCGGAATAATCAACCCAACCAGTTTTCAAAAACTTGGAAGCAATGATTTTATTCCTGGTCCATTTTACTTTTGTAGAAAGTTCAAACTTATTGCCTTTCTTTTTGACCTCAGCAATTTCAATTCTACCCCAGGAAAAAAGTATTTTATTCTTTTCAAATACTGTTCTGACTCTCCTTTTGGCCAACCCCTCAAAATAGGTTCTGATTATTTTTAAATGGTTAGTTGCTACAGGATTAAGCTGCCTTTCCCACCAATCCCAGCTTGCTCTTAATTCCCCCGGATCCAAAGCAAATGAAGCTTGATAATAATTTTTTTCCTGAACCGGATAGAGACTAGGCGTTAGTTTTTCCCGCCAATAAACAGCTTTAGCAGTTAAAGATCCGCCTAATTTGGCAATTGCTCCTAAAAAGATGGGCGAGAAATCCCGGGCAACAAAATATATCAAAGTTTTAGCTCCATTACCTAAACGGCTACCCCAAATAATTCCTTCTAGAAGAAATTCTTCTTCTTTATATTCACCTTGACAGGCAATAATTCCAACCCTTAAGTTCATATCTCCGGAACTGAAATAACTAAAGTGAGCAGGTAGATGCCAACCTTTTCTCTTCTCTTCAGGACATTCTTCCCAGCCGGATACAACAAAAATATCCGGATTAGCATCCCAGATCTCCTTCCAGTTTATTTTCAATTGACTTCCTCCCTACAAGCCTTTTTTTAATAAATACGCTTGCAAAAGGCAGGAAATGACTAGTTTTATCTTTTTCCGAAAAACAAAATAACTCCGGATCTATATCCGAAGTTACTTGCGAGAATTAATTTGCCAGTTTGAATTTATAGCAAATTAATAACCAAATTTACAGGTTAAGATTTTCACGAACACCCAACTCAGTATAAATCACTTCTTCTCCAATGTTAGTACAATAATCACCTATTCTTTCCATATACCTGGTAGCTAACAATATATAAACCCCCTGGGCCGCAAGCTTTGGATCCTTAGCCATCATATCATTAAGTTCCTCAAAAATATTATTATAATAGTGGTCAACCTCATGGTCCATTTCAGCAAGTGACCTAGCGAGAGAAACATCATCATTAATGAATGCTTCTACCGCAGTATGCATCATTCTTATCACAACTTCAGTCATTTTCGGTAAGTCTATTAAAGGCTTAATCAGTGGTACCGGCCCTATTCTGATTGACAATTCAGCAATATCCGCCGCCAGATCACCCATTCTTTCTAAAGAGGTAATGATCTTGTAACTGGCTACAATCTTACGAAGATCTGTAGAATAGGGCTGTTGGGTAGCAACCAAATGAGTACTTAGCTGTTCTATTTCCCTTTCAAAACTATTAATAATTTCATCGTTTTTAATAACTTTTTCAGCAATTGCCAGATCCCTGTTTTTAAAACTTTCCATAGCTTGCTCTATGGCCTGATGCACTAAATCACTCATCCCTACAATTTTCTTTTTTAATTCCAGAAGTTGGGCATCAAATTTATGACGCATAATGACCTCCTGCAAATTCATTAAAATTCATATTTGCTTGGGATGGCTGCATTATCCATTAAAACAATGAAAAGACAATTAACTATAATTAGGCGCTTCTTTTGTTATTATGACATCGTGGGGATGGCTTTCCCTTAACCCGGCTGCAGTCATCCGGATAAAATTAGTGTCACGGCGTAAGGATTCAATATTGGGCGTTCCACAGTAACCCATCCCAGCTCTTAAGCCGCCAATCAACTGGTAAACAGTTTCAGATAGTGGCCCCTTGTAAGGTACCCGGCCTTCAATCCCTTCCGGAACAAGTTTCTGATCGTTTTCTTGAAAATAGCGGTCGCAGCTGCCGGCCCGCATTGCACCAATTGAACCCATACCCCGATATACTTTATAACTCCTACCTTGGTAAATTTCTATTTCACCAGGGCTCTCTTCCGTACCTGCAAATAAACTTCCGATCATTACAGTACTCGCCCCCGCGGCCAGGGCTTTGACAATATCCCCGGAAAACTTGATACCGCCGTCAGCAATTATGGGAATATTATACTTATCAGCTTCAGCCGCACAATCCATAATCGCTGTGATTTGCGGGACCCCTATTCCTGCCACTACTCGGGTAGTACAGATTGAACCAGGGCCAATTCCCACTTTAACTGCATTCGCGCCTGCCTCGATTAAATCCCTGGTAGCTTCTGCTGTAGCAACATTACCAGCAATAATCTGCAGATCAGGAAACTCTTTGCGCAGAAGTTTAACGGTTTCAATTACTCCTTTGGAATGCCCATGGGCAGTATCGACTACAATAACATCAACATGGGCTTGATACAAGGCACTAGCCCTCTCTAGGGTATCCTTACTGACACCAACTGCAGCGCCAACTCTGAGCCTACCCTTTTCGTCTTTTGCGGAATTGGGAAACTGTCTGGCCTTCTCAATATCTTTTATGGTTATCAAACCTTTAAGGTTCCTGTTTTCATCAACAAGAGGAAGCTTTTCAATTTTATGCTTCATTAATATTTCTTTAGCTTTTTCTAAAGTTGTGCCCACCGGAGCAGTTACCAGGTTATCCTTGGTCATTACTTCTTCTATTAACTTGCTGGTATCCGTCTCAAATCTTAAATCTCTATTGGTAATAATCCCGACAAGTTTACCTTCGACTGTAATTGGAACCCCGGAAATCCGATACCTGGCCATTATTTCCAAAGCATCTTGAATAGTGCTCTTGGGGTCTAAAAAGATAGGGTTAGTAATAACTCCATGTTCGGAGCGTTTTACTTTATCAACTTCTAAGGCTTGCTGTTCAATTGTCATATTCTTATGGATAATACCAATACCGCCTTCCCTGGCTATGGCAATAGCCAGGCGTGAAGTAGTAACAGTATCCATTCCCGCACTAATAAGGGGAATATTGAGCTTTATTGTGGGAGTAAGGTAGGTGCTGACGTCAACCTCTTTGGGCAATACTTCCGATTTGGCAGGCACAAGTAAAACATCATCAAAAGTAAGACCTTCTTTAATGATTCTTTCCATAGTTTTCACATACCCCTTCCCAAAATACTTTTTCTAGTTAGTATAACAGAATCAAGCAATATTTAGTAGCATTAGTTAATATTTTTATTTATAATAAAAAAACCTTAAATTGCAATATTAAATGCAACAAACTTGAAACCGAGAATATGCTATTGGGTTTCCCTTGTTGTCAAGGGCGAAGCGAAGCGAGTTCATTTTACCCTTGACATGCCACCTTCATTATCCTATT
>DUML01000109.1 GCA_012839895.1 Peptococcaceae bacterium | reverse complement strand
TCTAAACAGATTCAACAAGCTTTAGAACGTTACCAGATGCCTGACAAGTATCATTATGAGATGGGCGGCGAGCAGCAGGAAATGATTGAGGCTTTCAGTGACCTGGGGTTAGCCTTAACCTTAGCTGTCATCCTGGTCTATATGGTTATGGCTTCCCAGTTTGAATCTTTGCTTTACCCCTTTATCATTATGTTCTCGATGCCTTTAGGGTTCTCCGGCGGGATATTAGGTTTGTTTATCGCCGGGATGCCCTTAAGTGTGCCGGCCATCATCGGCTTAATCATCCTTGCCGGAATTGTGGTTAACAATGCCATTGTCCTGGTGGATTATATTAACACCCGCCGTCGGGTCTATAATGAAGACCGCACTACGGCTATTATTAAAGCCGGCCCGATCCGCTTGCGGCCGATACTGATGACAACGCTTACTACCGTTTTAGCTATGATTCCTTTGGCCTTAGGCATTGGCGAAGGCTCGGAAATGTCGGCACCGCTGGCTATCGTTGTGGCTTGGGGATTAACCCTTTCGACCCTGGTTACCCTGGTGGTAATCCCGGTATTATACACTATTTTCGATGATTTTAGCATCAAGGTTAAAAATATATTCAAGAACCGCAAAGCTCAAAAAACACCTAAAGCACTCAACACCACCGACAGCACTAATCTGACATCCTGAGTGAGTTTGTCACCCTGAGCTCACTCTCACCTGTCATCCTGAGCTCACTCTCACCTGTCATCCTGAGCGAAGCGAAGGATCTTTAAAAACCTTATCGGAGGGTAGCATGACTAAAGAGGAAAGACGTACAGCTATTCTGAAAGCAGCAGGAAGGGTTTTCTACTATAAAGGCTATGAAGGCACGAAAATTGAAGATATTGCCAAGGAAGCCGGAATCGGCAAAGGAACAGTTTACGAATACTTCGAAAGCAAACAACAGCTTTTTGAAGAGATGATTGCGGAAAATCGCCGGAGCTATATCCAAAGCTTCTTAGAAACAGTTAATACCGGCCGAACCTTTCGCGAAAAGTTTATTGCTTTAGCCAAGTACCAAGCCAACTTAATTCACGAACATATTGCTTTTTTTGAAAACTTAGCCAAGTCCAAAATAATGGCCAGAGAAATGGGGGCTCTTATCCTTGAACAAAACTTCAAGGTTGCTGAAATTTTGAAAACCCATGTTCGGGAAGCTATGGAGAACGGTGAGCTGCGTTCCGACTTAGATTTGGATATTGTATCATCCCTAATTTTCGGTACGATTAATCAGTACTGCGGAGTAAAGGTATTGTATTATCATATCCATCCGGAAGACCTGGACTACGGGAAAATAGCTGATACTGTCCTGCAGGGTATACAAAGGCGAGAAATTCGGGGGATTTCTTCTACTAGTACAAGGACAGAAAAAAGGGCAGAAAAATTCCAAAAAGAATAATTAAAAAATAATAGCTTAACAAAGATACTTATGTAACGAGAGCAATCAAACAGCTGAGCAGAACTAGGGGGCATTAATTTTGATAGACACTCATTGCCACATTCTTCCCGGACTGGATGACGGCGCCCAGACGGAACAAGAAGCATTAGACATGGCCCGCCAGTTGGTTGAAGCAGGTTTTCAGGTGGTAATAGCCACACCCCATATTGTCGAAGGGGATAGAGTTATTCATCCAAAGGTTATTCGTGAAAAGGTGCACGCTATAAATCAACTTTTCCGGCAAGAAAACATACCGCTTAAAGTCTTACCCGGAGCAGAGAATTATATTTTCCCGGAGCTGGCCGCCTGGTACCGGGAGGGTAAAATAATTACCCTTGCTGATACTCAAAAATATATTCTGGTAGAGTTGCCGGCTATGAGCATCCCTCACTATACTGATCAAGTCTTATTTGAACTCCAGCTTGCGGGGCTTACGCCGGTTATCGCTCATCCGGAAAGAAACCGGGAATTATATCATAATCCGGAAAAATTGGTGGAATGGGTTAATAAGGGAATTCAGCTGCAAATCAATCTAGGCAGTTTTATTGGCCGTTACGGTTCCGGCGCACATGATTTAGCGAAAGCCCTGCTTTTAAGCGATATGGTCCACTTTATCGGCACAGATATGCATCATGTCTCCCAGCACAATTCATGTCTGAAATCAATTAACTACCTTTTAAGCGAAATCCAAAAACACCGGCTCACCGCTGCGGCCACAACTGAGAATCCGACCAATATCCTTGAAGGAATTAATTGGTCTCCACCCCAACCCCAAAGTATTAGTCTTAAAAAAGACCGGAGCTTCTGGCAAAAGGTTAAACAGTTAATACTTAGCCGTTAAGGGCTGAGTATTTTTTTTTACTACTTCAAACAAACAATGCTCAAAAAATAAAAACAAACAGGTAACATCGAAAAAAAAGAATTCAAAAACTAACGCTCAGAAAATACACAAATTAAAGCAAAAAAAGCGGAAAGTTCTCGAAGATAAATTTCATAAAGAGTGAAAATTTTGGAAAATATCTTCAAAACTTATATAATCTTGTTATATAATAGGAGATACCAAATAGCCGCCTAAGGCTCAGCACAAATTTTTTTAGCGGAGGATTTAGACCTATGAAAATTACCAAAGCGGTTATCCCGGCAGCAGGATTAGGAACCAGATTCTTACCGGCAACTAAGTCTTTGCCTAAAGAAATGTTGCCTATCGTTGACAAACCAACTATACAGTACATTGTCGAGGAAGCAATCAATTCGGGCATTGAGGATATTTTGATCATAACCGGACGTGGTAAATGGCCAATAGTTGATTATTATGACCGCTCGCCGGAACTGGAAGCCCACCTGGAGAAAAACGGCAAATATGAGCTCCTCGAGAAAATCAAAAAGTTGTCCGAACTGGCCAATATTCACTATATTCGCCAAAACCAGCCTTTGGGTCTAGGACATGCTATATATTGCGCCAAATCCTTTGTGGGTGATGAACCTTTTGCCGTCCTTTTAGGCGATGATGTGATAAAATCCCAGATCCCGGCAATTAAACAGCTTATGGACATAGCCGAAGAAACCACTTCAAGCGTTATCGGAGTCCAGGAAGTACCGGACAGCGAAGTTGATAAATACGGAATAATCGACCCATTAGAAAGTAACGGCAATGTCTGTTTGGTCAAAAATCTGGTGGAAAAACCACCGCTTTCCAAGGCTCCTTCACGCTTAGCCATCATGGGGCGTTATGTCATTAATCCCTCGATCTTTAAATATCTAAACGGGTTGTCTGCCGGAGCAGGAGGGGAAATCCAGCTCACAGATGCTTTGCAAGCCCAAAGCCGGAACGAGCGGGTCTATGCTTGCCGTTTTGAAGGTAAACGTTATGATGCCGGGGATAAACTTGGCTATCTTAAGGCCATTGTAGAATTTGCTCTGGACTCCCCGCATCTCGGTCCCAAATTTGCTCAATATCTTCTGGAATTATATCAAGAGTATCAAGAGCGCCATAAAGAGATCTCTTAGAGTGTTAATAAAATGTTAAAGATATTAAAAAAATGTAAAATAATTTTTATATAGAACGATTTTTGTTAAAAACAGCAAAAAACTTGCCAGCTATAGCAATATTCTGACTAACTAAGGTTGAAATTTCAGGAATAATATGCTAATATATACAACAGTCTCGGATGCTAAAAGGCGGCTTGACCTATGGGCAAATATGTCCAAGGTCCTAGGACTAATGGGACATAAACTGGATCGGGATTATTCCATTTTTGGAATAGAAATACCAATTTTGAGGTAGAACAGGCGCTTTTAAGTAGATAGCTTGTTACCAAGCGAGGAGAAAAAGAGATGCTTAGAGAAAATGGCACGTTTTTCGATGAACTGTCAAGGGTACTTGATGTTCTGCTCATAGCGGTAAGCTTTTACCTGACAGTCTGCTTATATGCCTCCAAAATGGTTGCGATTGTGATTTGGCCGGACTACTTTTTGCCGTTTATAGCTTACCTTATTTGTTGGATTATTTGTGCCAATATTCTTAAAGTCTATCAGTCACGGCGGATCATGGCCTTTTATAATGAAGTCTATCGGATGTGCAAAGCCCATTTTCTGTCCTTAGCTGCTTCCTTAATCCTGGTATTGCTTTATGATCCCCATATGATTCAAAACAGGTTTCTGATCTATTTTGGAGCCTATGCAGTTAGCTTAACTATAGGGCTACATGCGGTCACACGCTTGTCCCTGTACGTATGGCGCAAAAGAGGCAGAAACACAAAATACATTCTCCTTCTGGGAAGCGGGCCGGCGGCGGCACTGTTTTTAAATAGAGTGAACCAAAATAAACACTTGGGCTATAAAGTCATCGGTTACTTGGCTCCGCAAAGAAATGGCTTACAAGTTCCATACCTCGGGGATTACCCGCAAATAGAAGATATCTTAAAATCCAGAGTAGTCGATCTTGTTGTTATTACGGAATCATTAAGCTATCAAGGTATTCGCCACTACATAAATACTCTGGATGAAATGGGTAAAAACGTGGTATTCCTGCTTGATGAAATGGCATCCATGATCCAGAAAAGCAGGCCCATTGATTTCGATGGTCTGCCCATGGTTGCCTATGATTCTCGACCTGTCCATCCGACCCAGACTGTATTGAAAAGAATAATAGATGTTATCGGTGCTTCTTTTGGCTTAATCATCCTAAGTCCGCTGTTCTTGATAGTAGCAATTATCATTAAGCTAACCTCGGAAGGGCCGGTGATCTTTACCCAGAACAGAGTAGGCTTAAACGGCCGGATCTTCAAGATGTACAAATTCCGCTCCATGGTAGCCAATGCCGAGGAACTGAAAGCCAGGTTAGCGCACTTAAATGAGATGAATGGTCCGGTCTTTAAGATAAAGAATGATCCTAGAATCACCCCTATCGGTAGGTTTCTTCGCAAGACAAGCATTGATGAACTTCCCCAGCTCTGGAACGTCCTTAAGGGAGATATGAGCTTGGTTGGCCCTAGGCCTCCCCTGCCCAGCGAAGTCGATATGTATAATCCCAAGCATCGCAAAAGGCTGGCGGTCAAACCGGGCATTACTTGCATCTGGCAGATAAGTGGTCGCAATGAAATAGATTTCGAGCAGTGGATGGAGATGGATGCCGAATATGTAGACCGTTGGACGCTTTGGCTTGATCTTAAGATCTTGATGAAAACCGTGCCGGTGGTGTTGCTGAGGAAGGGTGCGAGCTAAGAGGAGTAGTCGTTGAAAATGAATAATATAAAAGTTTGCTTTGCTGCCTCTAGTGGTGGTCACTTTGAACAGCTGATGATGTTGAAACCTCTTATGGAAAAATACCATAGTTTTGTTATTACGGAGCGAACGACTTACGGTTCGGAGATAAAAGGTGTAAAAACATATTATTTGCAGCAAGTAAACAGGAAAGAGAAAACTTTTATACCTAGAATGATTGTGAATCTAATTCGTTCTTTTCGTATTTTTTTAAAAGAAAAACCCGATGCTGTTATTAGCACTGGAGTTTTGGCTGTAATACCTATTTGTCTAATTGCAAAACTGTTTGGGAAAAAACTGATTTATATAGAATCTTTCGCAAAAATTACATCGCCGACAGAAACAGGAAAGCTTCTTTATCAATTCGCCGACCAGTTCTATGTACAATGGGAGGAGATGTTGAAAGTATATCCGAAGGCTATTTATAAAGGCGGTATTTATTAGATTGCAGTGTTAAAACTAGGAGACTTTTATGATATTTGTTATTTTAGGTTCTCAGAAATTTCAATTTAATCGGTTATTGAAAAAGATAGATGAATTGATCGAACAAGGAAAAATTCACGAAAATGTATTTGCACAAATTGGGTATATTGACTATAAGCCAAAGTATTTTGAGTATAAGGATTTTTTGGATAGAGATGAGTTTGTAAATATGATACAAAAGGCAAATATAGTTATAACCCATGGGGGTACTGGTTCAATAATTGGTGCAGTTAAAGAGGGGAAGAAAGTCATAGCAGTACCTAGACTTGCAAAATATGGGGAACATGTGGATGATCACCAGATTCAAATAATTGAACAATTTGATAATTTACAGCTTATATGTGGATGTATGGATTGTGAAAATATTCTGGAAGCATTGGAGAAAGTTAAACATTATTCATACAAAAAATATATTTCAAACACAAATGTAATCATTAATTCGATTGAGACATTCCTAGAAAGAAATTTAATTCACTGAAAGTTAAGTATTATTTGAGGTTGTTATTGCTATGAATAATGTAATTAAAAATGCCATTTTGGCGCTATTTAATCTATTAAATCAGACATATATGTAATATCCAATTGAAGTTAATGAATGATTGGCGAATGGAATACGTAATTCGACCACAATTAAAATTTATTGAGTTTTAAACACAAAATACTGTAAGGAAAGCTATGCATGAAAAAAATTCTTATTATTAATACTGTGCCATTTACATATAATGGTATATCTCAGGTTATAATAAATTATTTTTCATTAATGCCTAAGGATGATTTGGATATTAGTATTGTAGCCTTTAGTGTAAAAAATGAGGAAATTCCTGTTGAAGTTTTAGAACCTTTGAAAGGAGCAACAATTTTTAAAGTTCCAAACAGAAAAGTTAATGTTATTGGGTATATAAAAAAACTTAACAAAATTATGAGAGAGAATAATTTTGATTTGGTTCATATAAATGGTAATAGTAATACGATGTCTTTGGAACTTATATTGGCAAAGATGCATAACATACCGGAGAGAATTACTCATGTGCATAACATATCCTGTCAGCATAAAATATTAAGTATGTTACTTACTCCGGTGTTTAATTTGTATTGTACTAAAAGATTAGCCTGTTCACAATTGGCGGGCGAAAGGTTGTTTAAAGAAAAACCTTTTATTGTGTTCAATAATGCCATTGACCTGAAGAAATACAGATTTAATAGCGAAGTGCGTCAGAAATACAGAAAGGAACTAAATCTAGAGAATAAATTTGTAATGGGACATATAGGTTTGGTAAATGAACAAAAAAATCATAGTTTTTTATTAGATGTTTTTTACGAAACCACAAAGCTGCGAGATGATGCAATGTTACTGCTTATAAGTGGCTCTATGGATTTAACACAGGAACTAAAGACTAAGATAAAAAGACTAGGTCTCACGGAAAAGGTTATTTTTATGTCTAAGAGAAAAGACGTTCACAAATTACTGCAAGCAATGGACGTTTTTGTTTTTCCGTCAAAATATGAGGGGCTTGGACTTGCTCTCATTGAGGCTCAAGCAAGTGGCTTGCCTTGTATAGCGGCTGATACAGTACCGAAGGAAGCAAAAGCTACAAGTATCGTAAAGTTTTTGTCACTTGATAGCGGACCAGAAAATTGGGCTAAGGAATGCATTAGCTTTTCAAAACAGAGCGTACCACGTTGTAATGCTCAGGTGACTGATTTGCTGACTGAGGCAGGCTATAGCATTGAGGATAATGCTGAAATTCTGTATTATATTTATAAGGGGAAAAAATGAAAATTATTGAAGATTATAAGTGCTTTATAGACGGAAAAGGAATAATAAAGGCAATATCGACAATTTTTCTAAATCCATGTTTTCATAGTGTTGTTCTTTATAGGCTGAGCCATTTTTTTTACAAGATTAAGCTAGTTATAATAGCTAAGATCATTTGGTACATAAATCGACTGCTGTTTCATGTCGATATAGATTATAGAGCTAACTTAGCAGGAGGTTTAGTACTCGTTCATGGATTAGGTGTTGTAATTGGTAGTGGCGTTAAATCCAAAGGCAAATTGAAAGTATATCAAGGGGTAACAATAGGTGGAAATAAATCCAAGTTTAGAGTGATTGACGGGAAAAAACAATGGATGCCGGTTTTAGAAGACGGTGTTGTTCTTTATACTGACTGTAAGCTTTTTGGACCGATTATTATTGCTCCCAATACAAAAATAAATGCTGCGAGTATCATTACTGAGGATATTATAAATCAAACATATGAGGCAGAAGATGATTATCAATAATAAAAAATTACACTTATCATTTTTGCAAAAAGCATTGCTTTTTACAATGCTTATAGAGGCACAGTTCTTTTATATTTTTCCATTGCCAAAGTTTTTCTGGCTTGGAAATAACCCGAATAATAAATCATATATTATTTTAATACTGTATTTTGTAATTATTATGTTGCTGATAGCAAATAAATTTAAAATTAGATTAACAAAATACTTTTCTTTTGTAAGACCGTATTTAATAATTCAGGTTTTAATAGCGGTTATATTGATAATCAGAAGTAAATTATTATACGACCAAAGTTGGTTTGACATGACGCAGTGTGCAGATTATCTCTTTATGCCTCTTACGGCAATTGCCTTTTTAATTGCGTTTAAGAACGAAATTGATTATAGAAAAATGATGTATGTTTTGTTTTGGGTGATCCTAATTTGTCAAATTGTGATATTTGTACAGGGTATTGTAATACGTACTACAGGTGTTACATTTTGTTTTGGTATGAGAGAAACAGGCGAAATCGCAATTAGAGCAGGGATGGTTAGAAGTGCAAGAAATTGTCTGAATTTTATTGGCATAGGTTATTCTATTAATTGTTTAATTAATAGAATTAATAGAAATGAAAGTTATATTTCCAAGAGGTTAAATATTTTAATGTTCGCTCTCTCCATATTCAATCTACTCTTTTTTAATGGATATAGAACTATCATACTGTCGACATTTGCTATGATGCTAGTTATTGTAATATTTTCTAAGAAATTTGCTATTCCGAAAAAAACTCTAGTGCTAATTTTTGTGATGTTACTATTGTTTGGTTTTGGTGTTTATGATAGTATCATAGATTTTTTTTCATTAGATGGTAAACTGGCAGGAAGTACGCTGGTAAGAATAGGTGCCGCTATCTTCTTCTGGAATAGGTTTATAGAAAATCCGATATTTGGCTTTGGTATGGTTAGACCTTATACTGACGAAACTTGGCAGCTTTTCGGTGGCGACAGAATATACGCTGTTACAGATGCAGGTATTATTGGTTTACTTTCGGAGGTAGGCTTATTAGGCTTCTTCACATATTTTGTTTTGTTTGGTAGAGGATTATATATTGTTACGAAACTTAAAGACAATAGAGAGAGATCGTTTCTAATTGGCATTTTAGTTTATATTCTGGCAAGCAGTCCAGCACTTATTATTACTAACATCAGTAGATGCTTTGCTATACCGGTTTGTATGGCTATATTTGAAAGCGTATATTATAGACATAAGGCAAAACAAAACGAGGAAATTTATGAAAATAGAGCTTAACAGAGGTATTTTTTTATGAAATTATTGTATGCAGTGATGTGGAATTCAAAAGATCCAAGCAGAACCTGGTCAGGAACAGGTTATTTCCTCTATAAGGCTTTATTAAAAAAATGTCATGTGGAAATCTTGAATACAATGCCAACGAATTTTGAAAAATTGCTCACTACGGATGAAGTACAATTAAGTTCGCAAAAGTAAAAGGAAAAACCATCGGTAACTCCGAAATTGGTAAGTGAAGAGCAAACCAAGAAGGAGTGTTTACCGATGGTCTACTCTAATACTAACCGAAATTTC
>DUML01000108.1 GCA_012839895.1 Peptococcaceae bacterium | reverse complement strand
CGTGCGAATGGAGTATTTGGTCAAGTTCAATGACAAAAGAAGATGCCTCCAATGAAGACATCTCCTTGAATATCTGGTTTATTTACTCTCCATTTTTAGGGTTACCCCAACATTTGACAGAGAGCCGTTAATAATTATTTGT
This sequence comes from Peptococcaceae bacterium, assembly GCA_012839895.1. Classification (GTDB taxonomy): domain Bacteria; phylum Bacillota; class Desulfitobacteriia; order Desulfitobacteriales; family Syntrophobotulaceae; genus DUML01. Next base: position 29,729 of record DUML01000108.1, on the reverse strand, counting down.
TCCTTTTTCCCTGAAATAAAATCCCTGGTTTTACAATTGAGCATCGACCATTTTAGCCAAATCTTGCTTGTTTCTGAAGCCAATTGCTTTATCCACCACTTCACCATCTTTAAATAGTAACAGTGTGGGTATGCTCATGACATTATACTTTACAGCGACTTCATTATGCTCATCGACATTTAACTTACCAACAATCACTTTACCGGCGTACTGGTCAGCAATTTGCTCAACAACAGGTGCAATCATTCGACAAGGTCCGCACCATTCCGCCCAAAAATCTACCAAAACAGGTTGCTTAGCATTTAAGACATCATTTTCCCAATTTTCAGCAGTGAATGTTTTGACATTAAGACCTGACATATCAAAACCTCCTGTAACCTTTGAAATACCTATTTAATAAACCTATTAAGAACTTCAATTAGGTCATCTAAAGCTTGCATGTTTTCTGTTTTAAGGGCATCCTTTAAGCACATTTTGGAATGCTGTTCAAAGATCATAATACCAACCTTATTTATAGCTGCCCGGACAGCAGCCACTTGGACCAAAATATCTGAACAACATTTATCTTCTTCCAACATGCGTTGTAGGCCCTTAACCTGTCCTTCAATCCTTTTTAAACGTAGGAGTATATCATTTTTTAGCTCAGCTTGATTTTGAAGTTCCATTTAGTCCCCTCATATACCCCCCAGGGGTAAGCTTGTGTATAGTATATACTTCTCACTAAATAATGTCAATATATTTTTACACTGTTTGCCAAAAATATTCTCTCGATATTCTATCAGTATTCTTTCTGAATATTTTCATGTCAGCCAATTTATTTCTTACCTTTAAGGTTTAACTTAATACTAAGTTCTTGTAGCTGGCTATCTGCAACAGGCGAAGGTGCCTGGGTCAAGAGGCAACTGGCACTTTGGGTTTTAGGAAAAGCGATTACATCCCTAATATTATCCCGACCGGTTAAGATCATAGTCAGCCTGTCCAGCCCAAAAGCAATTCCGCCATGGGGAGGGGTTCCATATTCAAAAGCTTCCAATAAGTAGCCAAACTTCTCCTTAGCTTCTTCGGGACTTAAACCAACCAGATCAAAGACCTTTTCCTGTATATCTCTCCTATGGATCCTAATACTTCCTCCTCCCAGTTCCATCCCATTAAAAATCATATCATAGGCCTTGGAACGGACTCGGAGCGGATCTGAGTCCAACAAAGAAATATCCTCATCCATTGGACTGGTAAACATATGATGCAAGGCAACATATCTCTGTTCCTCTTCGTCATATTCAAAAAGCGGAAATTCCGTGACCCAAAGGCAATTAATAACTCCCGGCGGAATAAGTCCGAGCCTTTTAGCCAATTCCAAACGAAGATTACCTAAGGCATTATGGACAACATCCTCTTTGTCAGCAACAAAGAACAAGATATCGCCTGTTTCTCCTCCCATTGTAGAAATTAATTCCTTGATTTCCTCTTCTTTAAAGAATTTCAAAATCGGTGATTTCAAGCCATCTTCCGCCATAACGATATAAGCCAGGCCCTTTGCACCATAAATGGTAACAAAATTAGTTAAAGCATCTATTTCTCGCCTGGGCATACCAGAACAGCCTTTAGCACAAATCCCTTTTACTCGGCCACCTTTCGCAATCACATCCGCAAAAACCTTAAAGCCTGCTCCTTGGACAACATGTCCAACATCAATTAACTCCATGCCAAAACGGGTATCGGGTTTATCCGATCCATAACGTTCCATCGCTTCTTTATAGCTCAGGCGAGGAAATGGTCTTGGAATTTCAATACCTTTTATTTCCCAAAAGATTTTAGCGATTAGTTCTTCCATTAGTGGTAAAATATCATCCATTTCTATAAAGGACATTTCCAGATCCAGCTGGGTAAATTCAGGTTGCCTGTCAGCGCGAAGATCCTCATCCCGAAAACAACGGGCTATTTGAAAATACTTTTCAAAACCTGCTACCATTAAGAGTTGTTTAAATATTTGAGGTGACTGGGGCAAAGCATAAAAACTTCCCTGATTAACCCTGCTCGGAACCAGATAATCCCTGGCACCTTCCGGAGTTGATTTAGTAAGTATTGGAGTTTCAACTTCCAGAAAACCTTTCTGATCTAAAAAGTTCCTGATTATTTGCATGACCCGATGTCTTATTATAAAAGTATTTTGCATTTTCGGGCGCCTAAGATCTAAATAGCGATATTTCAGCCTAACACTTTCATCGACTTCAACATTGTCCTGGATATAAAACGGAGGCGTCTTAGCCTTATTTAAAATATTCAAACTTTCGGCAACTACTTCAATTTCCCCTGTTTTCATATTGGGGTTAGCAGAACCATCCGGCCTTAACCGTACTTTGCCTTCTACTTCTATAACATATTCCGAGCGAATTTTTTCAGCTTTACTAAAACCATCGCCCGGCATGTCCGGATAAAAGACAACTTGGACAATTCCTGAACGGTCTCTTAAATCAACAAAAATTACTCCTCCATGGTCTCTTCTAGTTTGAACCCAACCAAATAATTTTACAGTTTGTGTAGCATTGTCTCTAGTTAAAGTACCTGCACTAGCTCTACCTTTTAACATTGAAATCCTCCTAAAGTTTGTATTATATATTGTTTATATTCTGAAGCAGATATTGTTTTATTGTTTCCTTTGGCACTTCTTTTTGGTCGCCTAATTTCATATCCCTGACAATAATAATGTCCTTAGCTAATTCCTCATCTCCTATTATCAGCACATACCTAACGCCTTCACGGTCGGCATACTTCATTTGGTTCTTTAGCCCCCGACCTAATAAATCCATTAAAACCGGAATTCCATTCCGCCTCAGTTCGCCCGAAAGCTTAAACCCTTCTTGTCGAGCTTTGTCCCCTAAGGCTGCAATCAACACTTTCTCCTCTGTTTCCAAATCTATTTCAACCTTTTGCATGTCTAAAACCGCTAACAGGCGCTCCATCCCCATGGCAAACCCAATTCCCGGGGTCGGCGGCCCGCCAATCTCTTTGACTAACCCATCATAGCGACCGCCACCGCAAATAGCATTTTGAGCACCAATTCCCTCAGCTAGGACTTCAAAAGCAGTTCTTTGGTAATAATCAAGGCCTCTAACCAATTTGGGGTTTATCTTATATTGAATGCCAACTATTTTTAAGTAGGACTGAAGTTGGCTAAAATGCTCTTGGCAGTCATTGCAAAGAGTATCCAAAGTAGTTGGAACACCGCTTGTCAAGCTTTGGCATCTCTTATTTTTACAATCCAAAATCCTCATCGGATTACGTTCAAACCGTGTTTGACAATCTTCACAAAGGTCGGCTTTCCGCCTTTGCAAATAGTTTTGTAACTGTATTCGATGTTCCGATCGACAATTCGGACAACCAACAGAATTAAGATGCACTTCCAATCCTTTAAGTCCCAGCCTTTGAAAGAACTCCCAAATAAGATGGATTACTTCGGCATCAACAAGTGGGTCCTCACCGCCCAAAACCTCAGCCCCGAACTGATGAAATTGTCGAAACCGGCCGGCCTGGGTATTTTCGTAACGAAACATTGGCCCTAAATAATACAGTTTTAAAGGTTGAGCCTGAGCATAAAGTTTATTTTCCACATAAGCCCGACAAACGGAAGCAGTCCCTTCCGGTCTAAGTGTAATAGATCTCTGCCCCTTGTCTAAAAAAGTATACATTTCTTTATTGACAATATCAGTAGTCTCCCCAACCCCTCTTTGGAACAGTTCGGTTGCTTCAAAAATTGGCGTCCTGATTTCCTGATAACCATACTCAGAGCAGATTTTTCTTATTTCGTTTTCGAGATACTGCCACTTTAAAGCTGTTTTACCGATAATATCCTGGGTTCCTTTAGGACGCTGAATAATCATCAACCTTCCTCCTGACGTCCATTATTTTAGTATTATAACACAATTATCTTTCACACTCATTATTTCCTAATTTTTTAATTATTGAGAGGCATTTAGCAGGGCCTCCCTACGCTTGATGTGGACTTCTCTAAAGCCTTTTAGGTAATGATTAAGGCCTATAGGATTATAAATATTGACATGGCCGTTATTACCCTGCAGGATTTTACTGCTTCCACCTGCTCCTAAGCCTAAAATATTTTGCTGTTCTTCAATAATCGCCACATTATAGCGGCATTCTTGACCAGGAAAAGCATATCCAATATTCTCCAAATTGCCAACAATGTTTTTCTGGCGGTAAAGATAATAGGGTCGATAGCCTGCAGCCCTAATTTTTTTACTTAGGTAGTTCTCAATCCCAACCCAATTCTCTCGGCTATTATGCTCATAGTTTTTTTCCCAAGCTTTTGAACCTCTTTTTAGAGCTAAAGCATGAACTGTAATATTATCTGGCTTTAATTCCAGAACTTTTTCTAAAGAGTCGCTGACTTCCGCCAAAGATTCTCCTGGAAGACCAAGGATTAGATCCATATTTATGACCCAGTCAGCAAGTTCTCTAGCTAGGGAATAACTATCAAGAATATCTGAGACCAGGTGATTACGGCCGATTTTTTTTAAGGTTTCTTCTTGCATAGACTGAGGATTAATACTAAGACGATTAACACCGTATTTCTTAAGAAGTTCAAGTTTATCCAAATCTATAGTATCCGGTCTACCGGCTTCAACAGTGAACTCCAAGTCCTTTTCCGTATTAATATTGTCTCGAATAACCCTAAGGAGCATTTCCAAATCGCTAACCTCTAAAATGGTTGGGGTCCCCCCGCCTATATATATATTATCTGCTTTTAGACCATAATCCCGCATCACTTGACCCGTCATTCTTATCTCTTCAACTAAGGCATGCAGGTATTGGGAAAGTAAGGATTTTTTACTAACAGATAACTGTTCGGAAGGAAATGAACAATAGAAACAGCGGGAAGGACAAAAAGGAATTGACAGGTATATGGAGATTAAATCCGGCCTTGTTTGGTATCTTTTTATATAAGGTTTTTGTACCTCGACAATGGACTGCAAAATTCTTGCTTTTTCCTCACTGACCATATATATATTAGTAAGAACTTTGGTCTGGTTTTCTACCGGAAGGCCTCTTTCCTCCATCTTTAACAAGAGTTTCCCAGGTCTTATGCCAGTCAGTATCCCCCAAGGATTATCTATCTTAATAAACTCTTTTAAGAAAATAAATAAAGCGCGTTTAACTAAAATTTGAAACAAAGGCTCTTTACCCGGCAAGGTAGATTCATCTTCTATTTCTTTTAGAGTTAAATTAGAAGTAATAATTTTTTGGTGTATAACCTTGTTGTTTTCCGTCCAGCTGACTTTAAAGGAATCAAAAGTTACGGTATTTATCTTAAGAACAACTTCCTTATATGTAACTAATTGTCCGGAAGCAGATAATACTTCATCTGCATTTACTTCGGATATTGGTTCATTTAAATGTGAATTGTCAGGATTTATCTCAATTTTTTTACCCGGAAAAAAAGCTGCTATAACAGTAATGCAGCTATGAAGCAGTTTGGGTTCAATTGTAGAACTAACAAGTTTTATTACTTCATTTAGCATTCTAAAGCCCCATTAATAAACGGGTTATACTTCCTTTCTCTACCGATGGTTGTCACCGCTTCATGGCCTGGATAAACAGAAAGATCATCCTCTAAGACCATTAGTTTCTCTTTTATACTCTTTATTAGTTGTTTCATATCCCCTCCCGGAAAATCTGTTCTACCTATGGAACCGTTAAAGAGAGTATCACCGCTTAAGAGTCCCTCAGGAGTCAATAAACATATTCCTCCAGGAGTATGCCCGGGAGTATGTAAAATTTTTATAGTCATTTTTCCTACAACTAATTCTTGCTTATCCTTTAACAAAATTTCCGCCGGCTGAAGTTTAATGGTTAAGCCGGTAAAGTAAGAAAGGTTTTTCTGCGGATTAGTTAGCATTTCCGCATCATCACCATGTATTGCCACCTTTACTCCAAGTTCTTTTCTTAAAAAATCCACAGCTCCAATATGATCAAAATGTCCATGAGTTAGTACAATAGTTGTAATTTCAAAACCCTTTCCCTTAATCCAATCGAGAATCTTTTTACCGCCTGCTCCCGGATCTACGAGGATTGCTTTTTTGGTCTTATCACAAGAAACGAGATAGCAATTAACACCCATCCCTGGAGTAATAATACTTTCAATCATTAAGTTCCACCTCACTTAAAAAGTCTTTTTACTATCCAGCAAAATTGTAACCGGTCCTTCATTAACCAGTTCAACTTCCATATACGCTTGGAATTCCCCTGTTTCAACTTTAAGCCCTTGTTGGCGAAGAGTAGCAATAAGCTGATTAAACAAAGTTATTGCTGTTTGAGGTGGAGCCGCTGCCGAAAAGCTCGGCCTTTTACCCTTGCGGCAATCGCCATAAAGGGTGAACTGGGACACTAAAAGTAATTCTCCCTTCACATCTTGTAAAGACAAGTTCATTTTACCAGCTTCATCTTCAAAAATTCTTAAACCAATGATCTTCTCTGCCATCCAATCTACATCTTGTCTTTGGTCTTCCTGTCCGATCCCTATTAAAGCTAATAGCCCCCGGCCAATTTTACCTATGACTTTGCCATCAACTCTAACTTCTGCTTTACTAACTCTTTGCACGACACAACGCATTAACGGCTTCCTCCGCTTTGAATTCTTTCCACCACTGTTATATCTTTAACACGGCGAATTTTTTGCAATACATAATTCAAATGATCCAAATTGCGCGCCTCAATTCTTAACTGAATATGGGCTACTTTATCTTTGCCCACTTTGGCATTGATACTAAGCACATGAGTCCTAGTCTCCATTATAACATTCATTATATCTGTAACCAAACGGGTTCTATCCAACCCAACCAATTCAATATCAACAGGATAGACAGACTCAATATTCTTTTCCCATTCCACTTCTACCAGGCGTTCTTGTTCTTCAACCGTCATTCCCAATAGTTCATTACAATCCTTACGGTGGATGGACACTCCTCGACCTCGAGTGATGAAACCCACAATTTCGTCCCCAGGTAAAGGATTACAACAACGGGAAAAGCGTACTAAAATATTGTCAACTCCTTTAACTTTAACACCTTGAGATGATTTAGTGCTTGGTTTTTGTTCACCCGGAATCGGATAAGAAGAAGGCTCGATTTCATCCTTAAGAACCTCATCTCTTAAACGGCTTAAAGCTCTCTTAAAAGTAATAGCACCATCACCAAGGGTAGCGTATAGGTCTTCAATACTGTTGAAATTAAAACTTTTAGCTAATTTTAAGAGATTTTCAGTTTTTAAAGCCTTGGTTGGCTCCAAACCCAATTTACGGGCTTCTCGCTCCAGCCCCTCACGCCCCCGGGCAATATTTTCTTCTCTCTTCTCTTTTTTAAACCATTGACGAATCCTGTTTTTAGCTTGAGAAGTTTTAACTAGGCAAACCCAATCCCGGCTTGGTCCGGTTGGGCTCTTGGATGTTAAGATTTCAACAATGTCTCCATTTTTAAGCTTTGTATCCAAAGGAACAATACGCCCATTAATTTTTGCGCCAATACATCTATGCCCAACATCAGTATGAACCCGGTAAGCAAAATCTATGGGACAAGAACCGGCCGGTAACTCCACCACATCTCCTTTAGGTGTAAAAACAAAGACAGTATCTTCGAACAAATCAACTTTCAGGGATTCCATAAACTCCCCTGCATCCCTTGATTCATGCTGCCATTCTAACAGCTGACGCAGCCAGGAAAGCTTTTGTTCAAAGTTGTCATCAAATTTCTTTCCTTCTTTATATTTCCAATGAGCCGCAATTCCGTATTCTGCCGTTCGGTGCATATCCCATGTCCGTATTTGAATTTCAAAAGGCTCGCCATGCTTTCCGACCAATGTAGTATGCAAGGATTGATACATATTAGGCTTAGGCATGGCGATATAATCTTTGAATCTTCCAGGAATAGGTTTCCAAAGGGTATGAATAATCCCCAAGGCTCCATAACAATCATTAACAGTTTCCACTATAACCCTGATTGCGGTTAGATCGTAAATTTCGCTTAAATCCTTATTTTGGGTAACCATTTTTCGATAAATACTATAAAAATGTTTAGGCCTGCCGGCAATATCAGCTTTGATCCCCACTTCTGCAAGTTTGGCATGAAGCTGTTCAATTACCTCGTTGATCTGTTCTTCTCTTTCTTTCCTTTTTAAAGAAATTCCTTCCACCAAATCATAGTATTCTTGGGGATTAAGAAATCTGAAAGCTATATCTTCCAATTCCCACTTAATTCTAAAAATACCCAATCGATTAGCTAAAGGAGCATAAATCTCTAAGGTTTCTTGGGCTATTTCCTTTTGTTTATGTTCAGGCTGATAATTTAATGTTCTCATATTATGCAATCGATCAGCCAGTTTGATCAGAATTACCCGTATATCTTTAGCCATGGCTAAAAACATTTTACGCAAGTTTTCAACTTGCACTTCCATTTTGCTCTGATATTCAATTCTTCCCAATTTGGTAACCCCATCGACCAACCCGGCTACTTCATCTCCAAAATTTTTCTTAATATCTTCAAGGGTTTGCTCAGTGTCTTCTACGACATCGTGTAAAAGCGCTGCTACGATTGTTGAATCATCCAATTCCAGGTCAATCAGAATTGAGGCCACTTCTAGAGGATGGTTAATATACTCCTCCCCAGAAATCCGAAGTTGACCGCGATGTGCTTCTTCAGCATACCGATAAGCTTTCTCTATTCTTTCAATATTATGCACATTGCTTTGGGATATTTTTTCTTTCAAATCATTGAAATTCATAAGCCCACCTCGGAATCTCCAAATAGGGATAACATGCATTACCTCAAAAGATAATGCAAACCAGTATTACTTGCTTAACATTCTATAACGTAAGGAGTTTTGCAAATCATTTTTTAGAGCGGTGTTGAGACGAATTAGATACGGATCTGTTCCTCCCAGCCAAGTAACAAAGCCAAGTTCCTCCAAAACCTTAAGACATTCCATTTGCAGTTTATCGTCACCATTAGGCTGCCAGGAAAAATACGGAGTTTTTGCCGCTCTTCTTAATTCTTTATAAAAATCAACCAATATCTCTCTTGTTAAGCAGATATGTTTATTCTCATTAATATTAACTTCCTCGGCATATTTTATTTTATGTTCTTCCACTGAGCAAGCTGCCTCACTAAAACTATTTCCATTAGCTTGACGGTAATCTTTTAACACTGCTTGCACTTTTTCTTGCCCAAGATAATCGTTAATGTCAAGATAATATATAATATCAATTATTTTCATATTTTTCAATTCTTCTAGGGCTTGCCCCTTTCTAAAAGCCACAGCCTCTATTTTCTTGCTGCCGGATTCCAAAAATAGTTTTAAATGTTCTCCATCTTTGCCCATAGTTATTATATTATTAATAATCAAATCCGGCGTGAAAAGTATAGGCTCCGGATTGCCAGCGCCAAAAGGAGCCATTTGAGCTAATTCCTTTTGGAGCTCCAAATTAATCTCATCACATGGCACGATGGAATCAACGTAATATTCTTCCTGATAAACCAAACCGCTACTTACAAAACTTCTATTAATTCCTTCCCGAAATTCCTTAATATTGCTAACCTTTAAGCTAAAACCTGCCGCTTGTTTATGACCGCCAAATTTTAGCAATAAAGGAGCTTGTTTAGCCAGTTCTTCATAAACATGATAACCTGGTATACCACGAGCTGAGCCTTTGCCAATTTCCCCTTCTTCAGCAATCAAGTATACCGGACGATGATAACACTCTACCAGGCGCGAAGCAACAATCCCAATCACACCATGATGCCAATGAGGAGAAGAGAGCACTATCACAGCAGGCAAAGGCTCCTCCTTTAACATCTCTTTAGCTTCCTGAAGAATTTCTTTTTCCGTTAGCTGTCTCTGATAATTCTCTTTGCTCAGCTCTCTTGCCAGTTCCAGGGCTTCTTCGTAGTCTTCTTCTAAAAATAAATTTAAGGCCAGGCGCGCTGTGTCCATTCTCCCGGCAGCATTGATTCTCGGCGCAATAATAAAGGAAACTTGACCGGCTTTAAGTTTTTTATCCTGAAGGCCACATTCCTCTAACAAAGCTTGAATTCCTATATTTTTTGTATTCTCCATGACCTTAAGGCCATATTTAACAAAGATCCTGTTTTCACCCACAAGCGGAACAATGTCGGCTATGGTACCAAGGGCTACAAGGTCTAAATATTCCAGTTCTGTATGCTGGGTTAAGCCAGGTCCAAAATGAGTATATAAAGCCTGGACAAGTTTATAAGCAACACCAACACCGGCCAGGTGTTCAAAAGGATAACCAGAGTCCTTAACTTTGGGATTCAGTATTCCAATTGCCGCCGGAAGTTTTGTTGATGGTTCATGATGATCAGTTATAATAACGTCTATTCCGTTGTTTGCCGCGTACTCTATTTCATCGTTTGCCGAAATGCCACAGTCGACAGTGATAATCAAAGTAATGGAATTGGCAATAGCTTTATCAATAATATCTTTATGTAAACCATACCCTTCCTCCCGGGTAGGGATATGAATAAGAACATTAAAACCAAATTCTTTAAGAACTTTATAAATTAACGCAGTTCCGGTTACACCATCGGCATCATAGTCTCCATAAATCAATATTTTTTCCTTAAGTTTTAAAGCCTTCTCCAGTCTCAGCATTATTATTGGCATATCATGGAAAAAGAAAGGGGAATGCAAATCAAATAAAGAAGGCCTTAAATACTTAAGAACAGTTTCAGGAGTAGTGTACCCCCTTTTGTATAGTATTTGGGCCATGCTAGGGCTCAGGATACCATCGGCAAAATCCAGATTTATTTGTTGTTGTGATAAATTCCACATCCTTTATCCCTTGCCTCGTATAGTTTTATGTAGGAAGTCTTATTCAGCCTTTTTTTCCTTAGCGCTTTGTTCTTCAGCCTGATTATCAGCTAATGATTGTTTAATGCTAGCAATATCAATAGGGCCATTGTCTTCCGCCTTTTTAGTCTCAAGTATTTTTCCTTTTTTCTCTTTGTTTGTTTTTAATTCTAATTTAGGCCTCTTTCCAATTTGGTGCTTTAATTCTCTCCAGAGTGCTAAGCAAAACATTAATAAAGCACCGGCAAAAACTGCGCAAAAAATCACCAACACTAGGGGCAATTCAGTAGACCAACTTAAAAACTGCACAGGCACTACGGCCGCATTTTGAACCGCAAAGATAACGATAATCAAAGCTATTACAATAGAAATCATTAAAACGAACATACAAATCCTCCCTTAAATCTTAATCATAGAAGATTTCTTCTTTACTGTGCTTTTTCCTTTTTATTTTTAAATGTTAATACAATGATTAATAAAGTATATTTCCTATGATAATCCATCCACAGAAAAAAATAAACTTAAATATTATATGGAGGCGTAAAGCAGGAGGTATTTGTCTGTAGTTAAAAATTAAAGGTAGCCCAATTAAAAAAGACCATAGTAGAAAAGCCGGAAGCAAGGGAAAAATAACACCTGCAGCAAACAAGGAAGCAGCCGAACTCATCGATACTTTTAGTACCCGGAGATTTTGAGTTTGTCTATTCAAAAAAGAATTAAGTATTATCCCGGCCAAACCTATAATAATGATGATCAGTTCCCAATACCAAAAATCTAAATAATAATTATGATAATAGTTAATAGTTGTTAGTATTAATACAGAAAGAAAAATTCCTTTAGTTCCCCATAGCAGAGAGGCTCCCCCGGCAACCATCAGCAAGGCCTCTAACACAAGAAACTCCCAAAACAATTTGTTTTCACCTTACTTTACCTACCAAAAATAAAGCTAAAGCAAATATAGTATTTCCTGTTAAGCCTGGAATAATTAGACTTTACTTTTAAGTAAAAAATAGCCGCCATATGGCAGCAGATAGGTTTCAGATTATACTTCTTTGGCAGCCTTAGGCCCTCTGCACATGGCGACTTTTCCTGTTCTGACAATTTCAATTATTCCATAATCCTTTAATAACTCACACATCGCATCAATTTTCATTTCTTCCCCGGTAAGTTCAATGATCATTGTTTCCTTATTGACATCAACAATGTGTGCTCTAAAGATCTCAACAATACCTATAAGCTCCGTTCTATTTTCGGGAATAGCTTTAACCTTGATTAAAGCTAGTTCCCGGTGTACACTGTCCTGACCGGTAAGATCAATAATTTTAATAACATCGATGAGCTTTGATAGTTGGTTAACAACCTGTTCCAATTCATATTTGTCATCAGCTTCTACCACTATTGTAATTCTGGTCATATCAGGCTCTTCCGTATAGCCGGCGGCAATGCTTTCGATATTAAAAGCTCTACGGCTAATTAAACCTGAAATATGAGTTAAGACCCCTGGTTTGTTCTCAACAAGCACTGCTAAAGTATGCTTCATCTTTTCTAGCCTCCCATAATCATTTGATCTAAACGGGCTCCGGCAGGTACCATTGGCAAAACGTCTTCATTCTCCGGAATACAAACTTCCACCAACCTTGGCCCCTCATCGGTAATTGCTTTTTCTAACACTTCAGATAATTGTTCTTTCTTATCTAAGCGAACTGCAGGCACTCCCATTGCTTCTGAGAGCTTTACAAAATCTGCTTTAGTCTTAAGGGAGGAATGAGAATAATTGTGATTATAAAATTTTCTCTGCCATTGGGCAACCATTCCCAGTACTTGGTTATTAAGAAGAATGATTTTAACAGGTAAATTCAAATCGGCTATAGTCATCAATTCCTGGCAATTCATCATGAAACCGCCATCTCCGCAAACACAGATTACTTTTTTATCAGGCGCTCCCACTTGAGCTCCTAAAGCCGCCGGGATTCCATAGCCCATTGTTCCTAATCCGCCTGAAGTTAGAAAAGATCTCGGATGCTTGAAATTATAATATTGAGCAGTCCACATTTGGTGTTGCCCCACATCGGTAACAATAATAGCTTCGCCTCGGGTAATTTCGCTTACAGTTTCGATTACCATTTGCGGTAAAACTTGCTCCGAATTTTTGTTATAGGTTAAGGGTTTCTCTTTTTTCCAGTTGTTCAATTGTTGCTGCCAAGGGGCAACTTGCTCTTGCCATTCTAAATTAGAACGTTCTTTTACTCTTTCAAGCAATTTTTCTAAAGACCATTGGAGATCCCCTAATACCTTAATATCAGCGTGGACATTCTTGTTTACTTCGGCAGGATCAATATCAAAATGGACAATTTTGGCTTTGGCAGCAAATTCGTGGAGCAGGCCGGTAACACGATCATCGAAACGAACACCAATTCCCAGCAACAAATCTGTTTCTGTGGTGGCCATATTCCCGGCATAAGTTCCGTGCATGCCTATCATGCCATAATTATGCGGATTATCATCCGGAATACATCCCAACCCCATTAAGCTGCTAACAACGGGGATACCGGTATGGGACACTATTTGACGCATTATTTCCGAAGAATTGGAGAGAGTAAGACCTCCCCCAACAAAGAAGAGGGGCTTCTTAGCTTGGCATAACTCTTGATAAACCTCGTTAATAGAATTTATATCACCCTCATAAATCGGGTTATACCCCCTCAGTTTCACTTCTTGTGGATAGACAAAATCAATTTCAGCAGCAAAAACATCTTTGGCAATATCCACAAGTACCGGCCCCGGGCGGCCTGTTCTGGCAATATAGAAAGCCTCTTTCAACACTTGCGGCAATTCTTTGACATCCTTAACCAGGTAATTATGCTTAGTAATAGGAGTGGTAATTCCCCTGATATCAGCTTCCTGGAAAGAATCCCTCCCAATTAAGGAAACTGCTACTTGGCCGGTAATAGCAACTACAGGACTGGAATCCATATAAGCAGTTGCAATTCCTGTGATTAGGTTAGTAGCGCCGGGCCCAGAAGTGGCAATACAAACTCCGACTTTCCCTGTAACCCTGGCATAACCATCAGCAGCATGAATTGCCCCTTGTTCATGTCGAGGCAAAATATGGGGATATTCAGCCAAATATAAAGCATCATATAAGGTTAAGACTGCTCCGCCCGGATATCCAAATACGACTTCAACGTTTTCCTGTCTAAGGCATTCTATGACAGCTTCTGCACCAGTCATTTTCATCAATTGTCTCCACTCCTTTTTCTATGTATTATAGTACAGACAGCCAGTTTATGCACTATATTAATAAAATAAAATTAAAAAATTTAAAAGGTTTTTTCGTCAAATTACTATGCTTTTATTAATCTCAGCTAAATGAATTTTACCTTCATAATAACAGGCAGCTTCCTGGGCCATCTTGCTGATGTCTCCCAAATGCGGAAAATGAGTCAAGAGAAGTTCCTTAGCTCCAGAGGCAGCGGCTAGCTCCGCCGTTTCCCTGCTGGTCATATGACCGGGGAACATTCCTCCTTCATGGGCAAAAAGGCTTGTTTCACAAATTAATAAATCTGCACCATTACAAAAATCAGTAATTTGAGATTTTGGTCCCAGGTCGCCAGTATAGACCAATACTTTATTCTGGTATTCAAACCTCATTGCCAGATTATATTCTTCGTGAATCGTTTGCCGAAAAGAAACCTGCAAATCATTAATACTCACAGTGATCTCAGGATGAATTTCCTTGCCAACAGTATATTCTCTAAAGCTTAATTCTGAGAATCTTGGAGAAGCCTTATGCCCATAAACCGGTAAAGGCTCACTCCTCTTTTTAAATACCATAGCAAATTTACTGGCATACAATAAACAGCCTAAATCAGCGATATGATCGTAATGATAGTGGGAAATAAAAACAGCTGTTAATTCTTCCGGGCGGATAATTTTAAATAAATTTGCCAACACGCCACTTCCGCAATCCAATAGAATTTTGTGCTTGTCAGTTTCCAACAAATAACCGGCAGTAGCTTCCCCTGGTTCTGGATAAGCGCCCCAACGACCTAAAACAGTAATCTTCATAAGAGCCACCCTTTCTTTAAAAATCCATTCGTTTTTTCGGTAGATTAAATTTAAGTTCAGTTTTCTCCCTTTATGTAGGTAAACAAAGAACCTCGGGAAAACCCGAGATCCCTTGTCTATATTATAGTCATTAACTAAAACTTAATTACATAAATTCGAAATAAATATGCTATAATTGTTTTCCTGTCGCAATTTTCTTAGGCTTCGGCAACTTTATCTTTCCTACCTGGTCTGCCAAAACGGCTTCTTATTTCTACGACAAGCTGGCTGGCAATAAAGATAGAAGAATAGGTACCACTAAATACTCCGATAATCATTGCTAAGGAAAAAATCCTAGTTGAATCCCCACCTAAAATGAAAATTGCAAGAAGGGCAATTAAGACAGTAACTGAAGTCTTAATCGACCGCCCCATTGTCTGCCAAACGGATTTGTCAACCATGTCTTCAAAGCTGTCTCGCTTTTTAAGCTTCTTTTCATTTTCCCGAATGCGATCAAATATTACGACTGTATCATTAATAGAGTAACCAAAGACCGTAAGAATAGCCGCAATAAAAGGTGCATCGATTTCCCATTGGAAAATGGAAAATATTCCAAGGGTTACAAAAATATCATGGAGAAGGGCAACAACTCCAGCAAAAGCGAAAATAAAACGAAAACGAAAAGCAATATATAGCAAAATGAGAATTGAAGCAACAACTAGTGCTTTGATAGCTCCGCTTTTAAGTTCAGCTCCGATAGCGGGTCCAACCTTATCTTCCTTAAGATTATTCTTATCAAACTCTCCTACTTCAGTTTCCAGAGCTGAAAGAAGTGCATCTCTTTTTTCATCGTCCAGTGCATCTGTCCGAATTAGCACATCAGTACTGCCTTCGGACAATTGAACCTGGCCGGTAAGGCCGACAGAATCCAAGGCTTTGGAAACTTGGGACTGAGATACCGGCTCATTAAAGGTAATTTCAAACATCGAACCGCCTTTAAAATCGATACCCAGATTTAACCCTTGCATAAAGAGAGAAATAATCCCAGGAATCAAAAACATTAAAGATATTGCAAACCAAATATAACGCCTTTTAACTATGTTAAAATATAGTTTATTATCCTTTTTTACTTCATCGTAAGTCGCTTCCCCGGCAGCAGGAGTAACTCTGTCAATTGGTTTTTGCTCTGCTTTACGTTCGTTTTGTTTTTTGGCCATTTTATCTTACCTCCTTTACGCCGAATAAAGCTTTGCTCATCCTGGGATTAATACCCACAATCCAACGCATAATCCAGCGTGTAAAGGTTATGGCCGTGAACAAGCTAGCTATAATACCAATAATCAAAGTAATAGCAAAACCTCTGATCGAAGAAGATCCAAGAAGGAAAAGCGCACCTGCTGCAAACAAAGTAGTTAGGTTGGAATCAAAAACAGTTAAGAATGCTCTGCTGAATCCCGCGTCAACAGCAGCTCTTAAAGATTTGCCAAGTTTAATTTCCTCTTTGATCCTTTCGTAAACAATAATATTTAAGTCGACAGCCATGCCCAGTGATAAGACAAAACCTGCAATCCCCGGCAAAGTGAGTACCGTCCCGATAGCGTATAATCCCCATAACACTATCAAAGAAAATAATACCAGAGCAAAGTTTGCAACCAAGCCAGGCAAACGATAGAAAACCACCATAAATAAAATAATGAATAAGGCTGCATACATGCAAGCATCAAGGCTCTTCTTCAAAGAGTCCGCTCCCAACAAAGCTCCAACCTGGCGTTTCTCAGCAATACTCATACTAACCGGCAGTGCACCGGAACGCAAAAGAACCGCATACTGGGCAGCTTCCTCCAATGAAGAATATCCTTGAATTTGACCTTCTCCGTTAACAATCGGGGATCTGACTTCAGGATTTTGAATCATTTCTTCATCCAAATAGATTCCAATTCGCTGTCCTAGAAAATCAGTTGTAATTTTGGCAAATTCATTGGCGCCTTTAGGTGTAAAAGTAATATGAACTACATAATCAGGTCGCCCGGAAGAATTATCTACTCCGGCTTTAGCATCTTTTAATTCTGACCCATCCAGCAAAATATTACCTTGCGGATCTCTAAAAGTAAGCTTAGCAGTAGTTTTAAGGATATTTACAGCCTCATCCGGGTTATCAATCCCAGGAAGGTCAACAATAATCCTCTTCCTAACATTATCAACTTGGATATAAGGCTCAGCTACACCAAGGCCATTGACACGTTGTTCTATAATAGCTCTGGCTTTAGCCATATCATCATCTGTTATAGGAGCTCCATCTTTTCCTGGTTCAGCCTGCAAAACCAGGTGAACTCCCCCTTTCAAATCAAGTCCCAATGGAATTCCGGTATCCGGATCCGTGAGGGGTTGGATGGAAAAGAAAACCGCAGCTGCGACTAATATTACGGATATTGCGAGTTTCAGTATATTTCCCCGTTTCATTCTCGTTCCTCCTAATAAACTTTACATGGGACTTGCCCATGCAAATTTCATTATATCCCTATAGCGCTTAAAGTGTCAATCTACTAATATTTAGCTACTAAATATTTAGCTTAATGATCTATAATATAACTACACATAACGTATAACATCCCTAGAAGAATGACTAAAGCAAGTGCTTGCCACTTGCTTTACTTATTTTCTATTCCGCTGATTCGTTTTTAACTTCTTCCTGTACTTGAGACTTGGGTTCGTTTTTAGCTTCTTCCTGCTCTTGGAGTTTCGTATCTTTTCTCACTTTAACTTTTCTGTTCTTTTTAGCGGCTTCTTCTTTATAATCCCTGTTTACAACGCTCTGTACCGCACTCCTTAAAAACTCAAGCTCGACATCCTTAGCTACTTTAATTATTACAGTATCTTCATTGACCTTAGTGATAGTACCATGAATTCCACCAATAGTAATTACTTTATCTTTTACTTTTAGGCTTTCTAACATTGCTCTGCGTTCTTTTTGCTGTTTATTATTAGGCCTAATGATGATAAAGTAAATGATTCCAAAGAAAATTGCAAACCAGAGAAGCATATTCATTAAGCTTTGGTCCATAAATATAAATCCTCCTTTAAATATTGTAAAAAATTTGTCGCTTACCTAAATTATGTATAGTAAAGCTTGTCTTGGATGATTATATCATTTTTATAGGTTTTCTTCAGCATTATTTTTTAAAAAACCTATTAAATATCATAGCCGTAATCTGCAAAAAAACGGCGGCGGTATTCCGGGAGTTTATCTTCAGAAATAGCTTGGCGGATTTCTTGCATAACAATCTGCAAAAAGCGTAGATTGTGAATAGTCATTAATCTATGACCAAATATTTCATCCGCTTTAAGTAAATGCCTAAGATAAGCCCGAGAGTAATTCTTACAGGTATAACAATCACAAGTTGGATCTACTGGGTTAAAATCATCTGCAAACTCGGCATTGCGAATAACCAATTTCCCAAAACGAGTTAAAGCCGAACCGTTCCTTGCGATTCTCGTAGGCAAAACACAATCAAACATGTCCACCCCCCGCATAACACCCTCAATTAAAGCATCAGGTGAACCTACTCCCATTAAATACCTAGGGCGATCCTCCGGCAGCAAAGGAACGGTATAGTCCAGCACTTCGTACATAATTTCCTTGGTTTCCCCCACACTAAGACCGCCTATGGCATAACCCGGCAAATCTAATTCAGTTACCTCTTTGGCATTTTCCTTTCTTAAATCTTCAAACATCCCACCTTGGACAATTCCGAAAAGTGCCTGTCGTTCAGTAGTTGTCAGAATACTCTTACATCTCTTCAACCAACGAACAGTACGCTTTGCCGACTGTTCTGCATACTCATGGGTAGCAGGATAAGGAGTACATTCGTCAAAAGCCATTACAATATCAGAGCCGAGAGCCATCTGAACTTGCATGGATAGTTCCGGGCTAAGAAACTGTTTCGATCCGTCTAGGTGGGAGCGAAATTCTACTCCTTCTTCCGTTATTTTTCTCAAATCACCTAAACTAAAAACCTGAAACCCACCACTATCAGTTAGGATTGCCCCATCCCAATTCATAAATTTATGTAAGCCCCCGGCTTTTTCAATTAAATTGTGTCCTGGCCGTAAAAATAGATGATAAGTATTACTTAAAATAATTTTAGCGCCAATTTCTTTTAGCTCTTCCGGACTTACGGCTTTTACGGTAGCCTGAGTTCCTACCGGCATGAAAACAGGCGTATCTATTACTCCATGAGGAGTAATTAGCCTTCCTAATCGTGCTTTTGTTCGCGTATCTTTTTTTATTATTTCCAATTTAACTGCGGCCAAAACATTCACCCCCCTAATATTTGGTAATAAACGAATATACGTACCAACCTTTTTTCAGTGTACAACATAACTGTTAAGACATTAATCCTATTCCCGTTCTTTTTCATTTATAAAGGATTAACCTATTAGTCCGTTATTAACATACAATCCCCAAAACTATAAAACCTGTATTTTTCCCGTATAGCCTCAGCATAAGCTTTAAGAATTAATTCCCTTCCGGCAAAAGCGCTTACTAACATAATAAGCGTGGAACGTGGGATATGAAAATTAGTAATTAATGCGTCAATGACTTTAAATTGATAACCAGGATAAATAAAAATATCGGTCCACCCCTCGAAAGCAGTAAGTTCCATTGGGTTATTACTTAGATTTGCCGCAGATTCCAAAGTTCGTACAACCGTTGTACCAACGGCAATTACCCTCCGCCCTTCCTTTTTGGCTCGATTAATCCTGTCGGCAGTAACCTGATCCAAGCGAAAATATTCCGAATGCATTTGATGTTCTGTAATATCTTCCGTTTTCACCGGTCTAAAAGTGCCCAAGCCGACATGCAACAAGATCTCCAGGATTTCAACTCCTTTATTTTCAATTTTTTGCAATAGTTCTTTTGTAAAATGCAAGCCGGCAGTCGGAGCAGCTGCCGAACCGCTTTCTTTAGCATAGACAGTCTGATATCTTTCTTTATCTTGCAGGTCGGCATGAATATAAGGAGGTAAAGGCATTTTGCCAAGACTATCCAAAACCTCCTCAAAAAGCCCTTCGAACTCAAATTCCATAATACGATTTCCATTAGCTAAAATATCCTTAAGTTTGCCGGTTAAAAAACCACCGCCAAACATTACTTCTTGCCCAACTTTAAGCCTTTTTCCCGGTTTAATCAACACTTCCCAGGAGCAGTTATTAATCCTTTTTAAAAGAAGCACCTCTATCTGAGCTCCGGTTCCTTTTTTTTCTCCCAAAAGCCTCGCCGGAATAACCCTAGTTTTATTTAGAACCAACACATCCCCAGGATTTAAAAACTTTTCTATATCCCTAAAAATATGGTGACTAATGTCGCCGGTTGTTTTATTCAAAATCATTAACCTGGAGGAATCACGCGGCTCCAGAGGGTATTGGGCAATTAATTCCGGTGGTAAAAAGTAGTCAAAATCTTCCAATTTCATTTTTTGTATTCTCCCAACTTTCTTAATGCAAGCGGCTTAAACACTCCTGCAACCCTATCGCTAAAATAACATGATAAGTAGCTTTAGAAAATAAGATATAACTTATTTAACGCTTTACGATTATGGAATTATGATAGTAATAAGCCAAAATGTCTCGATAAGAATAACCTTGCATAGCCATATTGTAAGCACCCCATTGCGACATTCCTACTCCATGACCCCAACCCCGGCCGTTAAAGACAAATGTCCCAAACTTGTGAGGTTGATCGGCTAAACCCTCATTTGAATTTTTAAGGCGAGATAAAAGCGGGCCAGTGGTATTTTTATCAGGTAAGTATTTCGCAAAAGAAAAGTGTTTCAGGAGAAAATTAGTGTTTGCTTCTGTCCGGGGGAAGATGTAATTTACTTGAAACAATCTACTTAAGAAAGACTCTTTATTAAGTTCCCGGTTGTAGGGATAAAACTTTTGAAAGAATTGCCCTCCGCTGACAGTCTTTTCATTACCAAGCCAATCGCAAAGTACGACTTGATAAACCCGACCTGAAGCATAAGTACTCAATTTGACATCTCTAATTGGGGCTAAGCCGAAACTTTTACCCAAAATATCAGCGGCAATAAAAAACCTCCACCTATCAACATAACCCCCTATACCGTTGGAAAAGGGGTCAGGCCACGAGCGATAATGCGGATCATGAGTTTTCCAGACATTTTGAGTTTCCTCTGAGTACCCACCGTTATGTGCAGAATAGAAAACGGAAATAGGTTCGAAGGTATTAATATCTACTAAGATCTCTCCTTTGGTTTCTTCTACAGCTTTACTGGCTTCACCCTCAACTGTTCTTCCCCAATAAGCTTGATGAATATCGGGTGAATCAGTTATTCTGCCTTTCGAATCCATATTTTTCAGCAAGTAAGTCCGAGCGGCTACTGCTTGGGCTTTTAAAGCTTCAAAACCTTTTGCCGCCCAGGAATTACTCATCTCAATAGGAACAACTCCTTTTAGATAATCCTCTCTACCCAATTGATTAAAAAGCTTCCAAAATAATCCTTCTTTGGTTATCTCTAAATTCCCACGATAACTAACCCAATCTTTATTCGGTTCTCTGACCCGAAAAATCCCCTTATTGGAGGTAAGAAATTTAATATTAGGTTCCTCTAGAATAACAAAGTTATTCTTATTGATAAGAAAAACAGTTAGACCGCTTTGCCCTACTTTAATCTTTTCCCCTACCGCAAGCTTTTGTTTTGATTTGTTATACTCTAAATTATAGCTGCCTTCTACAACCTCAAATTCCAGCCAGCCTGGTTCAGGAAACTTCCAGATGAGTTCCACCGTAACATCTTGTCCATAACTTACAGTCGGCGGCAGAAAGAAAAATAAAGCAATTAAACACAAAAAAACTATCTGTTTAAAAGAAGGTCTCATCCAAGCACCTCTTAATTGACAAAAAGAATAGAGCTTATAATTTTTAACTCTTCTGTTAAACAGATTACCCACATTTAATAACCAATATTCAATTATTTTCCAGAAAAAGGCTCTCTTGCAACTGCTTTGCAGGAGGAGTTAAGCCTAAGTGTTTATAGGCTTCGCCGGTTAGCAGCCTTCCGCGGGGAGTACGCTGTAGAAAACCTTTCTGTAATAAAAATGGTTCTACTACATCCTCTAAGGTCTCGGCTTCTTCTCCGACGGTTGCTGCTAAAGTATCCAAACCGACTGGCCCACCTTCAAATTTTTGGATTATAGTTAGCAGAATTTTTTTGTCCAGACTGTCTAACCCCAACGGGTCAACTTCGAGCTTATCAAGGGCTCTTGAGGCAACCTCTAAATCAATTATTTTGCTACCCCAAAACTGAGCAAAATCCCTAACTCTTTTTAAAAGCCTATTAGCAACCCTTGGTGTTCCGCGGGACCTTTTAGCAATTTCCTGAGCCCCATCAGGAGACAAATTTACCTTTAGAATGCGCGAAGCCCGCCCTACGATTTCCAAGAGCTCATCTGTGCTATAGTATTCCAGCCTACAAATAACACCAAATCTATCCCTTAAGGGAGAAGTAAGTTGCCCCGCTCTAGTCGTTGCCCCTATTAAAGTAAAAGGTGACAAGGACAACCTGATAGATCTGGCGCTTGGACCTTTGCCAATGACAATATCCAGGCAATTGTCTTCCATAGCTGAGTATAAGACTTCTTCTGCCGTCCTGCTTAAGCGGTGGATTTCGTCAATAAAAAGAACATCCCGAGGTTCTAAAGTGGTAAGCAAAGCAGCTAAATCCCCAGGCCGTTCAATTGCCGGACCGGATGTTGTCCGAATATTAACCCCCATCTCAGTCGCTATAATGTTGGCTAAAGTAGTTTTTCCTAATCCGGGGGGACCATATAAGAGGACATGATCCAAGGCTTCACCCCTACTTTGCGCGGCTTGAATGAAAACCTGAAGGTTCTCTTTCACCCTAGTCTGACCTATGTAGTCCTGAAGTCTGGAAGGCCTCAAGGCTTCATTTTCATAATCATCGGGTTGCTCTTGGGAAGATATAACTCTGTCCAAGACACTTCCTCCTAATATATCCAAATCTTAAAAACCATCTACCTATTTTGGCAGGGCCAAAAGGCGCAGAGCTTCCTTGACCTGATCTTCGGTAACTTTAATCCCCTTAGCCTGAACTTTGGCAAGAGTTTCCCGGGCTTCATTCCTTGAAAATCCTAAGGCCAGCAGGGTATCGAAGGCTTCATCGGCAAAGTCAGCTGCAGCGCCGGTTGGTCCAATTTCAACTTCTTTAATTTTTTCTTTTAATTCCAATATGAGTCTTTTAGCTGTTTTTCCTCCGATCCCCGGCACTTTCGTCAACTGGGAAACATCTTCTTGTAAAATTGCTGTTATAACTTGTTGAACGGAATAGGTAGATAAAATAGCTAAAGCTGCTTTCGGCCCAATCCCAGATACGCCTAAAAGCTGAATAAATAAGTCCTTCTCCTCGGCACTGTCAAAACCAAACAGAATAAGATCATCTTCCCGAACTAAAAGATGAGTATAAAAAACCCTTTCTTCCCCTTGGGTAAGTCCAGCAAATAGTCCGTCAGGAACATGGAGCACATAGCCAATGCCACCCACATCAAGGATTATTTTCTCAGCATTTTTCTCTTTGCTCCAAACCGTTCCTCTTAACATTCCTATCATTTGCTATGCCCCCCATACAATGACCCAATGCTGTGGGCATGACAAATAGCAATAGCCAAAGCATCTGCAGCGTCGTCCGGTTTTGGTATTTCTTTTAAAGCAAGTAAAGCTCTGACCATATACTGGATTTGGTGCTTATCCGCTTTCCCATAACCTACCACAGCTTGTTTAACCTGTAAAGGCGTATATTCATAAACCTCAATATTGTGCCTGGCCGCAGCTAAAAGGACTATTCCACGAGCCTGTCCTACTGAAATGGCAGTTGTTGTATTCCTGTTAAAAAATAGTTCTTCCACTGCCACAGCCTGCGGTGAATATTTTAGCAAAAGCTCCTCTAGCGAATCAAATAATTGCTTCAGCCTTAAAGCCAAAGGTAAATCTGCCGAAGTCCGCAAACAAGAATAGTCTACAGCACTTAATACATGTCCCTTTTTTTCAATTATACCATAGCCCATTTGGGCAGTTCCCGGATCGATTCCAAGAATTAACATCTTAAACTTCCTATAGGTCTTCTTCAGCTAAAGAATCAGCCAAATCGAAATTAGTATAAACTTTTTGAACATCATCATGTCCTTCCAGAGAATCAATTAACTTAATTATTTTTTTCGCTTGCTCTAGATCAGATATTTCAACTTGATTATTGGGAATCAGGTTAAGAGCGGCATTTTCAATCGGCAAACCGTTATCAAGTAAGGCTTGCCTAACTTCTTGCATCATGGCGGGTTCGGTAAAGATTTCCCAAGTTTCATCTTCTTCAACAATATCTTCCGCTCCTGCTTCCAAAGCTAAAAGCATCAAGTCATCTTCATTAATAGTCAGGTCTTCTTTGGGAATAGATAGCTGTCCTTTTTCCGTAAACATCCAGCTGACACTCCCAGATTCACCCATATTACCTCCATTTTTAGAAAAAAGGTGCCTCATCTCGGATGCTGTCCGATTTCTGTTATCCGTCATTATATCAACCATGATAGCCACTCCCCCGGGACCATAACCCTCGTAGCGCAGTTCTTCATAGTTTTCTGTTTCACCAGCTCCGGCACCCTTTTGAATAGCTCTTTGAATATTTTCATTTGGCATATTGGCAGCTCTGGCATTCTCAATAGCAATCTTCAGGCGGAAATTACCGTTAGGATCGGGCCCTCCTGCTCGGGCAGCGACAATAATTTCTCTGGCAAGTTTAGTAAACATCTTACCTTTGATAGCATCACTTTTTGCTTTTCTATGTTTAATATTTGCCCATTTAGAATGTCCGGCCACATTTATTCCTCCCTATCGCAATTCTTAAGTTTTTTGGTTATCTATCAATTTATTTTATCATGTCAATCTACTGGCGGCAAAACCCTAAAAAGATGTAAAGCCTTACTGAACCTTAGTCAAAAGTTTAATCATAAAAATTGCTATTGGCAACTAAAACTTGCCCCAGGGCCAAACCGCCATCTCCAGCCGGTAATTGAAGAGGATAATATATTTTTACTCCAATTTTTTCGGCCAAAGCCAAAAGTGTTTCAGTCAAAAGCTTATTTTGAAAAACCCCTCCGGCAATAGCCATTTCTTTATTCTCCAGGCCTATGATCAATGCTGTCTCCAACATGGAAATAGCCAAGGAATAGTGAAAACGACAAGCAATTTCACCTGTGGATATTGCGTTCAAGTAATCCCTAACTATTCTCTTTAACATTAAATCAACCTTTAAAACGACTTTCCCATCTCGCCTTTCCAACCAAATAGGATATAACTCCGCCTGGGAAGACCGGGCCATTTCATTGTAATGTTCAATAAGCTCTAAATAATTTTGCCGGTAATGCTTTGTCCGGCAAGCTCCCAAAAGCTCTTGAATTATTGAAAGTCTGTGTAATAAGACAGTCTCAAGCTTGGAAACCACCCCATTACTTTTATTTTCAATCAGCCAAACAGTGGCTGCACTCTCCAATTCAATCGCAGCTTGTCCCTCATAAGTAACCTCAGTGCAAACACCTAATAAACCACTGACAGCGTCAAGAAAGCGGCCGGCGCTGGATGTCTCAAAAATCTGCAAACCGCTCTTAAGTTGGCCATCGAGTATGGCTCTCTCCTCAGGTGAGAGCTTTTGCTTAAGGAATTCGGTACTTTTCCATTCTTCCGCAGAAAGAACCTTTTGCAGATAAGCATAAGCAATCCGCAAAGGATGCTTAGCGCCAGCATCGCCGCCCGGTAAAGGCATATATTCTAAATGTCCTTTCCGCTCGAACCCTTTCGCATTTCCGTATAAAAATTCAAAACCCCAAATATTGCCGTCTTGACCGTAACCTGTTCCATCACAAATAAGGCCAAGTATTGGCCTCCTTAACTGATGTTCCCCACAAACGCTGGCCAAATGAGCGTGGTGGTGCTGAACTGCATAGCGAGGACAATCTAGCGACTTAGCCGTTTTGGTGGTTGCATATTCCGGGTGTAAGTCATAGGCAACTCTTTGCGGAAAAATGTTAACAACTCTTTGGTAAGAACGGTATTCCTGTGTAAAACGTTCAAAGTTCTCTAAGTCATGCATATCACCAATATATTGACTCATAAAAGCCATTTTTCCCAAGGCCAGACAAAAAGCGTTTTTCATCTCGCCGCCTAACCCAGCTATTGGTACTTTAAACTCTTCTTCCTTCAAAACAATAGGCAAAGGTACATAACCCCGCGCTCTGCGGATAAAAGTCATATGTCCGCCAACAAACTGCACAACAGAATCGTCACAAGGATGGTAAATATCTCTGTTATGTAGTAAATAATAATCAGCAATTCCCTTTAAGCTTTGCAAGGCAGTTTCATTTTCAAAGATTAGGGGCTGTCCACTTAGGTTTGCGCTAGTCATAACCAAAAAATCCAATTCCCCTGTAAATAAGAGATGATGTATTGGGGTATAAGGAAGCATAATCCCTAAAGTATGCAATCCGGGCGCAACTTCGGCTGAAATTTTACTATTAAGTTGATTTTTCCTGGGCAACAGAACAATTGGTGCCGCAGGACTGGTTAAGGCCTTTTTCTCCTGTTCCGAAATTATTACTTCCTCAGCTGCAACTTCAATATTTTTAGCCATCAAGGCAAACGGTTTAGCTCCACGTTCTTTTACCCTTCGCAGTCGACGCACCGTTTCCCCATTACTAGCATCGCATACCAAATGAAAACCGCCTAAACCTTTTACCGCTAGTATTGCGCCCTCTGCCAAGAAACTTAAACCTATTCCTGCCCCTTTTATTTCCCTGCCTTCAGCATCCATTAATTTCAGTGCCGGTCCACAACTGCCACAAGCAATAGGTTGAGCGTGAAATCTTCTGTTTTTTGGATCTTCATATTCTTCTCGGCAGCACGGGCACATCTCAAATGCTTTCATGGTGGTTAGAGGACGGTCATAAGGACGGTCATAAATAATAGTATATCTAGGGCCGCAGTTGGTACAGTTAATAAAAGGATAAAGATAACGGCGGTCATTTGGAGAAAAAAGTTCCCTTAAACAATCCTGGCATGTTGCAACATCAGGAGATATTAGAGTATCCTTTTTCTCCGTTTTACTGCTCGCTAGAATCCTAAATTCCGAATAGTTTTCCTCTGGGATTTCAGTTTTTTCCATAGAAAGAATAAAAGCAAGTGGAGGCTTTTCTTCTAAAATTTTTTGCAAAAATTCTTCTGTTTTGTCCCCTTCAGCATGGATTTCAACGCCATCACTAGTGTTATTTATCCAGCCTTTAATATTAAGTTGATGTGCCAACCTATAGATAAAGGGCCGAAAACCGACTCCTTGAACTATGCCATTGATATGAATAAGATAAGCTCTACCCAAAAAATCTACCGCTTTCTTCCCAAAAATATTTAATGATTAACTAGGTTGGAGTTTAACCCAGTTAATACTTTCTCAACTCATTTTACACTTAAAATAATTTTTAAACAACTTTAACCCGCAAAGAAACCCAGGCACCAAAAAACTTCATAATAAAAAAAATTAAATTTGACTTAAATATTAAAATATTCAGACTTTAATCATTAATCTGGTCAATTATTATTAAATACGATAAAATGCCTATGTGGAGTTGTAAGTTTTATGGGACCGGTGTATAGACACCGGTACAATCTCATCTACTCCTCCTCAATATTATCTAACCCCTCTAATTGCCCGATGCTTTATATCGGGTGTTTTTTTTAGTGAGATCTACAACGAAGCCGGCTAGACTATTCAGTACCTTTAGCCGGCCTACATAAAAAATCTGATTCCGTTATATCGAGACTATAATTCGTGTATAAATAGCCCACTTCTTAACTTGGGCTCAAACCAAGTAGATTTTGGCGGCATAAGTAACCCTGCATCAGCTACCGCAAATAATTCATTAATAGTAGTTGGATATAAGGCAAAAGCAACTTTCATGTCGGTATTAACTCTTCTTTCCAATTCCTTTAATCCTCTAATGCCGCCAACGAAATCAATTCTTTGGTCTGTTCGCGGATCTTTTATATTTAATATTGGCTTAAGCAGGTAATTTTGCAGTAAAGAAACATCCAGACCTTCAACCGGGTCGTCACAAAGGATTTCATCTTTGGCTGTCAATTTATACCATACGCCTTCCAAATACATGCCAAAAGTAGCTTTATTCTTTGGCTGATATGGTTCTAAACCTATTTCTTCCACAAGGAAATATTTTGCGACTTCCTTTAAAAATTCCTTGCTACTATATCCGTTGAGATCTTTTACCACTCGATTGTAATCCAGGATCCGAAGCTGGTCATGGGGGAAAAGTACAGCAAGGAAATAATTATACTCCTCTTCTCCGGTGAAATCTTGGTTTTCTTTTCTCCTTTGAAGGCCAACTTTGACCGCTGAAGCAGCGCGATGGTGTCCATCGGCAATATAAATATTTTGGATTTTTTGAAATTCCCTATATAAAAAATCAAGATTTTTTTGCTCCTCAATTCGCCAGACTGTATGGCGAACACCGTCAGCGGCCATAAAATCATATAAAGCTTTCTTTTGTTTAACGCTCTCAACAACTGCATTAATGCTAGGATTAGCCCGATAAGCCATAAAGATCGGACCGGTTTGAGCATTGCAAATATCTACATGCTTAAATCTATCTAGTTCTTTCTCCTCACGAGTCTTCTCATGCTTTTTAATAACATCATTCAGATAATCATCGATGGAGGCGCAACCAGCAATACCGGTTTGGGCATTGCCGTCCATAACCAATTGATAAATATAATAACAACTCTCATTTTCTTCAATCATCAAGCCTTCACTTTTCATTTCTTCCAGTATTTCTTTAGCTTTTTTATAGACCCTTATATCATAAGGATTAATGTCCTGGCTGAATAGGGTTTCAGCTCTATCAATTTTTAAAAAAGATAAAGGCTCCTTTCTTATTTCTGCCAAAGCCTCTTCCCAGTTATAAACATCATAAGGAAGCGCTGCAACTCTAGCGGCAACTTCAGGCTTTGGCCTTAAAGCTTTAAAAGGTTTAATAAGTGCCAAGACTACTATCCTCCTACGGTTTAATAAGAATGCCCTTACAAACAAACCTCATTTGATTATTCGAACCCTTTTAACACCTTCTACTATCGCAATCTTTTGGGCTATTGTCTTTGTAGAGGGACATTCCATATCAATAATTGTATAAGCCCATTGTCCTCTGCTTTTATTAATCATGTCCGAAATATTATAACCCTCTTGAGCTAAGGCTGCAGTGAATTGGCCTAACATATTAGGAATATTGAGATGGTTAATTGCTATCCGGGCAGGATCGTCACAAATACCGTTTTCACAATCGGGATAATTAACAGAATTAGTGATATTGCCATTTTCCAGATAATCAATTAGCTGATTAACAGCCATTACTGCACAATTGTCTTCCGACTCAATAGTAGAAGCCCCTAAATGGGGAATAGCAATAACACCTTCTTGTTTAACAATTTTGGGAGTAGGAAAATCTGTGACATATTTTTGCACTTTCCCGGTTTGCAAAGCTGCGATCATGTCGTCTTCGTTAACTAAGCCGTCTCTGGAGAAATTTAGTATTCTTACCCCTGGCTTCATTTGCTCAAATGCTTCGCGATTAAACATTTCTTTTGTAGAAGGGGTTAAGGGGACATGGACAGTGATATAATCACATTCTTTATACAGTTCTTCCAAAGAATTAATTGGCTTAATATGCTT
>DUML01000107.1 GCA_012839895.1 Peptococcaceae bacterium | reverse complement strand
TTAAGTCGATGCCCCCTTTTAAAATGTGACAGGAAATTATATTTACTATAAATCCCATATTTTACTTTTAGAGGATAAGTCTTTTGAGTTTAAATTATTGTAAAAAGTTTTATGCAACGTTATTGAATTAATTTATAAAAATCATATAAAAAGGAGGTTACTGTATACGAAATCATTTTAGTTTTTTAGTCCAAGTAAAATCAGCATGGTACCGGCCTTATTTTATTATTAAACGGAATGAATTGTGAAAGGATGTTGACGTTGAAACTAAAAAAAACTTTGGTTGTTTCTATTTTACTGCTTACTTTCTTGTTTGCTTTTAGCGGTATAGCTTTGGCTTCAGGCGGAGAGGGACAAGAATTAGGCCATTCTTTACCACTATGGAGTATTATACCCTTTGTGGGCATGCTTTTGTCCATTGCTATTTTCCCATTGGTAAAACCTCATTGGTGGGAGCATAATATGGCCAAGGTAAGCGCTTTTTGGGCCTTGGTTTTCTTTATTCCCTTTCTCATTGCCTACGGCGGTAGTATTGGACTAGAACAATTTCTGCATGTTGCTGTACTTGATTATGTTCCTTTTATTGTGCTTCTTTTTGGCTTGTTTACGGTTTCCGGCGGGATTATTTTGCGCGGTTCTTTAAGAGGGACTCCCAAAACAAATTTAGCCATGCTGGGAATTGGAACAATCTTAGCAAGCTGGGTGGGAACTACCGGGGCGGCAATGCTCCTAATTCGTCCTTTCCTCCGGGCAAACGAGTGGCGGCAAAAGAGAAGTTTTATGGTTGTTTTCTTTATTTTCTTGGTATGTAATATTGGCGGTTCTTTGACACCTATCGGTGACCCTCCGTTATTCTTAGGTTTTCTAAGAGGAGTGCCTTTCTTCTGGACCATGAGATTAATTGTGCCCATGGCTTTTAATGCCATTATCCTTCTCCTTATTTTCCACCTTATGGATCGTTACTACTACCGTAAAGAAATGAGCCTAATTGCCGGCAACGTCAAAGAAGATAGTACCAAGAAAGAACCTTTAAGAATTGACGGCTTGCATAACCTGATCTTTTTGGTTATGATTGTTGGATCTGTTATTTTAAGCGGGATCTTATCTAAAACCGCTGCTTTTGCGGACCCGGCCACTGGCGAACTTTATGGAATTACCCTTTATAAACATATTGTTTTTCCATATACTAACTTAATGCAGGTTTCCATTATTTTGTTGGCTGCTTTCCTTTCTCTGAAAACAACCTCTAAATCTATCCGGGAAGACAACAAATTTACCTGGGGTCCCATTAAAGAAGTCGCCATTCTCTTTGCCGGTATCTTTGTTACCATGATTCCCGCTTTGGCTATTTTAAATGCCCGCGGTTCCGAATTAGGCTTAACCCATCCTGCTCAGTTTTTCTGGGCAACAGGCGCCCTTTCCAGTTTCCTTGATAATGCACCGACTTACCTAGTCTTTATGACTACGGCGGCCAGCTTGGGTGCGGCCGAGGGGGTAGTTACCACAGTCGGGACGATAGCTCCGTCCATGCTTATGGCAGTATCTTGCGGAGCGGTGTTTATGGGTGCTAATACTTATATTGGAAACGCCCCTAACTTTATGGTTCGTTCCATTGCTGAAGAAAACAAAATTAAAATGCCCAGTTTCTTTGGTTACATGGGTTGGTCCATCGCCTTCTTAATTCCGCTCTTTATCCTTAATACAATAATTTTCTTCCTGTAAAAATAAGGAAATAAAACTATGATTACTATTTAATCTATCTAGATTTTCAATTTTCTATCTTTTTTCCTACTACAAAGGGGCAGCTGCCAAGCTGCCCTTGTAGACTTTTTATTGTTTATGAAAATAGATTTCTAGCTTCCTAAGTAGCTAATTTATTATTTGCAAATATAATAGACTAGAATTATTAATCATTCTTACAATCTAGGAGGACAATATGGAAGCCCTTATGGCAAAATTAAAAGAATACCTTCAAATGGAAACAGAAATCTCTTTTGAAGAGTTTAAAGAGTATTATACAAGTCTTATGAAACACCTCAATTCTGAATATAACAATATGGACAAAACAGCTTGCTTGCAGGCCCGTTTCATCTGCAGTGTTGTGCAAGCAAATGCTGAAACCCGCTCACGTCGCAATAAAGATCACGGAAAGCATTTCAGAAAAATGGCGGCAAAATGCGGCTTCTGGATAGAAGCGATTGACCATCGTTTAAAAAAGGAAGGATTGACACAAGCGGCTATAGACCTTGCAATGTCAGAGATTAATAAAAAGATGTAAGCAAGATCCCGTTTCCTTAACGGGATTTCTTCTTAAACCGTTGCATTTTACCCCAAATATTTAAAGGTTTTTCCGGAAGCTTATTTGTTCGGAAAAGAGTGCAGCTCTGTACTTTTTGGCGGCAATTAGCTATTATTAAAAAGTAGTAAATCTATTTAAAAATAATATGGGGATTATACAATATGATAATAATTCTTTCACATCTGTATTTGGATTTTGATGCTTTAGCTTCAATGGTTGCCGTCCAAAAAATATATCCTGAGGCAAAAATAATAATTGAGGGAAGCTTAGGTTCTTATGTCCAAGATTTTATTGCCCTCGCCAAGGAGCATATCCCTTCATATCGCTTAAAAGATATTGACGTGTCTAAGGTTAAAAAAATTATCCTGGTTGATACTTCTGAATTAAGCCGTTCCATAGCAAATCCGGATTTGTTAAAACAATTGAATAAAGCTGAATTGGAAATAATAGACCATCATCCTGTTGACAGCCCAAATGGCGATAATGTTCTTATTGAAACGGTCGGGGCTTGTACTACTCTTCTCGTGGAGAAAATTATGAAACGCGGGCTTCGCTTGAGCAACTTTGAGGCTACACTCCTGGCTTTAGGAATTTATGATGATACTGGTAGTTTACTTTTTGAAAATACAACTGCCCGTGATATGCGGGCAGTAGCTTACCTTTTGGAACAAGGTGCCCAGTTGGGAGTTATTGCTGAATACTTGCGCAAACCTTTTACTGCCGAACAAGTAGACCTTTTTCAACAGCTCTTAGATAATGGATATATTGAAGAATTTGAACGCATACCGGTTTATATTTCCTATGCTGAATGCCAAGAATACTTTGGGGGCCTGGCATTATTGGCCCATCGCATTGGGGAAATAGAAAGCGCCGATATTTGGTTCTTAGTAGTAAAAATGGAAAAGAGAATATACTTGGTGGGGCGTGCCAGAGGGAAGAGTTTTCCGGTAAATAAAATTGTACAGGTTTTCGGTGGATGGGGCCATGAGAAAGCTGCTTCAGCCGTGATTAAAGATGGTGATATCCCCTCTGTTATTTCCCGTTTAAAAACTGAAATACTAAAGACAGTGCAAAAACCTCACCTAGTTAAGGATATAATGAGTTTTCCGGTTAAAACAGTCACACCGGAAACTACTATGGGTGAGGCTAACCAGTTACTATTAAAATATGGACATACGGGTTTACCGGTTGTAGAGAATAACTCTTTAGTAGGGATTATTTCCCGTCGGGATGTAGAGAAAGCTGTTAAACATGGCTTAGAGCACGCTCCTGTTAAAGGATTTATGACAAAAGAAGTTATCACCGCACACCCAGAACAAAGCTGGGAAGAAATTCAAGAATTAATGGTCTTGCACGATATTGGGAGACTACCCGTTGTGGAAAATGGCTGTCTGGTTGGTATTGTTTCCAGATCAGATGTTTTACGCTTAGTATATGGCAGTGCCATTCCCACCACAAATGAGTTAGTTAGAAACAGAAGTAAAGCAATAAAAGAAGACATTCTGGATTTATTAAGTCAACTTCCAGCTAAAACACAAGCTCTTTTAGAAATAATCCGAGAAGTTGCCGCAAGTTTAAATTACCATGCTTATTTGGTCGGGGGTTTTGTGAGGGATTTGCTTTTAAGGTTTCCTACCACAGATTTGGACATAGTGGTTGAAGGCAATTATTTTATTTTTGCCCGTAAATTAGCTTCAAAACTGGACTCTGCAAAAGTAACTCAGCATAAACAATTTGGCACTGCGCGGATTTTGCTTCAGGATGGAACTCATCTGGACATCGCAGGGTCAAGAAGGGAAGATTATGATTACCCCGGAGCTTTGCCAACCGTAGAAGAGTCAAATTTAAAAGATGATTTATTCCGGAGGGATTTTACCATTAATGCCATGGCTCTTGATCTTAATGGCAGCCATTACGGAGAGGTAATTGACTATTATGGCGGTATCCGGGATCTACAGCAGGGCGAGATCCGCTTTTTGCATAACCTTAGTTTTATCGAGGATCCAACCCGGATTTTAAGGGCTATACGATTTGCTGGGCGTTATAACTTTAAGCTTGCTAAAATTACCAAAGAAGCGATTTTGACAGCATTGTCAGCAAAGGTTTTTGCTAAAGTCAGCCAAGAAAGATTTACAGAAGAGCTTTTATTAATTTATAATGAACCCAATTATCAAAAAATGGGTGCAATGCTTCAAGAGTATGGGGTGCTAAGCAATTGGTTTTTGTCTGATTTTCCGTGGTATTATCAAGCACCGGCCGAAGAAGTCCGGGTTTGGCCTCTTGAGAAACGTTGGCTAACAAGTTTGATAAATATCGAAAATAAAGAGATTTCTAGAATACTCAATAAACTGACTCTTCCCAAGCAGCTCCATAAGCTTACTGAAGAGTATTTGCATTTAAGGGAAGAATTACGTGCCAAATGCACTGATTTAACACAGATTGATGAGGTTCTTTTCAGTGTTTCCCCAGTCCTAATTGAAGTGTTAAGCTGTCATGCAGAATTTGCGCCTGCTTTAAAACAGTATATAATAGCTTTAACAAGGATGAAAATGAAAATTACCGGAAAAAGGCTTTTAGAGTTAGGTTTTAAAGAAGGTCCCCAAATAGGCAATATCTTGAGAGAAGTACGTAATCTCTGGCTGGAAGGGATTCTGAAAACACCGGAAGAAGAAGAGGATTATTTACAGGATTTAGCCCAGACTATGTTAAAATCATAGAGTACAAGCTAATTGTCTTAAACAATATTTGTCATAAAAAGAAGGGAGTAATAGTATGAAAAAAAGGATTTTTAGTGGTATGCGGCCAACAGGGGCGCTCCATATAGGTCATTTAAGCGTGCTTCAGAATTGGGTGGCTCTTCAAGACGAATACGAATGTTATTATTCTATTGTTGACTGGCATGCCTTAACTACAGGTTATGAAGATAAAACCGATTATCAGCAATTAATTAGAGATATGGCTCTGGACTGGCTTAGTGTTGGCCTTGATCCCGAGAAGAGTGCCATTTTTGTTCAGTCTCAAATGAAAGAACATGCTGAATTACATCTTCTCTTTTCAATGTTTACACCTATATCTTGGTTGGAAAGGGTTCCGACCTATAAAGATCAAATTCAACAGTTAGGCCAAGAAGGCAAAGATCTGCATACTTATGGCTTCCTTGGTTATCCCTTATTGCAGGCTGCCGATATTTTAGTCTATAAAGCCCAGGCTGTTCCGGTTGGAGAAGACCAAATTCCACATATTGAACTTTGCCGGGAGATAGCGAGAAGGTTTAATCATCTTTATGGCCATGTATTCCCTGAACCTCAGGCCATAATCGGTAAAGTGCCGCTTCTTCCCGGAGTTGACGGACGGAAAATGAGTAAGAGTTATAATAATGCTATTGCTATTTCTGCTTCACCGGAAGAAATAAATAATAAAGTACGACAAATGATTACCGATCCCCAAAGAATTCGCAAAGATGACCCCGGACATCCGGGAGTTTGTGTTGCATTTAAATTTCATAAAATTTATTCACCGGATC
This sequence comes from Peptococcaceae bacterium, assembly GCA_012839895.1. Classification (GTDB taxonomy): domain Bacteria; phylum Bacillota; class Desulfitobacteriia; order Desulfitobacteriales; family Syntrophobotulaceae; genus DUML01. The sequence continues at coordinate 8,980 of DUML01000107.1, read as the reverse complement.
TTGAGCGAATTGAAATTGAATGTAGAGAAGGGAAAATTGGCTGTGTAGCTTGTAAAAAATATTTGGCGGAAAATATTAATAAAGTTCTATCTCCTTACCGGGAAAAAAGAAAAGAATGGGAAGAAGGGGACAAAGTAAAACAAGTTTTGCTCCAAGGTGCTGAACAGGCCAGGAATATAGCGGCTCAAACAATGAATGAAGTACGTAAAGCGATGGGCATTTAATGGATGGCAAAAGAAATGTTCCCTATATTGAGCTTCCCATTTTTCAAGGCCCTTTAGATTTGCTTTTGCATTTGATTCAACAAAACAAAGTAGATATATATGATATTCCTATAGCAGTAATTGCTGACCAATTTATTTCTACCGTGAAGAAAATGGAAGCCTTGGACATGGAGATAACTTCGGAATTTTTAGTTCTGGCGGCTCAATTATTATATCTTAAGTCCAGGCAGTTACTTCCAAAGCCTCAAAAAACGGATGAAGAACTTCAATTGGAAGAAGATATGAAACAAAACTTAGTTGAAAGGCTTGTAACTTACCGGGCATTTAAGGAGGTAGCTGCCTATTTAAGTTCCAAAGAAGAATCTTCCGGAAGTAAATATTTCCGGGAAATTAACTTAGAGGAAATAATGGCTAAGATTAAGCCGCCCAACCCTTTAACCGGAATAAGCCTTGCTGATCTCCTCCAAGCTTTTAAAGCCGTTTTGCAAAGAGTTGAGAAAGGAGAGGATCTATCTCTTTATGTCGAGGCGGAAGATATTCCAATTGAGCTTATGATTACAGATATTATGCGGAGAATGATTTTGAACCCCAAGGGAATGAAATTTACCCAACTGCTACGCTACCGTTCTAGGGTGGAAATCGTAGTAGCTTTTCTGGCTTTATTGGAATTGCTAAAAGACGGGAAGCTTAAAGCGGAGCAAAGCAGCTCCGACAAGGAAATTTTTATTGTTCCTACCGCCAAAGCTTGGGATTTTAGAAATGAGGAGACGGTGTGATGCTTTTTAGAGATACAGATATTGCAGCTTTGGAAGCTTTACTGTTTGTGGCCAAAGAACCGCTCAGCATTTCCAAAATGGCTGAAATATTAGAACTTTCTTCTGAAGATATCTTGGAGCTTCTTCAGATACTTCAGGAACGGTATGCAGCGACAGACAGCGGTTTAATTCTCGTTGAAGTTGAGAATTCTTATCGCTTGGCTACCAAGCCGGAAATGGCACGTTATATTGAAACTCTCTATAAACAACCTGCTTCAGCCTTATCCAATGCAGCTTTGGAAGTATTGTCAATAGTCGCCTATAAACAGCCTATTACTCGTGGGGAAATAGATTTTATCCGGGGTGTACAATCCGATCGAGCCTTAGCTACCCTGGTAGAAAAGGGTTTAGTCCGAGAAGTTGGCCGAAAAGATGGGCCGGGGCGGCCGATTCTTTATGGTACTACCGAGGCTTTTCTGGTTCATTTTGGGCTTAATTCCTTGGCGGATCTTCCCGATTTGGAAAGTTGAGCCTTGGTAAAAAGCCCTGGTAAAACAGTTGTCAAATATCTGACTTTATGTTATCATAACCATTAATTTTATAGAGTCCAAAGGATAGAGGCGCAGTTATTAAAAGTAGGTATTCCGAGCTGGCCAACGATGAAGAATACTGAAAGGAATAACTGCCGAAGTTGCGGCTTCGGCCGGAAGCAGCAGCTGGGCTTATACTGATAAGAGTATAAGACTGTCATTTCAGAAAAATGAAATGGAGCGCTATCCGGGAACCTTGAAGATTATTAGGTATAAGGTTTAATATACCATTTTATAATTTTTCGCGGTTTACGGGTAGGCACTCGTAAACTTTTTTATTGTCACTAAATTTATTGTCCTTTGGAAATAGATTGCCAACCCTGGTAGACTTAACTTCAAGAATTTTGTTAATAATGTTAGGGGGAACATAGGATGGCTCAAAAATCATTACCATTTTCCAAGCAACAATTGGAAGAAATTGTGCAAGCACATGGAACGCCTTTTCACATTTATGACGAAAAAGCTATACGGGAAAATGTTCGCCGTTTACAAAAGGCTTTTTCCTGGGTTCCAGGATTCAAAGAATATTTTGCGGTGAAAGCCACTCCCAATCCTTATATTTTAGAAATTTTAGCGGAAGAGGGAACAGGCGCTGACTGCAGTTCACTTCCGGAACTTATTTTAGCTGAAAAGGTAGGCCTTCGTGGTGAAGAGATAGTTTTTACTTCCAATGATACTCCAGGAGAGGAATATCGCAAGGCACGTGAGTTAGGAGCAATTATTAATCTTGATGATATTACCCATATTGATTTTTTGGCTAAGGAAGCTGGAATACCGGAGATGATTTCTTTTCGCTACAATCCGGGTCCTTTACGCCAAGGTGGGAATTCAATTATTGGCAATCCGGAAGAAGCTAAATACGGTGTTACGAGAGAACAGCTTTTTGAATGTTATCCCAAAGTCAGAAGTATGGGAGCCAAAAGATTTGGTTTGCATACAATGATAATTTCTAATGAACTTGACCCAGACTATTTTGTCGAAACTGCCACTATGATGTTTGAATTGGCTGTTGAGCTTAAACAGCGGCTAAACATTAATATCGAGATAATAAATTTGGGCGGGGGAATTGGAATACCCTATCATCCCGAGCAAGAACCTGTCAATTTAGAGTATCTTGGCGCTCAAGTTCAAAAGGCTTATAACCGAATTATTGTGCCCAACGGTTTGGATCCAATACGCATTGTTATGGAATGCGGCCGCGTGATAACCGGACCTTATGGGTATTTAGTGGCAAGAGTCTTGCATCGCAAGGAAATATATAAGAACTATATAGGGCTCGATGCTTCAATGGCTGATTTAATGCGACCTGGAATGTATGGAGCTTATCATCATATTACTGTTGTAGGCAAAGAAAATTGGCCTTTAGATCATAAATATGATGTTACAGGCAGTCTCTGTGAGAACAATGATAAATTTGCCGTTGACCGCATGTTGCCAAGAATTGATATTGGGGATTTAATCGTAATTCATGATACGGGCGCTCACGGCCATGCTATGGGATTTAACTACAATGGCAAATTAAGATCTAAAGAACTATTACTCAAACCCGATGGCAGAGTTATGCAGATCAGGAGGGCTGAAACAATTGACGATTATTTTGCAACTTTAGATTTTTCCAAACTGAAAAATAAACAATCAGAATAATGTTTTTTCTCTTGTTAAAAAGCTTCTATGGCAAAGCACAGAAATGGGAGTTAAATTAGAAAAAAGTCTGCTGCTAAACTTAAAGGTTTTAACAGCAGACTTATTTTATTTAATGAGACTTGTCTCCTAATGTGGATTTTTGCTTTAATTCGAACAGTAAAGTGTTTAGAGCACAGCTGAGCAGTAAGACTTCCGTACTCCAATAAAGCCATAGTAAGAGAATAATTACTCCGCCAATGCTTCCGTAAGTCACTGAAAAATTATTAAAGTGTTTTACATAATAGGAAAAGGCAAGAGATAGTACTATCCAGCCTCCGGCAGCCAAGAGTGAGCCAGGTAAAACAGTTCTTATTGTTAACCTGGCGGCGGTTGCCATTTGATTTAAGATGATAAAAGTTAAAATTAATAAAACGAATTGAATCAGGAGACGAAATTTTGGCCAGAGATAGGGAAATAAACTGTATATGCCAAAAATTTGAAATAGGTGATTACTGAGAGATTCACTCCAAAAGAGAATAATAATTGAAAGGATAAAAGTTATGGTAACTACAAAAAGAAAGGCAAAAACGGTTAGTTTTACTTTCCAAAAAGGACGCTCTTCCGTGAGGCCATAAGCCTTAACTATCCCTCTCATTAAGGCATTAATTCCGTTCAAAGAAGCCCAAACAGCGCCGAGCATGCCGAAAGAAAGCAAGGTTGGGCTTCGTTTGGCAAAGACCTCATATATTATGCCTTCTACCAAGAGATAAGTCTCTTCAGGTAATAAATATTTCAAATCTGCAAAGAGATGTTCACTACTCAGATTAACATAACTCATTAGAGTTAATAAAAAAATTAATAATGGAAAAAAAGACAGGATCATATAATAAGTGACCTGTCCGCCAAGAGCCATTAATTCGTTTTTAGTTATTATTTCCCAATATCTTTGGGTTGATTGATACCAAGTCAACTGCCGTCACCTCAAATTTGGCGACTGGGAAGGAAATTAAAGAATATTCTTTAAGCGAACTGTTTCGGATTTCGGGACATCTTCCAGTAAGAGGAGTAAAACTTTTAGTTCTGCAAGAGATAAGGTTAGGTCTTGATTTCCTACGAATTGTTGGAGTCTTAGATAGCTGATATCGATACTGTTAATCGTACTATGATTAAGCAACATTGCCCACCAATTCTTAGCTTTAGACCATTGTTCATAAGTTTGATTAATTTTCTCTAGGGCTGTATCCCAATTATTAGCCCGAAGATCAAATTCAGCTTGAATAAGTTGAGCACGAATATCCTCAGAAGTGTCATCTATTTTATAGTTAATAAATATGGAACTGCCAACCAGGATGGCAAACCCTACTAGAATTGCAATAGTTGAACGCATAACTCTCCGCCTTTGCCTTAAATTTTATTACTTTTGTTGTTTTTCCTGGTAATAAAACTTGCCATGGGAATCTATACAAGCTATTAATACTTTTTTATAGTCAGTAATATTGACTTTTTGCAATTCATTTCTGAGCCATTCTTCAGTTACATTAGCTTTAGCAAAGTTTTGATGTTGGAGAACCCCGTCCATGATTAGAGTATAAGGAATAGTTTCAGGCTGCACCTGCAATTGTAAATCTTCAGGGGTAGCCGGCCTTCGAAAGGATTTTGGTATAACACTAAGTTGACCGTTTGTTTCCAAGATAGCATATTCAACATCGGCTAAATCCGGAATGTTCTTAACTCTTAATTGTTCTAAGAGATCGCTCAAGTTATAGCGCAGTTTCCGTAGTTCGTCTTCTAAAATTTGCCCTTTATTGATTACTATTGTTGGAGTGCCACAAATAATAGCACGGGCTTTTTCGCTTTTTAAAGATATTTGAGAAATAGCAACACCCAGCATAAGCAAGACAAGAACGGGAAGTAAACCTGCTAATAGAGGAATTCCAATATCTTGACTGGGTATGGCGGCCAGTTCGGAAATCATTAAAATTATGACAAGTTCAAAAGGCTGGAGCTGACCAACTTGCCTTTTCCCCATTAATCTTAGAACCAGGACTATAATTAAATAAAGAATTGTAGTCCTGATAATTGCTATAAGCATTAAATTTTCTCCTTTCTAAAGGGCAATGATATATTTAGTTTTTCCTTAACTTTCAAGATTATTCAATTTATATTTAGAAATTTGAAGTGTTAACAATCTTTTCAAGAACCTTATTTTAGTATACAATGAATTTAATGAAAGATTCGTGAAAAATTTTATTTAAATGTTGAATAAGGAGGAAAGTTCGTGTTCGAGAACGATATTCTGGTAGCTGGTGCGGATCCCGGATTTGGAGCCATAAAGCTTGATATCGGCGATACAAAAATTTTGTTTCCAGCCGTTATTTGTAACGGTAATGAACGAATTTTTTCCACTTTAGGCAATAAAGGACCTGAAAAGGGGAGTGATTTGGATAAACAAATTGCTTCCTTAGATGTAATTGTTAAAAATAATTCTACCGGAGTTGAAAGGCATTATTTCATGGGCAGTTTAGCAGAAAGCCTTAATCCGAAAGAAGCTCATTATTGTTGGGATGAAGATAAATCAACTGATGAGGAAGCTATGTCCCTTTTGATTGTCGGCTTAGCTCTTGCTCAACCTTATCCTAAAACAAATATCTACTTAGGGACCGGTGTACCGGTAAAGTTTTATGCTACTCTTAAAGACAAATATGAAGCAGAATTAAAAGGTTCCTTTTCGGTAACATTTTTGTCGGGACCTTTTAAAGGCCAAACAAGGAGTATGAACATATTACGTTCCAGAGTTTTGCCTCAAAGCTATGGTGTTTTTATTAAAGAAACATTAAACGAAGCTGGAACGCCAATTAACACGAAATTATTTAGCGGTTATGTAGTAGTAATTGATCCTGGTTTCAGAACTACGGATGTGGCAACTTTTTATGACGGTATAATGCTTGATCCGCCGAATTCCTTCAGCTTGGAGAAAGGTTTGCAATGGGTCTATGCTGGTGTAGCTGAAAAGTTAAAAGAAATGACTATTAATCATGCTCATCCAATTGAAACCGATGATAAAGAATTAGATAAGATTTTCAGAGTCAATAAAGGTTTTTATCCTTGGAATAATGGAGCTATAGACCTAAATCCGGTGATGCAAAGAATGCTTAGCCAATTAGCAGCGGATATTTCCAGGGAAGTTATGAAGGTTTTAAAACCCATGGCGGGGCGTATTCATACTTTTTTAATAGCCGGAAAAGTTGGAGAAATGGTTTATGAATACTTAAATTTAGAAAACAAGGTCTTAATTGATGACCCTCAGTTTGGGAATGCTACAGGTTTCCGTATTATGGCGGCAAATCTGGTCAATAATATTACAAGGAAAGTAAATGTTGAATAATGAAAACATCCGGTTATCTTATCTTGTATATTTCAGAAAGTGAAGATTTTGAGTTATGGAGAGCTTTAACGCAGCTTTCTCCTGATGAAAGGGCTGCTTTTGTCAAATCTGCCCTAAAAAAAGCTTTAGGAAAAGGTAGCGATTTAAGACCTAATAGCCCCTGGAGTAAACAAGATAGTTTTTATAAGAGTGAAAAAAGCGGCGAACAAGGGCTGCTTAATGACTTGGCTATAGAAGAACTTGGTTACAATGAGCCGGAATCTGAATTAACTCTTAAACCGTTGCACTACTTTTATAATGAAATTGTAAATACACGGGAAGGAAATAAGCCGGAAGGAAATGCCAGACATGAGGATGGCGAACATTTGGATCTTGTGAAGCTTAACCAAGCGGAGGCAAATCACGGATTAGACCCGGTTACAAAAGGACTTAATTTTCTGCTGAATAATGTAATTGGCGAAGAAGACGATGAAAAAGTTATTGAGTTTATTCGCAAAGCTAAAACCCAATGAGGCAATAAGGCTGGAATAACCTATAATAAGCAATATCCTGCTTTTTTGTTAAGCAGGATATTGCTTATTAATTGGGCAAACTTTCCAATAAGGCTTAAAAGACATTTACGATAGTTAAAATGTAAAACCAATCCTATAAATGCCAAATTCTTTATGCCCAAGGCTTTCAGCTTTGGTTAACTTACCATTAGCAACTTCAATTATTTCCGCAAAGATCTCTTTACCGACTTGTTCAATTGTTTTTTCCCCGGAAATAATGCCGGAGGCATCAATATCGATATTATCTGCCATCTTAATATAGGTTTCCCGGTTTGCCGTAACTTTAATTACGGGAGCAATAGGGGAACCGGTGGGAGTTCCTCTTCCGGTGGTAAAGACGACAATAGTTGCTCCGCCAGCTAGCATACCGGTGATTGATTCAATATCCTGCCCAGGTGTGTCCATAATATAAAGCCCTTTACCTGGGGGTATTTCGCCATACTGCAAAACTCCTTCTATAGGTGAATTGCCTGCTTTATAAATACAACCCAAGGATTTTTCTTCAATGGAACTGATTCCTCCCTCAATGTTACCGGGAGTAGGTTGGCTCCCGCGGATGTCAACATGCATTTGTTTGGCACGTTCTTCGCAAGTTCGGACAATATTGATAATTTTTTGGCTTATGGCGGGGGATTTGCCCCGTTTGGCTAAAATGTGTTCGGCACCGATGAATTCAGTTGTTTCCGAAAGTATTGATGTGCCGCCTGCTTCGAGTAACAAATCTGAAGCTACTCCAACCGCTGGGTTAGAAGCCAGGCCGGAGGTAAAATCCGAGCCGCCGCATTCTAAGGCTAGGCAAAGATTGCTGACAGGAAATTCTCGCTTAGGGAGTAGAGAAAGTTCCCTAGCCATTTTACTGGCTATTTGAATACCGCGAGCTGAAGCTTGGAGTGTTCCCCCACATTCTTGAATAATAATTGATTCTGTACTTTTACCGCTTGTGGCAATTTCTTCGACAACCTGAGTGGCCGAGACTCCTTCGCAACCTAAACCTACAACTAAAACAGCTCCCACATTTGGGTTTTTACCTAAACCTATTAAGGTATTTACAGTCTGTTCTAGGTCAGCTCCCAATTGACAACAACCATGTTGGTTGGGCAGAGCTACTGCTTGGGGAACCTGGGAGGCAATATTGAAAGCGACGGTAGTAGCGCAAACTGAAGTAGGGATTATAGCCAAATAATTTCTAATCCCAACTTTACCATTCTGGCGCGGATATCCATAAAATTTCATACGAACTCCTCCTCAAACCGTTTATATATACCGTTAGATATTTTGCCAATCACCTCGACCACGCTGACTTTGCATATTGTGGACATGAACGTGCTGACCTTTTTTTATAACAATAACGGAACTACCAATACTTTCACCGTATTTAATAATTTCTTGACCCTCGGAAATATCTTGAAGGGCAATTTTATGCCCGCGAGGAATATTGTCAAGTAGAGTTAATTCTTTAATTTCTTTACCTAAGAAATATTTGATGGTTTGTCCTGCTGAAAGGCTAACTAAGGCAGTAGCCACATTATCCTTTGGGTTAATTACCAGTGCCTGGCTTTGCACTTTGCTTTACCTCCTCCTGTTCACATCTGGACACCCTAAATACTCTAATATAACAATATAACATTTTTTTATAAGTCATAATAGTGGGATCTTCATGAAAAATTTCACATTTTTAAATATTTATTAGATTTTATCAAAACTTTAAAACTAGAGAAGGGAAGCAGTTATTGTCAATAGTTGTTTGCAAAAACCATACAGAACTCTTAATGGTAAGTGACAGTTTGATATTATGAAAGACTTTGGCGGGAATCAAGGGCGTGCGAAGCACGTTTATCGAAGGCGAAGCCGT
>DUML01000106.1 GCA_012839895.1 Peptococcaceae bacterium | reverse complement strand
GTAGACTGGCCATGGGGCCCCATGGCCAGTCTACTAAGAGATAAAGATATACAAGAAAAATTACCAAGCAGAAAAACAAATTTGCGAAAGATTATTGACAGTACCATTATCCGGCGGCGCTATCCAATCTTTTTGCTCAAAGAAGAAAGGTTCCGTCAAAATAATACACGCTACATAGGGATATGAAATATCTATGTTATTTTTTTCTCTATATCTCCTCAATCTTTCCGCAAACTCAGTATAATTTTTTGTGCCGTTTTTTCTTCCAAATGCCTCCCAGGCTAGTGAAATGGGTGGGATCCACACCTATTTCTTCTGCTTTCTGTAAAGGGTTTTAGTTCCAGGATCAACTGATCTCGTTCTGCATCCGGAGTTCCAAGGGTATAAGAGCTTAACTATAAGTCAGATAAGGTCATATTTGCAAGCGTTTGCGAATTTAGGTCTGCTATTATTTCTTGTTTGATCTTTTCAAATACAGTCATATCAATTACTCTCGTTTAATTACTCTTATTTTTTGGGTTTCAAACTCATATTATCAATCCCAGTTACTAGATCAGCATGATTTAACCTCGAATATTGAACCTTCTCTTCGGTATCCGAGTTTTTCGTAAAATGAGTCTATATCACTCATAACATAGACTGGCTGATCCGGAAGGTCTTGACACACCCGTTCTATTAGGCTTTTACCAATCTTCTTTCCTCGATAGGATTTTCTTACAAGCAAATCAAACACATAGACCCCAAAACCGTCATCTTCTCGGCAACGGGCGTACCCGCACACAAGATTTTCATCGCAAGCTATATAAGTAATGCTCGATTCAAGTGCTTTAATGTACTTATCACGACCGGCCGGTCCATGGTAAGCACTCCACTCGTCCCCTTCATCGACAAGCAGGTCAAAGAGTAAAGATTCATAGGCTTTGCTGTATCTTTTAATCTCCATATATTAATCACCTATTTAATGTTCCCTTGTTTTTCTATATACACATGAGAAACCCATATTTTCAACTTTTTCGAATGCTTCTATATAGACCCCGGCCGCATTCTCAATTAACTTTTCGCCAACCAGGCAATTGGATCCAAATGTTATTTCATTATTTCCTTTATAAGGTATGCTCTCAGCCTCTCCAAATCATCTTCCGGAAGTAAGAGAGTAATGTTAAGTACAAAACATCACTTTTTTACTGCTTATATTATCTAATTACCGCGGAGGATACCAAATAGTGTTATCCAACTATTCTTATAGCGTTCTCTTTAATTTTATTAATCGTGTCGATGATTTTCTTTTGTTTGGAGCTATCAAATAACTTTATGAGACTTTTGGGTTTATCAAAGGGCGGTTTCATCAGGTCGGCAGGATTATCGATATAACCGTTCTGAACAATGTAATCGATAACTTTCTTTACAAAGACAATCTGCGCTTGGTTAAGGGACTGGTCATTAATAAACTCCGAAAAGGCCTCACATGCCGCCTCAGACTCCATCTTGGCAATTTTCCGGACAAGCAAGCCAAAAGGCGTATCCTGAAATTCACGTTGATAGTCTTCTTTGGTGCCCAGCTCGCCGGTGAAAATATGCTCTAAGGTTTGGTAGTCCATTGCTGTTAGAGGAATATTATGGCGCAGTTTATAAATAGCAACCTGGTCACGATTATTCTCAATATAGCGGTTAACCTTTTGTCTATAATCCTCAAAGTCATAAGCAGGGCCTAATTCATCTCCTTCTTTGACCGTTAGAACTTCATCTGTAAGGTTGGTATATATAGTCCTGCTACTGCCGTCATCCACAATAAACTTCATTAGATCCCGAAGCTCCAAACGAATTCTTTCGAAATCCAGAATACCGGCACTTTCCCAGAATTCATCTGTCCCGATATCATTAATTAAGGCTATTTTGTCCCGAACTTGCGGAATAGTGGTCCTCTTAGAAAGTTCAAGGCATGTTTTTTCCAATTGACTTTTACTTCTCTTGAACTGAGCCTTCTTAGCCTCGATTTGAGCAAGCATTAGTCCGTACATAAAATTATCAAAACTCTTGGCCTGTTCATCGGTCTCCTCCATATATACTAATGGAGCTAGGTTGGTATTAAGGTCATGAACATCAGAGCTGCTTAAGTATACGAATGAACTCTTATCTTTAAACTTTAAAATGTACTGCAATTTTAGTTTCACAGCTATAAGTTCTGTATTCAAAGCATTTATTTGCCCCACTACCGTGTCAATTAATTCTGTGCGCATCTTTTGATAGGGTTCATCCATATAAGCGGCTTCTTGGAGGGCTTGAATTAAGCGCACACGTTTAGAAAAGATTGCTTCGGTAAGGCTCTGGGTTACCGAGGGTTCAATGCCGTCCTTATTGACCCGGAAGAACTCAAAGTTCCCCAGATAGTCAAAAATAAGGAAATGGGTTTTATGCTGCCCTTCCCCAAAAAGATTGGGACAAAGGCGGGTTCCCCGGCCGATCATTTGCCAAAACTTGGTTTTGGAGCGGACATATTTAAAGAAAACCAGATTGACAACCTCCGGCACATCGATTCCCGTCTCCAGCATGTCTACAGAAACTGCGATATGGGGTTCTTTATCGGGAACTTTAAAATCTTGAATGATGGTTTGGGCATAGGCATCGTCACAAACCACCCGTTTGGCAAAACTACCTTTATATTGGGGATAGAGCTTGTTAAAACGTTCCACAATGTATTCCGCATGGCGTTTGTTTTGGGCAAAGATTATGGTTTTGCCCAGCCTGTCCCCACCGGCGACTTTAATTCCTTTGGTCATTAAATCCTGTAAAACCATATCCACAGTGTTTTGGTTGAAAATAAACTTATTAATTTCTGCCGGCGGAATTGATTCAGGTATATTGCCGTCTTCATCTATGAAATCTTCCTCAAAGCGGGCTTTATCCTCTTCAGACAGCTCATCGTAAGTGATTCCTTCCTGCAAGAACTTGGTTGTGACCTCGATGTTATGATAAGGCACTAATACATGATCAACATTTACCGCTGTTTCATAATCATAGGCAAAAGTAGGGACACCATGCTCCATTTCGAAGAATTCATAAGTATTGCGGTCCACATCCGTCTTGGGAGTGGCCGTTAAGCCCACTAAAATGGCGTCAAAATACTCAAAGATAGCCCTATATTTTTTGAAAATGCTCCGGTGGGCTTCATCGACAATAATTAAGTCGAAATGAGCAGGGGTAAATAGCCGCTGTCCATCATCACTTTTAGTGGTATCGATAGCATTAAGCATGGTGGGATAGGTGGAAAAGACAATGCGGGCATTGCGGTCCTCTTTGTTGCTCAGAAGATTGCATAAGGACATATCCGGAAGATGGGTCTTAAAGGCATCTTTGGCTTGAGCCACCAGGGCTGTGCGATCCGCTAAAAAGAGGACATTTGTGATATAACCGCCCCGGGACAGCACATCGGTCAGGCTGGATGCCGTCCTAGTTTTGCCGGTTCCTGTAGCCATAACCAAGAGAGCTTTCCGCTGGCCTTGTTCAATGGCTTCGCAGACAGCCCGGATAGCTTCCTTTTGATAGTAACGGTTGGTAATTTTATCATCGATAGGTATTTCATTCAAAGGCTTGCGCTCCGTACGGCGATTTATCAGCTTTTGAAGATCTTCTTTAGAGAAGATTCCGCTCACTCGACGTTGGGGCGAAGTCAGATCATCCCAAATGTAGGTCTCGAAACCGTTGGTAATGAACATGATGGGACGCCGGCCTGTCATTTTTTCCAGACAGTCAGCATAGAGTTTGGCTTGTTGAGTTCCTATTTTGGGGTCCTTGGAAGTCCGTTTGGCTTCAATTACAGCAAGGGGTAAACCATCCTTGCCATATAAGACATAATCGGCATAGCCTTTTCCCTCAGGATTAGGCATGCCGAAAAGCTCCACTTCTTCCAGAACATCATCGCCAAACACCCATCCGAGAAGCTTCAAATCCACATCAATGTACCGCTTGCGGGTTTGAAATTCGGAAATATCTTGGGCCGTAAATTGTCGTTCTTCCCTATGCTGCTCTTTTTCCGCCGTCAGGCGCTTGCTTATGGCCTCGACTTTCGCCAGTAAGGCTTGAATCTCGGCTTCCTTTTGCTCCAGGAGGCTTTCTTTTTCTTTGATCCTCTCCACATCCAGGAAGACCTGCTCAGATGGGATTTTAGCCTCATCGAAAAACCGTTCTTGATAATTTGGGCCATAACAATAGTCAAGCCATTGGATAAACTCAAAGAGTGCGGCAAGAGAAAGCACGGCTTCGTTCCGGCTGATGGCTTTATCGGTGTGGACTGCCAAGTTGCCCAGTTTGATAATATAAGGCAGCTTGCTCCAAGTCTGGCTATCCACTGCGTATTTAAAGGATGGTTCGTGAACCAAGGCCTGCAAATTATCCTTATAAGGCATGGAAATAGTGTTATCTGCGGAATATACCCACTTCACAGCAAGCTCCAAGGCCTTACGGCTGCCAACGGCAGACATGGCCGGAGAGGGTTTTGGGGGGTTTATGTGAAGTGTTTTCAATATTTTATTTCTCCAGCTCACTAAAATACGATTGGCTGTTTTCTTCAGTCGATAATAACAGGCCGACCTTTATATAAACTAAGATCTAAAATAATAGGATCGAAATAAAAAACCGCTCAAGACAAGAACATTGTATTGTGAATTGTCTTCCAGTGTTTCATTATACAGATCCAGCTTGACCAAGGCACGATAAAGATGTTGAAGTTTTACTTCCGGCAGATTGATATAGTGACTCTGTCTGCCATAAGCAGCGAGCTTGCACCTGGGGGAAAGAAGATGTTCACTAACCATTAAAAAGCAAGCGTTGCTCAACTAAAGCATTAATATATTGCTATAGCAGTAACTAAAGCGGCAATTAAAGCTATGGTGTTACCTACTACCATGGTCATAAAAATATGTTTATAACTATTTTTATGGTTTAGTCCCGTAAGTGCAAAGTAAGTTAACACTACTCCGCAATGGGGCATTGCACCTAAGGTTCCGGAAGCAATGGCAGCCACACGATGGATAGCTTCCGGGCTAATTCCCATGCTTAGATAAACATCAGCAAAAGTTGGAATAATTATGCCTATAGAACCTGTAGCCGAGCCCGTGATGAGCGCCATTAAACTTGTAGCTACTGAAAGGCTTATCAAAGGGTTTCCCGGCATATTTAAAATATAATCAGAAATCACTTTAAATCCCGGCGCCGCAGTAACAACGACACCAAAGCCTACGGTAGCCGCAGTAAAAAATACCGGCCCTATTGAACCTTGCGCACCGCTGTTTATTACTGCTTTGTGATCCTTTATATAGCGCCTGAGTAATAAGGCGACGACTAAAACCGAAGCAAGGAGACCAATGATGATAATATTAGTGACTTTCAAAATGCTGCCCACAATAATTAGAAAGATCAGTGTTAAGAGCGGCGCAAGGCTTATCCCACTGCCAGGGCCTTGGCACCCCTCGCCAACGACAATTTGCTCATTTTTGTCCGGCTCGTCATAACCCTCATTGTTAGCAAATGACTTCTTAAGCTCTCTTTTCATATACCATAGTCCATAGAAAAAAGCTGCCAAGGAGGCTACAATTCCTACTAAAGGCGCTGCTGTTAATGTAGTCCCTAAAGTTTGCGTAGGGACTACATTTTGTAAGGAAGGAGTGCCAGGTAACATTGTCATTGTAACTGTCCCCGTTCCTAGCATTGCCGGAATTGATAACAGTTTCCAGGAAATATTTAGTTCCTTGAAAATTGGCCTGACTAAAGGAATAACTACAAAGAAGACAACAAAACAAGATATACCGCCATAAGTCATAAAAACACAAATAAAATAGATAGCTATTAAGACCGCAAAGGGTTTCTCTTTCCCTGTCAATTTCAAAAAATAGTTAGCAATGGCACGAGCTGCCCCACTTTCTTCCATATACTTTCCCAGGATTGATCCCAATAAAAAAATAATAAAATAGGAAGCTATAAAGTTAGCTGTGCCAGCCATGTAGGAACTTGGCCCTGTAAATAACGCTCCAAAGACATCCATTTGATTTGTTAAGATTACGATTAGCGAACACAAAGGGCCAATAACCAAAATATTAAACCCTTTCATTGCCAGGAAGATAATTAGTACCAGCGCTATTAATACTCCTAACGGCGCAACCCAAGTCATCATTTATTCCTACTCCTTTTGATTAAATGCTTGCTAAAAATACTTGTTAATAAAGTTTTAAATTTTGCAATATGGATCCAATCAATTTCAAAACTGTAATAGTAATGCAATAGTGTAAAAATAAAAATGATCGCAAAAAGATCCTTACATTATTTGGTTGACAAATGCAATGCTATTCAAATAAAATTTTAAAAAAATATTAAATCCAAGAAATGCATTATCAGTCTCAGAATGGTATTAACCTTGGAACTTGAATTACGCTATATTAAAATTTATGCGTTATGCGGTGGGGTTTTATGAAAAAGTACTCTACAATGATAACCATTATTATTCTGCTCGCGTTATCAGCAATCATTTATTTGATACAACTTATCCTGTTTAATTCCCCGAGAGACACTTTTTTTGGCTTAATACAGGATCTAGCCTTTTTGCCTATTTCAGTTGCTTTGGTAACTGTTGCCTTAAGCAAAATGATTGAAGTACGCGAAAAGCGTGAACGATTGAATAAAACGAATATGTTAATAAGTGCTTTTTTTAGCGAGTATGGCATAGATTTAATGAAAAAAATGATTCTATGCGTTAAAAACATAGAAGAGATTGCTCCCTATCTTAATGTTAAAGAAGAATGGTTAGCAAGGAATTTTACTACAGCCTCAAATGTATTAAAAACGTTTAAAATAGTTGTTGAAAGCAAGTCGATGTGTTTAGTGGAATTAAAAGAAATATTGAAAAAAATGCGCGAGACATTGATGGTTATTTTATCTAATCCCGCATTATTAGAACAAGAGGCATTTACGGATATGGTTTGGGCAGTATTCCACCTTTAGGATGAGTTACTTGCCAGAGATAGATTTGACGAACTACCAGATGCAGATATCAGTCACCTAAATCATGACATTAGGAGGGCTCTTCGTGCCATTCTTATTCATTGGATCGGCTATATGCAGCATATTAAAACTAACTACCCATATTTATTTTCTCTCGAGATGCGCCGAAACCCTCTAAACCAGGAAGCGGAAATTATTATCAAAGATTAAAAGCGGTGAGACCCGTCACAAAACGGCGGGTTTTTTGTTTTGCCACAACGGCACAATGATAAAGCATCGCCGGTTTTTAGTAACTCACCGGACTCATCGTATAACGCACTTGGTCCCTTGATCAGGATTGGCCCGCTTGCCACCAGGCGGACTTCCACTCGGGGTGCCTCGCTACGGTAGTGAAGAGAGCCTGGTCCTTTGGCCAGGTTGGGATCAACCCGGGATCCTTCCGGCAGGGAATAACGCAGGGCTCCTGAGGGACAGGTATCAATCAGTTTGATGATTTCTTCCGGCGGAGCGCCGTTAATATCAATCCAGGGACGATTCTTTTTATTGAAAACCGACGGCAGTTCGCGAATGCAATAGCCAACGTGAATGCAGTTTTCCGGTTCCCAGTAGACAATTAGATCCTGATTCTGATATGTACGCATAGTATTTCTCCCTCCTCTTTTTTACAGCAGTCTATGAGAACAGTATAGCAAAAATTTGGTAGGCTCTAAAGTTTTTTGGAAACATAAAAGCACCGCCTAAAACGATGCAGAAATTTCCCTATAACCAAAAAGCCCAGCATTCCTGGGCTTTTTATATTCTTTCCTAATAAATATTATTTTCCGTATTAGATATTATTTTCTGTGTCTTTCCTTATACATTTTCATAGAAAATATCCCTATTGAAGTCTTTTTCCCAAGCAGCTATTGCCACTGCCCCGGATAAATCATCGGCAACATTCAATACAGCACGGAACATTTCTGCAATCCGATCAACCCCGGCGATCAATGCAATTCCTTCAATAGGCAGACCCATTGCATTTAGCACTATTGCTAAAGTAACCATGCCACCTCCAGGTACTGCCGTCCCTCCAAGCCCGATTAAAACAGCAAAAATTACAAGCATCACCTGTTGGGAGAAGCTCATAGATATTCCAAAAAATTGAGCAATCATTATGCTGGCGACTGCATGGTACATTGCAGTTCCATCGGAGTTCATTGTAGCCCCAAGTGGTAGGGCAAACTGGCTTACAGTTTTGCCGATACCCAGTTTCTCTTGAGCTGTTTCAATGGCAATAGGCAAGCTTGCTGCAGAAGAGCATGTGGTAAAGGCCACAATGATTGCATCAAGGATCTTGCGGTAAAATTGAATTGGACTGACCCTGGCAAATCCCCAGACAACAAGTCCGCAAACAATAAATGTTTGTAAAATTAAAGCGACAATAAGTGTACCTAAGTATTTTGCCAAAGGGAGCAGAATTGTAATCCCCACTGTACCAGTAACCCAGGCCATAAGGGCAAAAACTGCATAAGGCGCCAACTTCATGATCATAGTAATCATTTTAATTGCTGCGTTATTGATTATACTGAAAACAGATAATACTTTTTCTCCCTGTTTCCCCAGCATGGAAAGAGCTAAGCCGAAAAATCCGGAAAAAACAACGATCTGAAACATATCTTGACGCGCCATGGCATCTACAGGATTTTTAGGTACCATGGCTAAAATAACATCTGCCACTTTAGGTGTTTTCACTTCAGTAATGGGTGCGGAAAGAAGCTCCGTGGGTGCAGAAACCCCAACTCCAGGTACAAAAATATTCCCGATAAATAAACCAATCGAAATGGCGATAAGCGTCGTTCCTACATAAAACAGAATAACCTTATACCCGATACTTCCCAACTTTTTTAGGTCTCCGCCTAATCCTCCGATAGCACAGGAGACACCGGTAAAAATTAATGGAATAATAGCCATTTGGATTAAGCGGAGAAAAATATCCCCAACAATTTTTATACTGCTAATCTGTTGACCGAATAACCAACCGAAAATAATTCCCAAAGCCATGCCTAAGAATATCTTGAGAGTAAGGGACATCTTTTTTTTCATAGATATCGCTCCCTAATAGAAGATGAAGTTATGAGTCAATGGTCTATGGGTAAAAAACAATAACAGTACTGAAAAACAAAATATGAATGCGCTTAATAATAATTCGCTATGCCAAATTAAATGAAGAAAGCCTCTCGGTGAAAAACCTCACCGAGAAGCGAAAATTCGTTTTCTTGATTACTGCCAACCATAAAGCCAGATCCAATAAGGAATACTTAGGAACATAAGAGCGAGGTAGGTATAAGCCCAGGCACTTTCTGCAACCCAGAACTTTTTGTGATCCGGAAAATATCCGCTCAAGAGATATCCTACACCATGACCGGCACCATAGGGTGTCATGGCACCAAAGCCTTCTTTGGTATGAATTAGCACCATGCCAAACAGCTGTACCGGAAAGCCGGGAATCGCTGATACAACGGCCAGCCAGAGAGGCATTAATGTTGTAACATGAGCGGTAATGCTGACATAGAGATAGTGCAAAAGATAGTCAATCAGAGCCAAAAGTATGATAATGACAACGGGAGAAAGTGCAAGGCCTACCAGATAAGCTGCTGACGCTTCGGAAACCCAGGCGAGAAATCCAACATCTTTTAATCCATTTGCTAAGGTAATCAACGTCCCGAGAACTATAACGATGTTCCAAGCGGATTTTTCTTCAAGGATTTGCTCCCAATTGATAACTCCTGTGAGCAGCATTCCACCTACGGCCATAATGGCAACCATGGCAGGGGGCATAGTGTCATGCATAAAGATCCAGGCGAATAAGGCACATAAGAAGATAATTAATGTTAAGATTTCATTGCGAGTTAATTTTCCCATCTCCTTTAATTGTTCCTTAGCCCAGACGGGAGCTTCAGGAAATTTCTTTATTTCCGGAGGGAAAAATTTATAGGCAATTAACGGTGTGATAATCAAAACTATGATTGCTTGGGGAATAAAACCATATAGATATTGCATCCAGGTAATAGCAGGTAACCCTGTTGCATCGGCAATATATTGAATTCCAAGGACTGTCATAGCAGCTGCCGTCAAAAAAGTCGAACTGGAAATAAATGTAGCTGTGAAAGATGTGAAAAGTAGGAATGATCCAATCTTACCTGCTGATTCACCGGGATGAGAATCCAATGCTTCTGCTGTTGCCCTTGCTATTGGGTACATTGTTCCGAAACTCCTGGCAGTGTTTGAGGGCATAAACGGGCCCAAACAGAAGTCAGCCAGAGATATTGCATAACCTAACCCAAGTGCAGTCTTACCCATTACTTTAATGAAGAATAACGCGATACGTCGGCCAATTCCTGTGTTTTTTAACGCTACCGCGAAGATCATGGCTGCAAACACAAGCCAAACTACGCTATTAGAAAAACCCGACAGTGCCCAGGTCAGAACATCTTTCCCCGGTTTGTCCAGAATACCCAATAAGGCAATGCCCGAGATTCCAATTATTCCGATGGCACCCATTGGCAAAGCTTCTAAAGCTACGCTTAAGATAATAGTTACAAATATCGCAAAATAGTACCAAGCGTTTAGAGGCAGGTTAGCGGGATTGGGAATAACGAACGCAATAATTAACCCAATGATAATGGGAATTAATACCTGTAACAGTGTAGATCTTTTTAATTCGCCCTTTTTTCCGGTTTGAGCATCTCTCATATAACGTACCTCTTTTCAATAAATTCTATTGAATCTTGGTATTGATCCTGTGATCCCACTTTAAGAAAGCGGGATCTACAGGTTAAGGTGTAACCGAAGAATTAAACAGGGATTTCGATATCAAGAAGGGGAGGATATTGCTGGCAGCCGAAAACATCAGAATCCCCTGCGCTTCCGCTTGGTTTTTTGCGATTAATTGTAAATTTAATAGCGTAACCTGGATCAAATTCAACAAAATCAGCAATGTCTTTATCGGTAAGTCCATATATTTTTTTGATGAGTTCCCTATTTAATACACCGCTTTTTTTAACTAATTCATAGTTTTCTTTTTCCCTAAAGATGATGTCAAAAGTAATCCGGTCAGTACCCGCGTTTTTGCTACGGATTGTTTTTGCTAATTCGGATAGTTTTTTTGTCTTCATAACGGCCATCTCCTTTTTTGAGTATCTTTATTTGCCTACTTCAATCATATTGACTTTAAAAAGTTCCATGGGATCATCAACTGCAACAGTGTGATTCATTGTCCACATATAAGCAGGGGTTGCTTGAATTACTTCATCTAATACAAAAGCAACTGATCCGGCAGTACCTTTGACCTCAGGCAGACGGGCATAGAATAACTGGCGGCAACCTGTCATAGTCACTTCTTCTGCCATTTCTTTGGTCGGAGCAACGCCCTGAACAACAACGCAAAGCTCATGAGATTTAGTTTCTTTGATTGGCTCCAAGTCGCCCATAACACCGTTTTTACCGTAGACATGATAATACAGCTCATAGCCGGTCTCGCCAAATTTATCTACAACCTGGCTCCTTGCCCATTCAATCATTTTATCCACATTTTTAACGGAGTAAGGATCGCGGATTCCTGCTATTCCAATGAATCTCTCGCCGACTTTGCCTGCGCCCTCAAGTTTGACCTTGATTTTTCCTTCGATAGGTATAAATTTAGATCCGGTGATGCGACAGGTCTTTTTGTCGTATTGCTCATAGACACATTTGCTCATATCCAGCATTCCGCCGGCAACATATTCATAATAGGGGTTACTTCTTTCATACATGGCATGGCCGGCTACCGAAGCTACTGTACACATTTGATCCGGATGCATAGCTTTTACTTTTACGTCATTTTCGCTAATTATGCCCATGACTGACTCTTTACCTGCATAGGGTTCTGCACAGAAAGAGGCGCATTCCAACACTTTACCCAGATAATAAGCCAAGTCTTCCGGGAATCCTTCTTTAATCGCCGGAGCAGCAAATATTACACAGTCGCTGGATCTTCCGCCGATAATTACGTCTGCGCCCATTTCCAGCAATTTGATATAGGGATGAACGCCTGCTACCGCAACAATCCGGTCGGTTTTGGCGAGATCTTCTTTTGTCAGGTTAGAACGTCCGTCGAGCCCCTCAATAGCTTCTCCCTTATTCAATTTTTCCATAAGATATTCTTTATCAACTTCTGAATAAAAATATCCCAGTTTGAATTTTGGAATATTGTGTTTTTCGGCCAGGTCTTTAATAATTTGAACATATTTGTCCACTTGTTTGTTTGTTCCGGTATCGCCTGCAGAACCAACAAGCATAGGGACTCCGAGTTTGCGGGCTTCTACTAACATAAGCTCGAGATCGTGAATTTGCGTTGATTTCAGGCTTGTACAAATATCAGCTCCAAGAGGACCGGGACCGATATCATCACTGCCCGAATCACACAAGATGTAGTCGGGTTTTTCCTTGACCCCAAGATAAAAGCTGCCTTCTTTTGTTGGGGCGAACCCAAGGTGTCCGTTAGGACAAAGAAATTTGACTTCTTTCTTCATGATGCATACCTCCGTGTAGTTAGATATTTTTCTGGATACTATCAGAAGCAACACTGTGTGAAAAATAAACTTATGAACTTACACACCTTGTGTTATTACTGGTAATATCCAGTTATGTATTGGATATATTCTACTTAAACTTTTAAATTCCTTCCGGGAATTAAAGGAAATAAAAAATTTTGTTTTTCCTCGAAAAATAAGGATTAGTCAAAATCAAATATATAGTATCAAGTTATAATAGCTTATTATAACCACTGATTACAGGGCTAACTAAAAACTAATTACAAGCTTAGAAAACTTTCTATTTTTGTCTTGCTTCTCCCCGCAAAAAATGTTAATATTACTTGACATAACAATTTGCTCCCGTAGGTTGGTGGTAAAATGTCAAGCATTATGCCTGAGAATCCTCTCCCGTTATACTTACAATTAAAAGAATTAATAGCTAAGCAAATTAAGGAAGGTATTTTACGCCCTGGTGAAAAATTGAGTTCTGAAAGGGAACTTTGTGAACGTTATGGCGTAAGTCGTATTACTGTAAGGCAAGCTTTGAATGATCTTGATAAAGAGGGTTTAATCTACCGCACCCATGGTAAAGGAACATTCGTGGCCCAACCCAAGGTTGAACAAGAACTTTTTACGATTACCCCATTTCAGAATTCGCTTTTAAAAAAAGGTTTTAAGCCTAGAACCAAGCTGCTTGAATACCAGGTTATTCCCAATTCCTACAGAATTAGTAAAACCCTCAATATTCCTTTAGTAGAGCAGATTGTACAGTTAAAGCTTTTGGGGTTAGATGAAGAAACACCAATGGCATACTACAATTCCTATTTTCCTTTAGACTTGGGTTTAAAAATGCAAAAGCTGGCTGAACAGGCTTCCTCTGAAGGTGAATCCTTTACTGCTTTAGACCTTTATAAAAAAATCCCTGAACTTAAGTTAGGCACAATAAGCCAGACCATCGAAGCCTCGATTGCTGACAGTTATATTGCGAACATCCTGGCAATCAAAAAAGGCAGCCCGATTTTCATTGTTGAGTCAATTATCTATACAGATAAAGATGAACCCATAGAAATGAAGACTGCCGTTTATCGCGGCGACAAATATAAGTTTACTGTCATCCGCAAACCACATTTTTAATTTGAAAAACAAAAAGCACCGCCTGAAACGGTGCCTTCTTCCTTCTATATAGCTTATAAAGTAGGGAAGTAACGAAACTTTCATCCCGTTACTTCCCCCTTTTAATGTAAATTGGCAAATCTTAAATTGTATCTTATTTTTAAGCTCCACATTTCTGTTCCAGTCTTTGGAATAAATACAGGTAACTATTTAATCATTTTAAAATTATGTGCTTTTTTACGTTTTGTTATTACAACTGATAAGTTGCGAGGTAGGCTTCTCTGGTTGCCTCCAAGATTCCCCGCGGACTGCTGGCATCGCCGATAACCAGAACATTTTGGTACTCTTTCTTCAAGGCCTCGACTATCTCCGCTCTGGGCTCGTATCCGGTGGCGATAACCACCTGGTCCACATCCAGTGCTTGGTCGTTAAATTTGATTTGGGTTGGGGTTATTTCTTTCACCGTGGCATTGACATGAATGCCCACCTGGTATTCCTGCAACTCCCTGAATAAATGACCCACAAAGGTAGCTCCGATGTCTTTGGCAATTCCGTCCAGCATCTCAATGATATGGACCTTTTTGCCCTGTTTGGCCAGATATTTTGCGGTTTCGGTCCCTACAAGCCCTCCGCCGATAATGGCAATCCGTTCCTTGGGCGCAACCTTTTTGTTCAAAATATCCTCCGCCAGGACAACCTGCGGCCCGTCGATTCCCGGGATTGGCGGCTTGGTTTGAACGGAGCCGGTGGCCACAATCACATAGTCCGGCGCAAATTCCCGGAGGTCCGAAGGATTCTTGACTTCTTTCCTGACGACTTTCACCGGCAGCTTTTCAATCTGCCTTAACAAATACTGCCGGTATAAAAGGAAGGTTTCCTTATCCGGCGGTGTTGCTATGGTCAGGAATTTTGCGCCCAGGTTTTCTTCCTTTTCGATCAGGGTTACTTTGTGCCCCCTCAGCGCAGAAACCCTTGCGGCTTCCAGTCCCGCCGGACCGGCCCCGATAATCACAACATGTTTAGGATTGTCCGTCTTGGAAATATTTCTTTCCGCTTCATAAGAGGTCCGGGCATTGCCAATGCAATTAATTCCTTCGCCCTTCAGGACGTTGTCGATACAGCCCTGGTTGCAGGCGATACAATACCTAATATCCTCATATCTTTTTTCTTGGATCTTTAACACCAGGTCCTCGTCGGCAATCAGTCCGCGCCCGATCGCCACCATGTCCGCTTTGCCCTCTTCCACAATGCGTTCAATAAGGTGGGCATCGTTCAACCTTCCAGCCACAATAACGGGGATAGAAACTTCTTTTTTGATTTCTTCACTATAAGGCACTAAAAATCCTTGTTCGATAAACATGGGCTGGATACAGTACTCGATAGAGTCGTAACTGCCCGCGCTCAGGCTAATGGCCGCACCCCCGGCCTTTTCCACCAATTTGCATATTTTTTTAACTTCTTCAAATTTAAGCCCGTCCTCCAAATATTCGTCCGCCGAGATCCTAATTGTAACCGGAACTCTCCCGGCGACGGCCTCCAGCACATGATTGAAAACCATCATGGGGAAGCGGCATCTGTTTTCAAAGCTCCCGCCATATTCGTCAGTGCGTTTGTTGCTGTGAGGCGAGAAAAAGCTGTGCAGCAGGTATCCATGGGCAAAGTGAACCTCGATCAAGTCAAAACCTGCTTCCACGGCCCGTTTGGCGGCAATGACGAATTTCTCATCAATCTCTTTGATGTCCTCCAAAGTCATTTCCCTGGGATCGTTCCCCAATATGCCGCAGGGTATGGCCGAGGGAGCAATGGGCTGAATACCCGTAACTGCGGCGGTAGCCTGCCTTCCGGCATGGTAAAGCTGCGCCCCGATTTTACCGCCCGCTTCGTGAACCGCAGCGCAGAGCCTTTTCAAACCCGGCATAAATTTCTCGTCATAGATGGCCAACTGAGTCGGCAGCCCGCTGCCTTCAGGTGAAACAGAAATGGAACCGGAAATGCTGATCCCTATTCCTCTTTTCGTTCTGTCCACAAAAAAGTTGATCAACCGGTCGCTCACTTCTCCACCGAAGTGTGCCAGCCCATTTTCCATGGGCGCCATCATAAATCTGTTTTTCACTTCCAAATTCCCGATTTTGATCGGTGTGAACAGTTTTTGCATAGCGCGATCCCCCCATAAGATTGATTACCGGAAAATAAAAAACGCCAGAAATAGCGCTCTTCAGTTATTATTAAACATATATTTCCCGCTAATAAACAATCGCATGCGAGGCAAAACAAATTTATCCTAGGCTAAACATAGGCCTCCGTCAACCGCTGTTCTCTTTGTATTCTATCAGGTTTTTGCCTTTACGTTTAGCACTGTATAGTAGCTGATCAAGTTTCTTTAACAAGCTAGTCGATTCATCATCCTCAATTTCCATGACCCCACCACTTATCGTTACCACCAGGTCAATTTCCCATTTTAAGTCCATAACCTTTTGACGAACACGTCCCATTACGGCATGCCCTTCTTCTTTGCCGGTGTCAGGCAGAATAATTAAAAACTCGTCTCCCCCAAAACGCCCTACTATATCATTTTGCCTCAGGCTATTTATTATTGTCTTGCTTATCCTCTCCAAGACATAATCTCCATATAAGTGCCCATAGGTATCATTTATAGTTTTAAAGTTATCTATATCTATCAAGGCTACGGTTAGCTTTTTCCGTTTTTTCGCGAAGCTTCAATCTCTTCATTTAAACAAGTGGTAATAAACCGTTTATTATAAGTTCCTGTCAAATAATCTGTTATAGAGAGCTTTTGCAGCTTTTGTTTTTCTTCGTACAGCAGCCTGTTCAGTTTTTCCGCGTTTTCATTAGCCTTTATTAGCTCAGAGTTGCTTTTTTCCAATAACCTGTTTTTAGCTTCTATTTCCTTATTCTGTTCCTGAAGGGCGGCAAGGTATTGCTTGGATTTTTTTAATTCGTTCATATAACTGTCTATAAGAACAGCAATCAAAACTACAATGGAAAAAAGACAAAGAAACAAACCAAAAGCAAAATCAATAGATCTGATTAACCCAGAATTATATCCTGGGACCGGCATATTATTTTCAATAACTATCAGACTACCAATAACCAAAGCGTAAAGGAAAAAGATTATCTTTCTCTTTAGTCCATCAAGCAATAAGGCAATTATTCCGGCATTTAGAATTATATAATAGGGAATACTGCCGTGAGTCCCCCCAGCAACAAGCCACATGGCTGGAAAAAGAACAAAACTTGTAAAAATAACACCTATCATCGAAAGCAAGTCATAATTATTGCTTATTCTAAAAGCGATATACAATACGATAGTTAAAATGCCGCAAGCAAAGGAAGTTAATGTGACTACTGGGTCCAAACCCAGAATAAAATTCAATAAGCCGCTGGAAAACGACACAAAAATTCCTACCAAAATAACCGCTTTAAATATCCTATACCTTAGAGAAGTATTCATTTCATCCTGCATTAAAATCCTCCTATAGCCAGCTCCGGCATTTTTAAAAAACTTCTTTATAATTAGCTCTATCGAAACTTTTGATAATCTTATGTTTCGATTTTTTTGATTTTTATTATATATAATTTCAATTTGGCTGTTAAGTGGGCTAAAGCACCGTTCTAAACGGTGCTTTAGTCTCTCTCTATAGTCGCAAACCCAGCATTCCTGACTTTTTATTGTTTTTGAATTTTATCACCCCAAGTCTGACGCAGCCTTTGGACTGTTAAATACTTCGGATCATTTTTCTTCTTTAGATTCCCACTATACAAAGTTTCGTAAGAACGTGTATTTAAAATCTTCGGGGAGTAGTTCGTTGCTGTGTAATCTACATTTCAGGTCAAAAAAAACGCATTTCGTGTCGCCGACGTTTTTCCCAGTTATATTTTGTGGAACCCGCGGCTTTCAATGGAGATAGATTTCCTAGCATCTTCTCAAGCGCAAAATCCCCGCCATCCAGCCTCTTCACCCAGTGGCCCCATAAAAATAAGAATGTACACAAAAGCGATAGGGATAAACCATGGAGAAAACTGCATCTGTGGAAGAGTGCCCCCTGGACTGGCCGTCTGTTCCATTAAGCGTCCTTTCATTGAGCATCCTTCCTTTTGCCGGATTCCAATATATGATACCAGAAGCAATCACCGTAAATATTATTGTGTTAATAATTTCACCGGTGGATTCAAGCAATTCTTTTAGCTCCTGCTTTATTGCTCCCGCATTTAGATTTATATTTACTCAGACATATTCGCAACTCCTCCTTGGTAAATTTATGTGTGGTAACCTTATCTTACTGAGCAGTTGCGTTTATGTTTTTTTTATAGCGTGGCCTGAGTTGCCCCAAATGATGACGCTATTTAATCATTCCACACACTGGACATTTCTGCATGGAAAGAGGGATTTCCAATCCACAACTATCTAACAATTTCCCATTTGTTAAAACTTCTTGAGTTGTTCCGTCTGCAGCAATTTCCCCATCTTTTAAAACTATAACACGATCACATGTTTCCAAAACCATATCCAAATCATGGCTTGTTATGATTTTTGTATGACTAAAGCCTTTTAAGATGTTGATTAATTTGCGTCTTGATTTCGGGTCCAACCCTGAAGTAGGTTCATCCATGATTAACACATCCGGCTTCATCGAGAGAACAGTAGCGATTGCGGCAGCCCGTTTTTCCCCACCCGAAAGTTTAAATGGTGCTCTATCTATTAAATGAGGTATACCGACCATTTCCAACGCTTCCTCAACTCTAGTCTTTACTTCATTTTCGTCCAGATTATAATTCCGCGGTCCGAAGGCTACATCATCAAATACAGTTGGCATGAAAAGCTGATCATCAGGGTCTTGAAATACCATTCCGAGCCTCTGTCTAATCATCGCCAAAGTTTTTTTGGTTACAGTAACTTCTCCAACTTTCACTTCACCCCTGTCGGGAAAAAGAATACCCATAATTAATGACAAGAGAGTTGACTTGCCTGATCCGTTTGCACCTATGATCCCAACCGATTCACCATGATATATCGTAAAGGAAATATCTTTTATGGCTTCATGTCCGTCCGGATACGAAAAATGAAGGTTACTTACTTCTATTTTATGATGACTCATTAATTGCTCACCCCCTCAAACAACAAACCTAAGAATGCAGGTAGATCATAAATTCTTGCAGTAATAAAAAATATGCTCCAGACTACAAAAAAAAGGATATCCGTCCACTTGATATTTGTTTTGCCATAAGAGTGATACTCCCCGTTGAAACCTCTCAGCCTCATAGAGTCGTAAACACGTTGAGCTCTATCAAATGTACGGAGCAGCAACTGTCCGACAAAAGATCCGCCATCTTTCAGCCTAACGCCTTTCTGCTGTGGTGCACGCAGGGCATATGCCCTCACCATTCTTGCGAGTTCCTCAATCAGTACAGAAATGTAGCGAAAGGTCAGAAGCAGCTGCAAAACAAATATACTCGGTACTTTCAATGTTCTTAAGGCTTGAGCAATTTTATCCAGGCCCGTGGTTGCCACCAGAACAAGGCAAGCCGTTACAGTCAATCCGCTTTTAATCATAATTGAAGCAAAACTGATCCATCCTCTTGGATCAAATAAAGGGTTTAATATTCCGATTCCGATGATCAGCGGCTCTACCATAAGCAGCCTTTTAAAGATCGGCATGACCGGTAATTCGGCCAGAAGAATTAGAACCATCGGAAAAAAGACAAACGGCAAAAGTCCACTTATTTCGTATCTATTAAACGACACAACTACAATCAAATAAACGATTGTAGTTAGAAGTTTTGCTACAGGATGTAATCTGTGTATGGCAGTGTCCTTCCGAGCCAAGTCATCTAACAGCCTAATATTGTATATTGAATCCACAATTTTTGACATATCATCTATCCTTATCGTAATAAAAGGGGCGGGCACTCCGCCTACCCCTTTTAAATTATTGTTGCTCAGCTATCTTAGTTTTTTTCTTTTTAAACATACTTATAATCAAACCAGTTAATCCCGCCAGGCCAAGAGTCAAAGCTCCACCCACAATTCCGGAAACACTGGTTCCCGCGTAGCTGTTAGTCTCATTTTCAGTTGCCGTTTTAAAGCTATAATCCGGTAAAAATGCCGTTTTACTTTGTATATTTGCCAGCAGATCATGTACGCTGCCTGATGCTTCTAATTCAGTAGTTCCAGCAGTTCGTTCTATTGACCATTCAAGTCCATCAGGGTTTGAAGATGCAAACCAAGATACAAATCCACCAATGACTATTGCAGCAACTAAAATCCCAGTAAGCACTTTTTTTATTGAAATACTGCCAAGTGTTTTTCCGGTTGCAGTACATTCAAGCATTTCCGGTCTTGCTTTCCAGACAAAGGTTACTACCGCGGCTGTTATAAGTCCCTCAACAATACCAATTGCCAAATGAATTGGCTGCATCAGCAGAACAAAAGTATTAAAAGGTAATTCTGTCTTCCCGGAGAACAAGGTTTCTAACACAACACTGAAGGACCCCATTTGCAAACCAAGGATAGCCGAAACCATCGAAGCTCCAAATATCCTCCCCGAAGTAAGTCCTTTTCTTGTTATCCATTTGTAAATTAGGGGATAGGCGATAAAACATGTATAAAATCCCAGATTAAATACATTGCATCCATATGCAAGCAATCCTCCATCTCCGAAGAACAGCGCCTGAATCAGCAAAATAGAAGCCATCGTCAGAAATCCCGCATATGGGCCAAGCAAAATTGCCAGCAGCATCCCACCGCCAAGATGGCCGCTTGATCCTGTTGCAGGTATCGAAAAATTAATCATCTGGGATGCAAAAACGAAGGCACCCATGACCCCCATCAAAGGAACTTTTTTATCATCTAAATCGTCCCGAACTTTTTTTATCGAGTAAGCAGCCACACAAGCGGTGGCAGCCATCATTGTTCCTCCCACAGCCGGTGATATTAGGGCATCTGCCATGTGCATAATGATTTCCTCCAGTGAAAATTATTACCGAATTAAGGTTACATTATGTTTAAAAATGGCACAAGCCCCTTAGGGGGATAATAAATATACTATCTCCTTTTTATAAGATTACGTATTTATTCAAGCTGAAGGTATGATGCATTGTATATTATTTCTGGAACATATCCCCCGGATAGGGTTATACAATTCATTTTGTTACCGAAACCCTTGTCTATTTAATAAAAATGAAACTGTCAATAGCTTTTGTCAGGTCTTCAATTGCATTTTTATCCCCCGATTCAAATGCGTCCACTATACAATGTTCCATATGATCCTTTAATATAATCTTGCCTGTATTTTTCAGTGCAGAAATAACTGCAGATAATTGGATTAGTACTTCGCTACAATCTCTTCCGTCTTCTACCATTCGTTTTACCGATTCTAAATGGCCGCTTGCACGGGATAACCGGTTTAAAACCATTTTTGTATTCTGATGACTATGTTTATGTTCATTGTCATGGCTATGTACATACTCTGTACCGTCTTGTGATTTATGTGCATGTACTTGTTCCTTTATAATGTCTTTCATAACAGACCCCTTCCTGCAATATAAAAATTATGTTCATGATATTCAAAGTCTACTCTTCATATTATAATATAATTTTTAGCCCAATTTTGTATGGCTTCTACTTTTCTTTTGAAATTAACCAAAATACGGTGTTTAATCTCCTCTAGATAGCCGAAAAGCCCGGTATTACCGGACTTTTTATGTTCTTTTATTGTATCAAAGTTTGAGTTCTGATTATGGTGGAGGCGAGGGGACTTGCACCCCTGTATCGAAAGACAACCACAAGAGCTTCTACGTGTGTAGCTTTCATTTTGTTTTCTCGCTCCGCGGGACTCCTGAAAGCGGGATTCCGTTGAAGCCAGTCTGATTGGTTTCCTTGATTGACCTCAGACGGCGGTCTTCCAAGACAGTCTGCTAATTGTGACACCCTGATCCTTCACTGCAGACCGTGAAGGGAGGATGTTAGCTGGGATTAAGCAGCTAAAGCGTAATTGTTTTCTTTGGCAATTATTGATTGTCCGCTGTTTAACGAGACAAGCGGGATCTCGACACGCCACTCTTGCCATTGCTCCCCCGAGCGAATCTATAACGCCCCCGTATAGGAGTTGTTGGCTATACTAGTATAACACATTATTAAAGAATTGCTAGAGTTCTTTTATTTAAAATTTTACCATATTTTTGTACTATTCAAGCAAATTTTTTCTTTTTTTATTATTTCACCCTATTTTATATTATTTAGTATGCTCTCAATTGTTAATCGTATTGTATATTATTTCGTGTTTTATTAAGTGTTTATATTAATGGTTTTTATTATTTCATTTTTATTCTGAGATGCTTTATTTAGCAATCTTTAGAAATTTATCTAAGTTTAGGAGTCACTTATAACCGTCTTTAACTACCGGAGGATGCGGCGGTAGCAGCACAGGCGGCGCCGAGCATGGCGGCATTTTGGGCCGCCATTAAAGCTTCAATGGTGATAAAAGCATTGGTTTGGATTAATTCGTTGCCGCTTTTCATGTTTTCCAGCATGGAGAAAGAAACTAAGGTAGCAGCTGTCAAAAATAAAATATCTTTGCCCAACCAACGGAAACGGCGATTTTCGGCCAAGTATTCGCTAACTTCTTTGACATTCCGGGCCACCTTGGTACTGCGGCCTTCCAGCAGGGTTAAGAGCCCCAGCGAGCCATAATTGCTGGAGTATACTTTTAGTTTATTCTCTTTGAAATACTGGTAAAGGTCCCAACACCTGGCTGCCTTGCTCCAGTTATTCTCTGTACTCAGGCTTAAGATATGAGAGAGGAACTGCAGGCCATTACTCTTTCTAAAACCTGCTTCATGCAGGCTTCGATACAGGTCTTCCGTTTTAGCCATAATGCTGGAGACAGGTTCTGCCGTATCTGCCAAGAGAATGGAGAGAGGATAATCATCCCCGGAGGTTAGCCAGGGGTGGTTTTTGCGCATTTCCCGGAAAATCTCATAGGCTTTAGCTAACTTTTTCTCAACTTCCGTTGGCTTGCTGGTTAACAGTAAAGTGTAGGCGGTAATTGGTCGATAGGTATAAGTTTTAAAGCCATATTCTTTTAGCTTTTTTTCGTAATCCAGGAGAATATCGAACTTTGCTTCGGGGTCGGGGAAATTTAAATAAAGCAAGGCTGAAAAAAGAATGGATTTTTGACGGTAGCAGGAAAACGGGCTGGTGTTTCTCTTGATATACTCATTAACCCTGTCAATATCGCTGCGCTTGTAAACCTTATCTTTCATCACATAGGACAAAGCAATAAGATTATTCATATTATTGGAGTTTTTCCAGCGATAGTCCTTACTGACCTGGTCATAAATACTAATCAACTTGTCGGCTCTTGACCTTAGTATTTGTTCCATCAGTTCGCCCTCTTTTTTTACCCCTTGTTAACTCCCGCTTTAGTCTCCATGGTATGTTTTGCTTGAAAAGGATTTAGTTCAAGACTTGGCGATAAGCACTTTAATTTACTTTAAATTAATTATGCTAGTTTATATTCCTATTTATGTGTTTCTATAGCTTATCAGGAGTGCTTAACCTTTATACCTGTCCCTCAGTTCTCTTTCCATTTGCCGTTTGGCGTCGCGTTTTGCTATTTCCTCTCGTTTGTCGTAGCTCTTTTTGCCTTTACAGAGGCCCAGTTCAATTTTCGCCAGGCCTTGTTTCAGATATATCTTAAGAGGGATAAGGGTCATACCCTGCTGCTGCACCTTGCCGTGGAGCTTGGCAATCTCAGAGCGGTGCAAGAGCAGTTTTCTTTTTCTTAAGGGATCATGGTTAAACCGGTTGCCCTGTTCATAAGGGCTGATGTGCATCTGGTTAAGCCAGACTTCCCCGTTGACGATCTCGGCATAACTGTCCTTAAGGTTGACACGACCAGCCCGGATAGACTTTATTTCTGTTCCGGTCAGGATTATTCCTGCTTCATATTTTTCTTCCACAAAATAATCATGGCGGGCTTTACGGTTTTCGGCAATCACTTTTATCTCGCCGGGCATTCCCTCACCTCCTCGTTATAATAACCGCTATTAGCTTGATTTATTAATTCTTAGGAGTATTATACGCTATAAATTGAACAAAGTATCTATCCTTACATTAAGGAGAGCGCCTGCGCCATAGATTTACAAATAGTTTTTCTTAAAGAGTTTATCATCATTATACTATCTATTATGGAGCAGTTGGACACCAAGCCCATATTTGCTTAAAAACTGACTGATTTTTTCCGCCAGTTTATGGCGTTGGCTTCCCAGAATAATGTAATGGTCTTCCTTGGCCCAGTAAATAACATCCTTTTGGCGGTTTTTTATGCTTTTTTCAATCATCCGGGCGCTGCGGGGATGCACTGTCCGGTCTTCTAAACCTTGGATTATCAAAGAGGGGCACTGTATTTTGCCTAATTCTCTTTGCACTCGGTGAATGGCTTTATTAAGAGAAACAAAAGATTTTATAGGCACTTGAGTATACGAGTAATGGGGCAGCCCCTCATCAGTTATACCTATTTCATTTTCCTTATAGGGCTTGGCGGTATATTCCTGTTTTCCAAGCAGCTTGTCAACAAAATGCCAATTGCGGTCCCGGAAAATAACAGGGCAATTAATAGAAATTACTCCGTCCAGTTTTCCCTGGGCGGCTAAGGCCAAGGCCAGCAACCCACCCATAGAATGACCGACAGCAACGACCTTAAGGCAATTTCCGCGCAAAAAGGTTACTCCTTCTTCGGCACTTGCCAGCCAATCCTGCCAGGAAGTCTCCTTGAGTTCTTCCGGTGTCCGCCCGTGGCCGGCCAAAAGCGGGGCATATACCGTATAGCCAAAGCTGTTCAATATTTCTCCCAAGGGTTTTAAATCTATGGGACAGGCTGTAAAGCCATGGATAAGCAGGATGCCAATGTTACCGCCCTGCAAGCAAAATGGTTTGACTAGTTCTTCTTTTGTATACATTACTTAAATAACCTTTCTTTAATAGATTAAAGCCATAAGGTTCCTGCTTTTCATACTCATACCAAATACTTTCTTACTCACATCTAATATTTAATCAAATAATGCCAAGAAATGCAATTCAGTTGGATAGCAAAAAGGCTGTCTGAGCGCTGGGTTAAGTGCTCAGGACAGCCTGGCTTTCTACTTGCTTTATGCTTGCTTTTTGCTTATTTTCTACCTATTTGCACGCAGGCAGTAACTGCTAACAATTCTCACCCAAACAGCAGTCTCTTGCCCCTTTAGGAAAAGGCTCTGTTTAGTGTAGGAACGGAGCAATGATGAGGGATATGGTACCCATAACTTTAATCAAGGCATTAAGGGAAGGACCGGAAGTATCTTTAAAGGGGTCACCAACGGTATCCCCTATAACTGCGGCAGCGTGGGTAGGAGTCCCTTTGCCGCCATGGTGGCCTTCTTCAATATACTTCTTGGCGTTATCCCAGGCTCCGCCGGAGTTACACATAAAGAGAGCCATCAGGAAACCGCTTACCGTACCGCCGGCCAACATGCCGCCCATCGCGCCTTTGCCCAGGATAAAGCCGACCAGCACAGGAGTACCGACAGCTAAGAGGCCGGGTATGATCATTTGTCTGATAGCAGCTCTGGTGGAGATATCAACACAAGCAGCATAATCAGGTTTGGCTTTGCCTTCCATAAGTCCAGGGATTTCCCTGAACTGACGGCGAACTTCGCCAATCATATCAAAAGCGGCCTTGCCGACAGCTTCCATGGCATAGGCGGAGAAGAGGAAAGGCAGCCCAGCCCCGATAAAGAGGCCGACAATGGTGGTAGGAACTAGGATATCGATAGCCTGCAGATTAGCCAGTTCGGAGAAGGCATTAAACAAAGCCAACGCGGTTAGAGCCGCTGAACCAATGGCAAAACCTTTAGCAACGGCAGCGGTAGTGTTGCCTACAGCGTCAAGTTTATCGGTAGTTTTGCGGACACTGGGATCAAGCTCAGACATTTCGGCAATTCCACCGGCATTATCGGCAACAGGCCCGAAGGAATCGATAGCGACAATGATTCCGGCCGTAGAAAGCATGGACATAGCGGCTATGGCAATGCCGTAAATACCTGCGGCCTGATAAGCAATAATTGTAGCGGCACAAATGGTCAGCACCGGTAAAGTTGTACTTTTAAGGCCTACAGAAAGGCCGGCAATTAAGTTGGTAGCAGCTCCGGTTTCCGAAGACTTGGCAATGTTCTGAGCAGGTTTTTTCTGATTAGAAGTGAAGTATTCGGTAATAAGACCGATAAGTACATTAACCACCAAACCGCAGATAACAGCCACAAAAACCCTGTTGGGTGTAATAACTATTCCGTTGGCAGTTGTATAGGAAGTAGGCAGAATAAGATGAACCAGCGCATAAGCTGCGGCCGCCGTCAAAATGTTTGTGCCCCAAAGTCCTTTGTTCAAAGCAGCCTGCGGGTTGGCATCTTCGCCGGTGCGCACAAAGAAACTGGCGATAATGGAACTTAAAATACCGGCTACGCCAATTAAGATGAAAAGCATTTCCCCTGAGCCATGGCCGCCGAAAACGGAGAAGCCAATGAGCATCCCGGCGATAGTAGTAGCGGCATAGGATTCAAAGAGGTCGGCACCCATTCCTGCCGTATCGCCGACGTTATCACCAACGTTATCGGCAATAACTGCCGGGTTACGGGGGTCATCTTCCGGAATACCGGCTTCAACTTTACCTACCAAGTCCGCACCCACGTCGGCAGCCTTGGTATAAATCCCACCGCCGACACGGGCAAAGAGTGCGATGGCGCTGGCGCCGAAAGCAAAAGAGTTAATGGTTTCGGCATCACCAAATACCATAAAGAGCCCGGCGACTCCGAAAAGACCCAAGCCGGCAACGGATAAGCCCATGACGGCTCCGGCCCGGAAGGATACACCTAAAGCTTTGTTTAGGCTGGTACGGGCAGCTTCTGTTGTCCGGGCATTGGCTCTGGTGGTAATACTCATTCCTACATAACCGGCAATCCCGGAAGCAACGGCCCCGACCAGGAAGGAAACAGCCGACGGCCAGCTTTTAAAAATTAATAAGGCGACAAATATAATAGCAGTAAAAGGAATTAATGTTTTGTACTGGCGGTTTAAATACGCCATAGCCCCTTCTTGGATAGCCTTTGATATTTCCTGCATTCTGGCGTTACCGGGACTTTCTTTAAGTACGCTACGAGCAAAATACAAAGCAACCAACAAACCTATAAGCCCTGCCGCAACTCCCAAAAGGGCCATTGTCGAGTGATCCATATTTTGTTACCTCCTATTAATCCATACTACCTGGCATTTTCCAGACAGCATGCAAAACAACCCCGCTTGAAGTTAAGCGGGATTTATGTGCTGTATTTTATTTTTATTTAAAGAATATTGTTAGACCTAAGGAACTTAAAAGGAATAGAACTGCGAAAGCGATACTTAATTTCGAAAATAAGGAATCCATGCCCTTGGCGGCTTTGCCAAAAAACTGCTCACCCGCTCCGGTAATCGAGCCGGATAAGCCCGCACTTTTCCCAGACTGCAACAGAACCGTGGCAATTAGGCCCAGCGAACTAATGATTAGGACGATAGTAAATAAGATTGTCATGTATTTCACCTCCCTTAAGGGATTAAAACTGCTGTGCTTATAGTCTTTCTGCGATTATAGTCAACATGCCTATTGTAGCATAGCAGTTTATGTGACGCAAGATTTGTAATACATTGACTGAATCATCTTAATTTTTATTATTGTTTTTTTATATAGCTGCTTGTTAAGGGGGTGAAGATGTCTTAGAGTAAAATTTGAGACATTTGCTGAGAGGGTATGTAACGAAACTAAGTTTCATTACATACCCCCTTTTTATTGCTATTTATTTAGAGCCATCCTACCTTTGTAAATGGCGGTTAAACCGAGTTCTTCTTCTATTCTGAGAAGTTCATTATATTTGACAAGCCTGTCTGTCCGTGCCGGTGCACCTGTTTTCAGCTGGCCGGCATTTACCGCTACGGCAACATGAGCTAGGGAAACATCCTCAGTTTCCCCGGAGCGGTGGGAAATAACTGTTGTATAGCCGGCGCGTTTAGCCATTTCAATTGTGTCTAGAGTCTCAGTTAAGGTGCCAATTTGGTTTAATTTAATAAGAATCGAATTGCCGCAATTAGCTTTAATCCCTTTGCTCAGCCTGGTTGGATTGGTAACAAAGAGGTCATCACCCACTAATTGAATTTTGTCACCCAGGCGTTGGGTAAGCTTGGCCCAGCCTTCCCAATCATCTTCAGACAACCCATCTTCTATAGAAAGAATCGGGAATTTCCAGCAAAGGTCGGCTAAATACTCGATCATTTCATCGGTATTCTTTGTCAGTCCTTCCCCTTCCAGCACATAGACGCCGTTTTTATACATTTCAGTGGCGGCAACATCAACGGCCAAGACCACTTGTTCTCCTGGTTTGTAACCGGCTTTCTCAATAGCGGCAACAATAACTTCCAGGGCTTCGGCATTGGACGCTAAATTGGGAGCGAATCCGCCTTCGTCGCCAATAGCTGTAACCAAGCCTTTACTCTTTAAGACTTCTTTCAATGTATGGTAGATTTCCGAGCCCATCCGCATTGCTTCCGCAAAAGTAGCCGCACCGACGGGCATAATCATAAATTCTTGAATATCCACGTTATTATCGGCATGTTTCCCGCCATTTAAGATATTCATCATTGGTACCGGCAGCTCTTTGGCATTTATTCCCCCAATATATTGGTAGAAAGGCAGCCCCAAATACTGGGAAGCAGCCCTGGCTACCGCCAAAGAAACCCCCAGGGTAGCATTGGCCCCCAGTTTGCTTTTGCTTTCTGTTCCGTCAATCTCAATCAATCTTCTATCCAACCCCGGTTGATCAAAAGCGTTCATTCCTTCGATTTCCGGAGCAATAATTTCATTGACGTTAGCCACAGCCTGCAGGACACCTTTGCCTTTGTAGCGGCTTTTATCGCCGTCACGCAGTTCCAAAGCTTCATAGGCGCCGGTCGAAGCACCTGAGGGGACTGCAGCCCTTCCCAAGGTCCCGTCCTCCAGGATTACATCCACTTCTACAGTGGGAAAACCCCGGGAATCCAGAATCTCCCTGGCTATTACTTGATCTATAAAGCTCATAACAAGTCACTCCTTTAGCTTATTATTTCATATAAATTATTAAATCCCATTAAATATTAAACTAATTAAATTGTTTCTTAAATTTATCATTAATACTTTTTTCCGTTATAAAATTCTTCGTTACACTAAGATCCCTCGTTGCACTCAGGATGACATTTGCAATGGCGTGAAAGAATCAAATAAGAAGGCTCTTGCCTGTCATTTCCTTCGGCACTTCAATATTTAGTATTTCCAGCATGGTGGGGGCTATATCACAGAG
This sequence comes from Peptococcaceae bacterium, assembly GCA_012839895.1. Taxonomy (GTDB): domain Bacteria; phylum Bacillota; class Desulfitobacteriia; order Desulfitobacteriales; family Syntrophobotulaceae; genus DUML01. The sequence goes on along the minus strand of DUML01000106.1, from coordinate 29,344 downwards.
GGCTCCGTCTTCTCTTAGCCGCCTGCCCCGGTACCGGTCACCAACGAGGATAAAGGGGACCTTATTCGCGGAATGGGCAGTGATAGGGGACTGGTTTTCTTTATCAAACATGTACTCCGCATTACCGTGGTCCGCAGTGATAATTACAGTGCCACCTCTTCTTTGGACCTCATCTACGATCCTGCCGGCACATTCATCTACTGCTTCCAAAGCTTTAACTGTAGCATCAAAAAAGCCGGTATGGCCAACCATATCAGGATTGGCAAAATTTAAAATTATGACGGCATATTTTTCTTCCTGGATTTTTTTAAGCAGAGTTTCGGTGATTTCATAAGCGCTCATTTCCGGCTTAAGGTTATAGGTAGGCACTTCCGGTGAGGGGATCAGGATGCGGTCTTCACCTTCCTCCGGTTCCTCAATGCCGCCGTTAAAGAAGAAGGTGACATGAGCATATTTTTCAGTTTCCGCAATTCTTAATTGTTTAAGCCCTTTTTCTGCCAAAACTTCGCCCAGAGTGTTTTCCAGGTTCTGGGGAGGAAAAGCAACTGGGCAATTAAAAGTAGCATCGTATTCAGTCAAGCAGACATAATGGACTTTAGGCCTTACCGGACGGGCAAAACCTGTAAAATCGTCTTCAATAAAGGCCCTGGTTATCTCCCTGGCGCGGTCCGCCCGGAAGTTGAAAAATATCACTGAATCCCCATCCTGAATGGTTCCAACAGGTTCACCTGTTTCGTCCACAATCACAGTGGGCTTCATAAATTCATCCACAATTTTATTTTCATAGGAATTCTCAATAGCGGACAAGGCGCTGCTATCCGTTGGCGCATCGGCTGTGACCAAGGCCTTATATGCCAGCTCGACTCTCTCCCAGCGTTTATCCCGGTCCATAAAATAATACCGCCCGCCTATAGTAGCTATTTTACCCAAGCCAATTTCCTTAAGTTTCTTTTCCAACTCACAAATATAGCCTTTGGCACTCTGGGGAAGAACGTCACGCCCATCCAGAATAGCATGAACAAAGACTTTTTCTACCCCGACCTTGGCGGCCATATCTAAGAGGGCAAATAAGTGGCCTAGATGAGAATGCACACCGCCATCCGATATAAGCCCCATAAGGTGCAAAGCATTGCCGCTTCCTTGCAAGCGTTGCATAGCTTCAAGAAGGACCTGGTTCTTTTCCAGTTCCCCATCTTCTATGGCTTTAAAAATACGGGTTAATTCTTGATATACCACTCGGCCGGCTCCAATGTTTAAATGGCCTACTTCCGAATTTCCCATCTGACCAGCGGGCAACCCGACGTCAAGACCGGAAGCTTTCAAAAGTGTTGTAGGATAAGTGGTTAAATATTTCTGGATATTGGGGGTCTTGGCACTTAAAACGGCATTGCCTTCCCTCTCCGGATTATACCCCCATCCGTCCAAGATCATTAGTAAAAGCGGTTTGCCCGTTTGTCTTGCCATGGGATTCACCTCGCGTTTTGGATTATTTGAGCAAATTCTGAGGCCTCCAGGCTGGCTCCGCCTACCAAAGCTCCGTCGATATCCGGCTGAGCCACAAGTTCGGCAATATTGCCGGGCTTAACGCTGCCTCCATACAGTATTCTTATTTCCTGGGCTACGGCACCGGCTATCCCGGCTAAAGTAGACCTGATTGCCGAGCACATTTCCTGGGCATCCTCGGCAGAAGCGGTTTTACCGGTACCAATAGCCCAAATCGGCTCATAAGCTATAACTACCTTGCGCAGTTCGGCAGGTTGCAAATCCACAAGATCTTTTTCAACCTGTCCCCGGACAAACGCCAAGGCTTTGCCGGCTTCCCTTAGGGTCAAGTTTTCCCCAACACAAAGGATGGGTGTAAGGCCGGCTTCCAAAGCAGCCTTAACTTTCTTGGCAATTAATTCATCATCTTCCTTTAGGTATTCCCGACGTTCGGAATGTCCAAGGATCACATAAGTACAGGCCAAATCCTTAAGCATCTCAGCAGATATTTCTCCGGTAAAAGCTCCTTTGGCCTCATGATACATATTTTGGGCTCCAATATGGACAATACTTTCTTCCAATTCTTCCTTTAAAACAGCTAAAGCCGTAAAAGGGGCACAAATAACCATATCCAGGTCGGTAACATCTCCTACTTTCTCCAGAAAAGCCATGGCATAATCCCTGGCTTCCGAAGTAGTCTTATTCATTTTCCAATTGCCGGCAATAAGCCGCCGACGCTTGCTCATCCAGAAAACCTCCTTTAAAACATATCTGCAAATTTAACACCGCCTAGCATTTATATCTACTTATCCTGTAGCGCCGCAACCCCAGGCAGTGTTTTACCTTCTAAGAATTCCAAGGAGGCGCCGCCACCTGTGGAAATGTGGGTTAGTTTCTCAGCCACTCCCATTTTTTCAACGGCAGCAACAGAATCCCCGCCGCCAACAATAGTTGTTCCCTGGCATTTAGCCATTGCCTGGGCAATCTTTTCCGTTCCCTTGGCAAAAGCCTCCATTTCAAAGACTCCCATGGGCCCGTTCCAAACCACGGTCTGGGCGGAAACTATCGCGGAGGCAAAGTTCTCAGCGCTTTGCGGACCGATATCCAAAGCCAGGTCATCAGCTTCCAATTCGTCAACGCTTACTGTCCTGGCCGGAGCGTCTGCTTTGAATTCCTTGGCAACCACCAGGTCGACAGGGAGAAGTAAATTAACGCCTTTCCCCTGGGCTGCTTTTAACATTTGCCTGGCAAGTTCAAGCTTATCGTCTTCAACTAACGATTTACCCATTTCTTTGCCTTCAGCCTTCAAAAAAGTATTGGCCATTCCCCCGCCGATAATTAAAGTATCCACTTTCTGGAGCAGGTTTTCAATTACGGCAATCTTATCACTGACTTTTGCTCCGCCAATAATGGCAACAAATGGCCTTGCCGGACTCTCTAGGGCTTTGCCCATTATATCTACTTCTTTTTTCATAAGGAACCCGGCATAAGCAGGTATGTAGCGGGCGATACCTTCAGTTGATGCATGGGCCCGATGTGCCGTGCCAAAAGCATCATTAACATAAATATCCGCTAAATCAGCCAGTTTCTTAGCGAAATCAGGGTCATTTTTTTCTTCTTCCCCATAAAAACGCACGTTTTCCAGCAGTATTACCTGCCCGTCTTGCAGCTTTTGCACCTGGGCCTGCACTTCAGGGCCGATACAGTCTTTAGCCATCTGTACTTCTTGGCCTAAGAGTTCGCTGAGCCTTACTGCCACCGGGGCTAAGGAATACTTGGGATTCACTTGACCTTTGGGTCTTCCCAGGTGTGAAGCCAGGATCACTTTGGCCTTGTTTGCCAACAAATGTTTTATCGTAGGAAGAGCAGCTCTGATCCTGGTATCATCAGTAATATTTTGCTTATCATCCATAGGAACGTTAAAATCCACTCTGACAAAAACACGTTTTCCCTGAACTTTTATTTCCTCGATACCTACTTTGTTCATAAAATCTTTCCTCCTTTTCCTTTTTTTAATTAAGAATTAGCTTTAGTTTTCCACTCCCTTGGGTTCTTATACGGAATTCCATCTCCAGAATTCCTTGAAACCAAAGGGAGCGGCCAAGACTTTTTGTTCATTTGAACAAAAATAATGTTCTTATGTTCTTAATGATAGCATATTAATGTTCATTTGAACACAGGTTTGCCAATTTTTTTTCTTCTCCTTTCGCCAGAAAAAAGAAAGTCACAGCCTGGGACTTTTCAACCTGTGACTTTTATACATCTGTTAATTTTTTCACAATCTTAGCCATTTTAACGTTAGCCAAATAGTAACTTTTAAGTTTAATCAAAAAGAATCATTTGCAATTTCCGCTTTCCTGTTTGTAACAAGCTCGCTGTAAGCTCTCTTACACTTTACTCCGATAAGCATTCCAGAAATACCGATCAGGAGTACTCCACCCAGTACATACATTTGCTGCCACCTCCGATTATATTTATTGCAATAAATCTTTTTCAAACTATTATGTTTTTTGTTAATAATATCACGAAATTTGTCGAAATGCAAAACAAAAAGCCTGCAATAGCAGGAGTTGCTAAGCAGGACTCTCTTATTTATTAATTACATGGTATATCTAAGTTATTATGAATGTATTTTGACCTTTGGAAACGTAGTCTATCTTTTTGTCTTAGCCAGCAAAAACCATTCTTTGGATTCTTTTTTCATTAACATATAAGCAGCCGCAATCTGAATGAAAATATTAACCAGCTTCAAAAGATCAAGGAAGGGTTGTTGCATAAAAGTATTGACTAATTGTGATATAAAAATCGGGATGCTCATTATGGTAAACAAAACAAAGAATATTCTGGCCCAATTCCTATTCTGGGTAATCTTATAGATTATAAACCCGTTAAAAAGCAAGTTTAAAAGGATAAGGTCAGTATATACAGCAAATAGTTTATCGTCCGGGGAAACAGATATACTCAAATAGGCAACCAGAGCCCCAAAGACCAGTGAAGTTAATAAGAGTTTTATGGCTATCTCTACTGTGACAGGTCGATATATTTTATTGCCGGTGTTTTTAACTTCACTCATAATATCCCCCCCATCATACTTTTCTATCTTTATTGTTGTGCTGCACTCCATGCGACTTTGGCAGATTTACCTACATATATGTCTCAGCCAGAATCTGGACCGGGTGAACTACTTTTGCCCCGGAGCCCGCTTTCCGCAACCCGTAACTTAACTGCATTGTGCAGGTTGGGCATGATGTGGCTACATATTCCGGATTTACCTTAAGGGCATTGGCAATCTTCTTGTCCAATACTTTCATAGAAAGATCATGATGCATGATAGAAAAGCTCCCGGCTGAACCGCAGCAGCGGTCTGCGTCTTTCATCTCTGCGAATTCTATCCCAGGTATGCTTTTTAATAATTCCCGGGGCTCTTTAAAGACATTTTGACCACGTTTCAGATGGCAGGGATCATGGTAGGTAACTTTGATTTTCTGATCGGGCTCTACGGTTTTATCACCGGCTTTAATACCGGTTTTGCTAATCAAGAATCTACTGATATCATAGGTTTTAGCTTGCAGTTTTTGAGCCATTTCATATTCTTTGGTGCCTTCCTGGAATAGATGGATATACGCTTCTTTAAAAGTTGAAGAACAGGAAGCGCAATCGCAAATAATGGCATCATAGTCATCCTTCAAAAGGATCTCCATATTGTGTTTTGCCAATTCCGAAGCTGTTTCTGTTTCACCATAAGCCATGTGCGGCATCCCGCAGCATTTGACCCCTTCTACTGCAACCACTTCACAACCATTGTGACTTAAAACTTTAACCCCGGCTACAGGGACTTCAGGATAAATGAAGTTGGTAGCACAACCTATAAAATAAGCGACTTTAAACTTTTTCTCACCTTTGGGCAAGGTAACGGCCGGAATTCTGGAACGGGCCGGTTTCTTGGTAACATCCGGCATAATTTTAGCGCAGGCGTTGATTTTCTCCGGCAGAAGCTCAATAAGTTTAGACTTGGTTAAAAGACTATGCATTCCTGTTTTTTGATAAAGAGCCGTCAAGGACATGCAGGCGTAAAGCAAAGATGGTCTGGTCAGGAAGCCTTTCAACAAAGCCTTTTTGATTAGGGGCTGACTCATAGCCCCGTTGAGATAATCCCTGGCAGCTATAATGATCTCATCACTGATTACTCCCGAAGGGCATTCAACCGCACATTTTTTGCACAGCAAGCAGGTATAAACAATATTGGCGAGTTCTTGGCTTGGTTTGATTTTCCCTTCATGTAACCGTTTAATTAGGGCCAATCTTCCCCTTGGTGATCCCGGTTCTCCTTTTATTTCAACAAAGAGGGGGCAGTGCGAACGGCAGGTCCCACATTTAACACATTTTTTTAATTCTTCCGTAAAATCAATTCTATAAGTGGCTTGCATAGCTTATTCCCTCCCGAGCGCCCAAATTTTGCCGGGGTTCATAATTCCTTTCGGGTCAATTGCTTTTTTAATGGCCCACATTACATCCAAGGCTTTCCCGTGCTCAGCTTCCATGTAAGGTGCCCGGGCAAAGCCAACACCATGTTCCCCTGTAGTGGAACCATTGAGTTCCAGAGCGAGATTATGAATCGCTTCCGCCAATTTATGAGTTCTTTCGACTTCATCCTCGATAAGGGGGTCCATAATAGGAGCCGTGTGCATATTGCCGTCCCCGATATGCCCATAAATGACAACAGGGATATTAAATTGTTTACTAAGTTCTTTAATTCTTCTTAGTGCCTCCGGTACTCTGGAGATTGGGAAGCAGACATCTTCACCGGCAAAAATTCTGGTCTTGCCGGGCACTAGTCTTGCCGAGGCAGCGCCAATAACCGCTCTTCCCTGCCAAAGTTTTGCCATGCGTTCAGCGTCTGTGGCCCATTCTACGGACTTGGCTCTTTTCTGGGCAATTGCCAAGACTTGCCGGCCCTCTTCTTCCACCGCGGGTTTAGTCCCGTTAATCTCAAAGAAAATAGCCGCTTCAACTTCCGGGATATTCAGGTCGGGTTTGAACATATTGGCGCAACGTATCCCGCCATCGTCCAAGATCTCAATCCCTGATGGAATGATCCCTGCTTTGAAGACATCCAGCACTGTAAGAGCGCTGTCTTCCAGCTTTTCAAAGAGAGCCAGCATAATTCCTCTGGACTGGGGTTTTGGCAATAGCTTGAGGCGTATTTCCGTGATAACGCCAAGAGTTCCTTCCGAGCCGCAATAAAGCCTGGTCAAATCAAGCCCGGAAACGCTTTTTAGGGCTTTGGATTTTAACCCGCCGGTTCTTATTATCTCGCCGTTAGGAAGGACAACTTCCAACCCAAGAACGTATTGGAAAGTCGCTCCATATTTTACTGCCCTTAAACCGCTGGCATTATTGCTGACCATTCCTCCGATTGTACAGAATACTGAGCTGCCGGGATCAGGCGGGAAAAATAACCCATACTTGGCAAGCTCCTGGTTTAATTCAGCATGAATAATACCAGGCCTTACAACAACCTGCATATTGGCATCATCAACTTCGACTATATCTTTCCAACCGGACAGATCCAGGACTATACCGCCATTTATAGCCACGCTGCCGCCGGTCTGCCCGCTGCCTGCTCCCCTGGGGGTTACCGGAACTTCGTTCTCCCAGGCATATTTCATTAATTGAGATACTTCGGCAGTACTATTCAAACATACCACAACATCCGGATAATATTCATTGGACTGAGAAGCAAAGGAACTGTCATAAGTATAAGTGTATCTTTCCAGTTCACTTTTTAATACTTTACCCTGACCGAACATCTTTTCCATATCGGCTACAAGCTTCTCTCTGGGTACCATAATTTCATCTCCTTTAAAAGAGGTATTATGCCAATTTCAGACCGGCGATGCCGGGCCTTTGCTAATCCACAGAGTGATTGCCGGACTAAGGGCCGGTTATTGCTCCATTTAGAGCTGAAAGGGCAACTGTAAGAGGTGAAGCCAAATATATTTCAGCTTCCTCGGAACCAATGCGTCCCGGTGTATTGCGTATTGTTGTAGTTATCGCAACATCACCGGCAGATAAGAGTCCAAGGTGTTTTCCCGGGCACGGGCCGCAACCCGGCGGAAGGATAACTGCGCCACTCTCCCGTAGAAGAGACGTTAAACCCATTTCATCCATTTTATTTGCTACTGCCGCAGATGCCGGCACGATGAGAAGGGTAACCCCGGGATGGATTCTTTTTCCCTTTAAAATGTTAGTACAAGCCAACATATCTTCAAGCCTGCCGGCAGAACATCCACCTATGATGGCCACAGATATTTGTTTCCCCTCCAAGTCCTTTACCGATTTGACGTTGGTGGACGCCGGGGGTATTGCGAGCAGCGGCTTAATTGAGTTCGCATCTACATTTAACACTTCTCCTTCTGACTCTGCTTCAGCCGGAAGAATAAAGGCCGTTACAACACCTGCTTCAGGAAGGAAATTACAAAGTGCCATTTTGCTGTCGATGCTGGCAGAATCCAGAAAACTTCCTTGTATGGCTACAGCTTTGCCTTTGATATTCTGATGGAAGTTCTGCATAATATAGAGGGCTAAATCCCTTGCCATTGTATTGGCCGGCAGATTGTTCTCAATGTTAATGGTAATAACTTCAGGCACCTTCAGCTCATAGTACCCTGTTTCCAGGACCGAGGCCAATATCTCCGGGGATACGGAAAAAGCAATTGCCCCGAATGCTCCGGAAGTGGCTACATGTCCATCAGCTCCCACTATGATAGTGCCGGGCTGAAGGGGAATTCTTTCTGCTACAACCTGATGCAAGACTCCTTCCCCTTGATTATATAACTGAATTTTTTTATCTGAAGCTATTTTATAAAGTTCTTTTTGCAAAATGCGCTCTTGAATTGAAGGGGCAGGAAAAGCATGATCAACTGTTATCAAGACTTTGTTTCCTTCAGCCAATTTACATTCGCTTTTCTTCCAGGCCGATAATACCTTGGACCATGTTCCATCATGACCCAATATTAAATCAACTTTTAGATTAATAACTTGTCCGCTGGTGACTTCAGGTAACGATGCTGACCTTGCTAGGGATTGTGCAAAAAAGTTCAAAGGGAAGCCCCCCTTTCCTTATCGAATATTTTTCTCCTTGGTACAATTGACTTTCTTGCAGGGATTATCGTTAAATTTAATCTGTCTCCTGGACAATGCTTTGGCATCCGGTTTTTGGGGGAACCCCCCTATATTGCATAGGGGGGTTTTCAGTAATAAGAGTTTTGGCAATACAATTAAACAATTCTTAATATTGAATAGAGCACCCAGCAGATTACCGCTCCGACAAAGGCCATCGAAATTCCCCAGATTATCATGCCTTTAAACAGAGGTTTAGAATCAATACTGTCAGGCGCTCCGGAGATAAATACCGCACCGGTGGTGGAAAGTGGGCTCATGTCTGTAAGGTGTCCGGCAACAACGATAGTAGTAATTAAACCGGGCAGCATATCCGGGCTTGCACCGATTTTTTCTAAAAGCAGGGGCGCCATAGGCAGGAAGGCCGGCATAATAACACCGGAAGTACTGGCGTAAGCGGATACGATACCGGCAAAGAAACCTACAACAAGGTTGGCAGTTAACGGAGTAGAGAAATTAGACATAATTTCAGCGAAGAGATCCATACCGCCAATGTTCTGCATGAGTTTTACCATAACTGTGACACCGGTTACAAGCATAATAGCTCCCCAAGGCATTGCTTTGAAGGCAGCTTTCTCATCGCCGCATTTGGCAAGAATCAGAATAGAACCGAGCAAGAAGGCTGTAAATCCGATATCGAGACCGAAACCGATAACAGCGATAATTAAGATAGCTATGGCAACTAAAGTTGCCTTCTGGGCAGTGGTAAAAGGCTCAACATGAATACCGGCCAGGACTTTGGCGGGACTGTTGGCATCATTGCGATTTTTCCATAATTTAAGACCGCCGAATAAAAAGTAAGCCAGGGCAGCAATGATAATATGGACAATGAGCATGTTTATCCACATGGTCATAGCCATATTAGTGATACCCATATCGGCTAATACACTGTTACCGACAATACCGTTAGGAGACAGGGGAGACATGGCGCCGGCTTGTGCACCGTTACCTACTACCAGGGCCATCAAAAGGGGAGGAATTCCTACTTCCGCTGCCAGGACCATTACAGGAGCAGCCATTAAAGCAGATATGGAAATTTGTCCCGGACCGATCGAAGAAAGGAAAAATGCTAAAAAGAATAAAACAATTGTAGTACTGCCACGTTGCCTTTGGCCGATTTCACCGTATACTTGGTGATTTTATCCAGAGTCCCGTTGGTCTGAGCAATTCCAAAGAGGAAAGTTACTCCGGCCAGCATTAAGAGAAGATTAGTCGGATATCCTGAAATCAGTTCTTTAATCGATACCCCGCCGATCAGATGACCAATAACTAAAGCTAAACCGAGAGCCAGGGTTCCGAGGTTGGTATTTTTCCAAATAGAGACAATAATTGCAATTACGAGAGCGACCAATGATATTACGTCCATATTTGCTGCCAAGGTTTTGGCTAAAGCAGTATCAGCCAAAAAGTTCAATTCAAACATTCTTCCAACCACCTTTAATAAAATTAATCATTGATTGATAATTGCTAAACCACGAAGTCAGGAAGCCTTACAAAATGTTGTATTTTTTAAAAGCTTTAAGCAATTCCTCCTCAGGTTCACCTCCTCTGTCGAACTCTGAATCCAGTTGGATAAATTTTACGTTCTGGGCTTTAGGGCCTAAGACATCGGAATTAACACCCAAAGCCAAGACGACGCCATTTGGCTTGAGTCCCTTGGTTACATCCGTTACCCCGAAAAGGCTATTATCCAGGACGACAACCACATCCGGGGTAGTTTCGTTTGCCGAGCGTTCAACGATTACATCTTCGGAAACTCTGATAGTAGAATTCATCGGGGCTCCTGGTCTGAAAGCGGCGAAACCATCAAAGACCTGGATGTGCTTACCTTCCGCCATTAGCTTCTTGCCCATGGCCCTGGTAATCTTACCGACCGGCTGACCAAAACGTCCGTGAAATCTTACCTCTACCAACTTTACTCACTCTCCCTTCCCGTAATAGTCATCCACAAATTTCTGGAATTCAGCGATTTGTTCATCCGTAAGATTCTTAAATCTTCCCTGAGCCTTGAAATAATCGGCAACAGGAATCAGTTTTGGTTCATAGGTCCGGGTTCTCTTGCCCTCGTCAACTTCAAAAAGTTCCCAAAGACCGCACTCCGTAGCCTTCCTGGCAACTTCAATGGTTTCCTCCGGTTTTATACCCCAACCACGATGGCAAGGAGCCAAAATATGGATATAAGAAAATCCTTTTTTAGCGGCTGCCTTTTGGAATTTAGCCATAAGATCCTCGGGATAGGCTATATTGGCGCTGGCTACATAATCAATACCGTGAGCCTCCATAATGGCCAGCATGTTTTTTTTGCGAACTTTCTTCCCTAGGGAACCGTTACTTGTAATAGCATAAATTGGGGTTTGGCTGCCGGTCTGACCTCCTGTGTTCATATACATCTCGTTATCATAAAGCACATGAATGATGTTCTCCTGGCGTTCGGCGGCTCCCGTAAGAGATTGGAAACCTATATCAGCGCTGCCTGCATCTCCGCCCCAGGAAACTACGTTGACATCCTTAATACCCTGTATTTCCAAAGCTGCCCTTATTCCTGAGGAAACAGCCGGTGCGCATTCAAAAAGGGTATGATAGAACGGTACTCTCCATGCCGACCTTGTATTACTTCCTCCAAGGGTGGCCATACAAGAAGCAGGAATAGTGATTATTGTTCTTTCACCAAGGACCTTCATTGCCTGTCTCCCGGCGATTGCGGCACCACAGCCTTTACATCCCACGTTACCTTGACCAAACAATTCTACTTGCGGCAAGCTATTGACGTTTATTGTCACTTTTTAGTCCCCCCTTTACAATCCGATCCACACAGATTTATTCTTGTCGGAACCGGCGCTTTCAGTTTCCATAACAGCAGCGTTAATTTCTTCAACACCGCATTTTCCTCCGCCAAGTCCCAAGATTGCGCCGTTAATTACCATCTCTCCACGTCCATAAGCCGCAGCTTTCAGATCTGTAGCCAGAGCACCGCCAACGCCGAAAACAATGTTTTTATCCAAAACTGTTACAAAGCTGACATTCTGCAACGCTTCAAGAATAGCTTTTACAGGGAAAGGCCTCCAGACTTTTACTTTAATCAGTCCGATTTTCCGGCCTTCTTTTCTTAAGTTATCTACTAATATTCTGGCAGTGCCCACTATAGAACCCATAGCCACTATGGCGTGCTCAGCATCCTCCATTTGGTAGCATTCGATTAATCCGCAGGAATTGGCACCGAATTCTTGATTATACTCAGCAGCAACTTTAGGAATAAGGTTTAATGACTCCAGCATTGCTTCATTCTGGTTAAATTTGTAATAAGGATAAAAATCCGGGCTTGTTACGGTATTGACCCCTCGCGGATTGTTTATATCTAACGCCGGCTGACGCTTCAGCGGGAGAAAAGCGTCGACTTTAGATTGTTCAGGCACAAATACCTCTTCCAGGGTATGGGACTGCAAATACCCCTCATAGTTAACCATTACGGGAACTCTTAGCTCTTCAGCAATTCTGAAGGCTTGAATAGTGTTATCGAGAATATCTTGGTTATTTTCACAGAAAAGTTGAATCCAGCCGCTGGCTGATTGGGAAACAACATCGCCATGTTCCGGGAACCGGCTGTGAGGAGCTGACAAAGCCCTGTTGGCAACCCCCATAACGATGGGCTGACGCAGTCCCGCCACATGATAGACTACTTCAGTCATCAGTAGCAATCCCTGGGAGTTGGTGACTGTATAACTACGGGCACCCGCCAGTGACCCGCCCAGCACCGCGGCTAAGGCGCTGTGGTCCGACTCCGCCCTGATAAATTTACAGTTAAGTTCACCGTCATCAATATATTTGCTCAGTCTTTCCATGGCCGGGAAAGCCGGAGTAATAGGATAATAGCTTAGCACTTCAATTTTGGCGAGCTTTGCTCCCAGTGCTGCAGCTTCACTTCCTGTGATGAGTACTTTATTCATAAACATCAACCTCCTTTGCTTAAAAAATGCCTTTCGGGCCTGTGTATTCAGGAACCATCACTATTCCTTCACTTTCCTTTGCACATATACCACAGCCTTTGCAGAACTTATAGCTGATCACAAACCCACTCTCATCAAGAGAAATAGCTCCATCTGGGCAAAACAGGATAACTATTGGGTCTATTTTGGTTGCATCGGAAATTACGGGGCGATTTATCCTTTGAACTCCAGCGTTTGCCGATTCAGCCAAACCTCCGGGATCACCTGAAGGTACAATTGGCAATTGTTTTAGTGCCATTCTGCACACCTCCTTCTGCTCTGCTCGAAAATTCTAAATATTCAAAATAGCAAATCATATGCCAAAATTGATGTTTGACGAAAAAAAAACAGTATTAATAACTTGAAAAGAAAACTGTAGAGCTTTTCATACCTTTAAAATCAACCTGTTTCAGCTCAAACCCATTTTATGACAATTTTTATGGGAATTTATACCAACAAACAGTTCGACAAGTTTCTCTTTTATCCCCAAAAATAAAAAAACACCATGCGTTTCATAGTGTTACGCACAGTGTTTCACTGTGTTGCGTATGCTGTTTCATGTAACAAATCTGTAACAGTATCTATTTTTATTCCCGCAGCTTCCGCCAAAGTGTTGTCCTGCTGATTCCCAGGCGACGGGCAGCTTCGGTCTTATTGCCCCGGGTCTCCTCTAAAACTTGTTTAATTGTTTGTTTGTCAATTAAATTATTTCTATCAAAGGCAGTCCTCTGACCTTGACCATATGTCCCCTCTTGTTTTAGCGAGTGCTCTTCATCAAGCAGCAAAACACTTGAGATGTCTTCAGAGCTTATTATTTTTTTCCATGGTCTCATAGCTAACCTTTCCATGACATTGCGGAGTTCCCGCAAATTACCAGGCCAATTATAGTTCAGCAGAAGCTTTTCAGCCTCTTCGGAAAACACTCCCGTCGGCTTACCCCTTCTTGCACAGAATTCATCCAGGTATTTTTTTGCTATTTGAATAATATCTTTGCCTCTCTCTTTCAAAGAAGGGAGTTTTAATGACAGTACGTTTATTCTATAGAAAAGATCTTCCCTAAATTCATTTTTTCCCATCATCTGCTTCAAATTGCGATGGGTAGCGGCAATTAAGCGCACATCTACAGGAATAATGCTATTGTCCCCTAAACGCATCACTTCACCTTGCTCAATCACCCTAAGGAGACGAGACTGGAGCCTCGGCGACATCTCCCCGACTTCATCCAAAAACAGTGTGCCTCGATGGGCCATTTCAAACATACCCACTTTACCTTCTTTTCTGGCTCCCGTAAAAGCTCCTTCTACATAACCAAACAATTCACTTTCCAATAGATTTTCCGGTAGGGCAGCGCAATTTACCGCTACAAAGGGTTCATTTTTTCTTTTACTGGCGTTATGGATGGCATGAGCAAACATTTCTTTGCCTGCCCCCGTTGGACCATAGATCATTACGGTAGAGTCTACGCTGGCATACTCTTTTGCCAGGGAAATGGCGTTTTTAATGGCAGGGCTTTCCCCGAGAATACTATTAAAAGTATACTTGGCGATAAACCCTTTCTCCGCTAACTGCCGCCTTACTTTACCCTCTATTCTTTTAATCCTTTCTATTTCCTGAAAAGTAGTTACAACACCTTCTACCTTATTATCAACGATGATCGGTACCCGGTTGGCAATTACCCGAGAATCCCCAATCTCCAGAAACTCTCCTATCTCCGGTTCCCCTGTTTCCAAAAGTTTATGGCAATGGGCTTTAGGAATGACATCGGTAATATGAGCTCCGATAGCCCTTTCGGCTTTCCAACCGGATATTTTTTCCGAAGTTTTGTTAAAAACCGTGATTTTACCCTCTTTATCCAAGGCGATTATCCCGTCATAGGTAAAGTTTAAAATTGCTTTAAATTGTTCGGCTTTGCGCATCTCCTGTTTTCGGACTATATTTACCCGGCGGGCTTCATAGATTGCTCTGCGGACAGAATCAATTCCTGAAGTAATTACTACTGAATCCATACCCTGCCTCTTTGCTTCATTAGCCATAGCCACTTTGCCCATAACCACTTCTACTCCCCGGGCACGTAGGTAGGCTACTCCTTTATGAATGTCATCAAGATCATTGCTGCAAACGTATTTCTCAATTTTATCCCCGATTATCTCTTCAAAGCCATCTATCCCCAGAATCACTTCTTCAACATCTACTATTCCAATCTTATTCCCTATTTTTTTTGCTTCAAAATAGGCACGTACAATATCATAACCGCCAATGGAAACATCTACTACAGGCAGATCGATCCCTGAACTGCGAATTTTCCAGGTAGTCACTCCCCTGCTGACCAGTACGGAATAACCCTCTTTTTGCGCCTCCCAAGAGCGTTTTACCGCTGCATCCATTCTGGCTACTTCTATAGTTACATCATCTGTGCCGGCGCATATCTCCTGGGCTACCTCAGCAAGTTCAGGATATGTGGCCAGGAATAAGATTTCGGACATTATCTTCCCTCCGCAATTACCAGTTCTTCTTAGCCCGCCAGAATTCCGGCTGGATTATAACGAGAAAAGTCATCAACTCCAGACGCCCTAAAAGCATGCAGGAAATCAGAACAACTTTGCCGAAGGGAGCCACTCCGGCAAAAGTTGTGGCAGGCCCGACAACCCCAAAACCAGGTCCAACATTGCCTAAAGCAGCTATAACCGCTCCCATGGCATCAAAGGGTTCCAAACCACAGGCTGCCAAAAGAGCCGAGGCACAGGTAAACGTGGCAATAAAGAGGAAAAAGAAGCGGTTAACATTTTTGACAATTTGGGGATCAACTATCTGCCCCCCAGAAAAAATGTTGGTCACAAGCTGAGGGTGGATAGCCTGTTTTATTTGTTCCAATCCGCTTTTCCATAGAAGAATCATCCGAGCCATTTTGATCCCGCCGGATGTTGAAGCCGCGCAGCCACCGATAAACATTAACAAGAAGATTATCATTTTAGCCAAGCTCGGCCAGGTATTATAATCCGCGATGGTAAAACCGGCGGTGGTGACCGTTGCCGCAACCTGAAAAACGGCCTGTCTTATCGCCAAGCCTAATTCATATTGTCTTTGCAGGACAAGATCTGTCGTTACAAACAAAGTGGCCAAGGCTATGGTAGCCAGGTATACTTTCAGTTCAGTGTTACGGATCAAATTGACCCTTCCTTTACGCCAAGTATTGACATATAGGGCAAAGTTTACTCCGGATAAAACCATAAAGACAATGATAATCAGCTCCACCGCCAATGAATTATAAGCGCCAATACTGGCGTTCTTAGTGGAAAAACCGCCTGTAGCCATACCGGTAAGGCCGTGATTTAAAGCCTCGAAAAAAGGCAAACCCGCCAGCTTTAAAAGAATTATTTCCATGATCGTAAAAGCAGTATAAATGCCCCCCAAAAGCAGGGCTGTATCCTTAATCCTAGGGGAAAGCCTTTGATTCTCCGGGCCGGTAATTTCGGCCTTAATCAAATGAACGGCTCCCATCCCGACTTTCGGCAGTAAAACAATAAACAAAACGATAATTCCAATTCCGCCCAGCCATTGGGTAAGGCTCCGCCACAAGAGCAGGCTCCTGGGCATGCTTTCAACATCCGTTAAGACAGTTGAACCGGTAGCGGTTAAACCTGAAGTAGCTTCAAAAAGGGCATCCAAGTAGTTGGGGAATTGTCCGGAAAAAAAATAAGGCAAAGCCCCCAGGGTAATAGCCAATAGCCAAATTCCGGCCACAACAGCATAACCTTCCCTCACCCCGATTTGGATGACCCCTTCACGGCGCCTTTTCAATAATAAACATAACCCAACAACAATGGTGATCAATGAACTTAAAGCAAAAGCCCCCAGGGTGCCATCAGAATCTATAGCCGCAAGTCCCATGGGAATAAGCATTATTAAACCGTAACAGGTAACCAGCCTGCCTTGGACTCCATGAAACAGTAAGACTTTCAATTTTCTCTACCTTCCCAAAGTAATAATGCGCCAATAGGTAATTTAAGTGATTTAAGTGATTTAAGAATTTAAGCAATTTAAGTAATTTAAGCAATTTAAATGATATAAGTAATTATTGTGATGATAGCAAAAATAACTGTTAAAAAATATCTTCGACTTTTGAGATAGCAGTGCTTAAAGCAAAAATAATAGCCCGATCTCCGATTTGTAAAATTGTTTCCCCGTTAGGGATAATGACATCGCCGTCACGGACCACAGCACCTACAATGCAATCCCGGGGGAAATTAACGTGCTTAAGTTTTTTATTTTTAATTGTCGTCTCCTCAGAGACAATTACTTCCATCGCCTGGGCTTTAGCTCCTTCCAGAAGGGATATAGCCACAAACTTGCCCCGGCGGACCTGGCTCAAAATTACCCCGGCAGTAATTAACCTTGGAGAGACAATTACGTCAACCCCTACTTTTTCCAAGAGAGGAATGTACTCCGTCCTTCCCACCCTGACAATAGTCTTTTTACAGCCTAATTCCTTAGCCAGGAGAGCCAAGAGAAGGTTGAGCTTATCATCGCTGGTCAGGCAAACCACTGCATCGGCTTCATTTATTCCCTCTTGGGTTAAGAGATCCACGTCTGTACCGTCCCCGCAGAAAACGCTCCCTTTGCGCAAAAGGCTGGCCAAAGCCTGGCAACGTTCCGGATCCCGGTCAATTATTTTCACCGAAATACCGTTCTGCTCCAGACGTAAAGCTAAATGCCTGCCGATCCGGCCCGCCCCAATAATAAGGACCCGCTGGATTTTAGTAAAGGTTTCTGTGTAATCCCCTTCAATCTGCTCCAGCGCAGCGGGCTCGCCGATAAAGATCACGTTATCATAGGCTTTTAACTCATCGGAGCCGCCGGGTATAATCATCCCATTATGCCGGATAATCCCTACTACCAATAGTTTGGGGGGAAGATTGAGTTTTGCCAAAGGTTTGCCCAAAAGAGGCGAGTCTTTAGGCATTTTTACTTCCAACATTCTTACCTTGCCGCCGGCAAAGTCTTCCACTTCCATAGCCGCCGGAATCATAAGGATTCTACTTATTTCCACGGCAGTGGCGTGCTCGGGATTGATAGTCAAGTCTATACCTAGAGAGCGATGAAATTCTGTTTCTTCTTTGCCAACATATTCAATATTCCGTACCCTGGCAATTGTTTGCTTAATCCCGACATGCTTGGCTGCCATACAGGCAACCATATTGACTTCGTCACTGTCTGTAACGGCTATCATCAAGTCGGCTGAGCGGACATCCGGATTCATCAGCACTTTAGGGCTAGCCCCGTTACCGGGTATGGTCATAACATCCAAAGTGTTTTGCACCGTATTCCTCCGGTTCTCATCTTCCTCAATAACTACAACGTCATGATCTTCATCGGAAAGGTATTTGGCCAAGGTATAGCCAACTTTCCCAGCCCCGACAATCACCACTCGCACAATTATCCCCCCGACATTTCCAGCTAAAAGAGTTTTATTCCACAATATAGCATCTGTCACTTTTTTTCAAGTCTATCTTATTTGCGTTGATCTCATCAATTTTTTCGGTATATATTTTATTGCATAGCCTAGCCATAACCGCCAAACTATCGGCTTTGCAGGCCGGCAGAAGTAGTTTTAATTCCATAAAGAAAAAGGCCTAGGCCTCCTAAAAAGTGCATAATCATAGAAAAGGTATCCATAATTTACTCCCTGCTTGCTTTCTTTCTCAGAGATGAGGATGGAATCCAAAGTTCTTCCCGGTATTTGGCAATAGTCCGCCGGGCAATTTTGATTCCTTTCTTCTGGAAAATACTTACCAAATCTTGATCAGAGTAAGGCTTCTGGGGGTCCTCTTCAGCAATAATTTTCTTAAGCTCATCTTTAATCTTTTCGGCGGTAATTTCCTTTTCCTGGCCAATGCTGCCGGCAAAAAAACATTTAATGGGACATATCCCCCTGGGAGTCTGCACATATTTATTGGCCGAGACTCTGCTGACAGTTGATTCATGCAAGCCCAGCTCTTCAGCAATTTCTTTCATGGTCAAAGGTTTGAGGGCGGAAACCCCTTTATCCAGAAAATCCTTTTGCCTGGCAACAATAGCCTCCAAAACATCATGAATAGTCGATCGCCTTTGCTCAATGCTTTTAAGCAAATTGAGGGCCGAACTAACCTTCTCCCTCACAAACTTTTTGATAGTCTGGTCATCCTGAGCCATAAGGGCTCTTTTATAGCTTTCATTAATGCAAATCTTAGGAATATCATTTTCATTGACCAAAACAACATAGTCATCGCCAACTTTTTTAATCACAGCGTCCGGAATGATATACCTGATATCCGTATTTTGGTCAAACCGGCTTCCAGGCTTGGGGTCAAGTAGTTTTAAAAGTTCACCTAAAGACCTTACTTCAGAAGTAGTAATCCCCAAAGCGGAAGCGATCTTTTTTAAATGGCCGGCTGCCAAATCGTCCAAATAATCCAGAAGTTCTGTTAATTTCGGAGGACAGTCAGGTATTAAATGGAATTGGAGTTTAAGGCATTCTTTGAGATCCCGGGCCCCTACCCCTGGAGGGTCTAGTTCTTGGACAATTCTTAAGGCCTCCTGGCTTTCGGCTACAGATATTTTTAAGGCTTCCGCAATTTCCTCCAGGGAAGCAGTGAGATAACCATTGGAGTCCAAGTTGCCAATAATGTATTTGGCAGTTTTATAGGTTTTTTCTGAAAAACCGGAACTGTGTTTAATAAACCTTAATTGTTCCATAAGGTATTCCTGGAGGCTGCCGCCGTCAAACCAGCGCCCTTCAAGGAGAGGAAGTTCCGCATCCTGAGGATTGTCTCCCGACCATTGATCATTTTCGTCACTACTCATTACTTCCTCCATTATCCCGTCCAGCCAGCTGTCTTCACCTTGCTCTTCAGGTTCTTCCACAACTTCCAGCAAAGGATTTTCCACCAGCTCGTTATTAATGTAATTTATAAGTTCTGGCAAACTAAGCTGAATCATTTCTATAGCCTGATACATTTGAGGTGAAATTACCAGCCTATTGCTTTGTTCCAGAAATAAACCAACATTATTAGCCATTCCATTTTTCCTCCTTTCCTCCGGTAATTAACTGCTGACTTTACTGTCAACCTGATGGCCATTTATATTATGTCATCCTGGTTATGTCATCCTGGGGGCAAAACCCAAAGGCATGTTCTGAGCGCAGCGAAGAAACTTATGAAGCCTAATTGTCACATGAAGGCTTGCAAACACCTTCATGTGCAGCGCCTATCAGACTGCTTCCCTCCATCAGGGAGCTAACCATGAGAGTTTAGCCTGGACTTGTTCTTTTCTGCCAGGATCTTCTCGGCAATTTCTTCTATTTTACGCAACCTGTGGTTAACCCCGGACTTGCCTACCTTGGGATTAAGATTCTCCCCTAACTCCTTCAGAGAATAATCCGGATGTTCCAACCTTAAGTAAGCTATTTCCCTCAGGTTTTCCGGAAGGTTCTTAAGGCCGATGGTTTCGTCAATCAGGCGAATGTTCTCCACTTGACGGACTGCCGCGTCTACTGTTTTATTTAGGTTAGCCGTTTCGCAGTTAACTATCCTGTTTACCTGGTTGCGCATTTCTTTGAGAATCCGGATATTTTCAAATTCAAATAAAGCCTGATGGGCTCCAATTAAAGCCAAAAACTCAAAAATATGCTCACTTTCCTTGAGGTAGACAACATGGAAGTTTTTACGGGTGCTCACTTTAGCTTTTAGTTCAAATTTATGAAAAAGACGGCAGATATCACCGGCTAAGGTTTCGTCGTTGGTAATAATCTCCAAGTGATAATTGCCTTCCGGATTGCTGATGGAACCACCGCCCAGAAAGGCTCCTCTTAAATATGCCTTTTGATCACAGCGTTTCTTAATAAGCTTCTTGTTTATTCCGGCTTCAATCTCCCCTTCTTGGTTTAGTAATCCAAGTTTTTGCAAATCGCTTATACCCTGGGGATAAATCTTGACTAAATAGGAGTTGTTTTTCCTCAAGCGCAATTTCCGCCTTACCACAATACTGGCAGGCAAACCAAGCTGGTCCTTGGCCAAATTATAAATTTTACGGGCTACCGAAGCGTTTTCAGTGATCACATTTAGCGAATACTGCTGATTTGCGCTGATCTGCAAAGTTCCGTCCATCCGGACCAGCGCGGCCAACTCGGCCAATTTACAGCAGTCCTTGGTAATTTCCAATCTAGCCAGTTCTTCTTTAGTTGTAGTACTAAAAGACATGACACTCAACTCCAATTTAGTAAACTAAATCCTTAAAGCCGAAACAAAAGCCAAGTAAGCTTCTTCGTTGCTTTCTCAGGCTTTAAGCTTCCTGTTTAAAAGAAATGAATCCACAATTGCTATCCTCTCCTGCATCGGCTTTAAGCGGAAAAGCAACCGTAAGATTTCTTTAGCCAACCTGTCGGGGTCATGGCGAACAACTTCGCCTCCGGTATAAAAAGTACTTTCATAATAACTTACTCCCAATCTTTCTACTGAAGCGGCATCGCCTTTGACCACATCCGCCCCTTCAGCTCGGTAACGTTCCAAAATTTCGGGAGGGATAACCTCTTTGGCGGCCAGCACGACATCAACCAAATCATTTCCCCCGTGCTCAATGATAGCCTGGAGGTGGTCCGCTACCGTAAAATTATCTGTTTCCCCCGGTTCGGTCATAATATTGCAGACATACACACAGGGTGCTTGAGCGGCGGCAATTTTATCCCGCAGGCCTCTAACCAGGATATTAGGCAAAACACTGGTATAGAGGCTCCCCGGCCCTAAAACAATCAGGTCTGCTTCTTCAATGGCTTTTAAAGCCCCTGGTAATGGTTTACAATTCATCGGCGAGATTTTCAAGTGTTTTATTTTTCCAGGGGTAGTCCTGATTGCTGTCTCCCCGTTAATCTCCCGGCCATCCTCAAAATAAGCCTCCAGGGTTACCTGGGCTAAAGTAGAAGGGTAAACCTCCCCTTTTAGGGCAAAAACTTTGCCCACATGCTCGATGCCTTTTTGAAAATCACCATACCTCTCGGCTAAACCGGCTAAAAACAAGTTTCCTAAATTATGTCCGGCAAGAGTGCCACTTGTAAACCGGTATGAAAAAAGCTCCTCCATAATATCTTCTTTTTCAGCTAAAGCTACCATACAATTGCGTACATCGCCAGGAGGAAGGACACCTAATTCTCTCCTTAAACGCCCGGAACTGCCTCCGTCATCGGCCACAGTGACAATTGCCGTCAAATTGCTGGTATATTGCTTAAGCCCTCTCAGCAAGGCGGAAAGCCCCGTTCCCCCGCCGACCACCACAATCCGCGGGCCCCTTTTCAGCTGGCGGCGGGCATACATAACATCCACTACCTGGTCTTCATTGCCGGGAAGTAAAACATTAAGAACCGATTTGAACATTTTCTGGATTCCAAAAAATATCAACAAGGCTCCGGCTAGGCAAATTAAGATTCCGGCCGGGATAACCTTATATTGCTTATAACCGATTAAATTATAAATAAGTTCCTGGAAGCGCTCCTCTAAGAATCCGAGGATTTCACCATAGCTCAAGACGGCAAGTCCTCCAGCTATCAGGAAAATACCCAAAACAGCCAACAAGAAATACCTTTTGATTCCTAGATTAGGATAAAGCCACTTCAGTGCCTCCAAGTACTTTTTCTGGCCTTTTTTCATTTAAATGGAACGTCCTTCCTCTCAGTCGATATCCCTGTGCGTAACTCTACACAAAAAATTTTTCTGCCGTAAAAATTCAGCTATTTTTTCGGCAACAGCGACAGAACGATGTTGCCCCCCTGTACATCCTATGCCGATAACCAGGTGACTTTTCCCCTCTTCGAGGTAAAGAGGCAAGACATATTCCAACATATTAAGAAATCTATCCATAAATTCTGCTGCGATCCGATTGGACAAGACATAATCGCTAACTCTTTTATCTTTTCCTGTTAAGGCTCTCAGCTCTTCTACATAGTAGGGGTTTGGCAAAAAACGCACATCTATGACATTGTCGGCATCCAAGGGAATCCCATATTTAAAACCAAAGGAAACAACAGATATCGACATTCTGGCCGGATCGTTTTCCGGGCCAAAAAGCTCCCTAATCTTGCTTTTCAGCTGCGTCGTTGTCAAATCGGAAGTGTCAATTATTTTATGAGCCCGGCCTCTTAGCTCTCTCAGGTGTTCCCGCTCATAGCGTATTCCGTCTAAAATATTGCCCTGAGGAGAAACCGGATGCCTGCGGCGAGACGCTTTATACCGGTTGACCAAGACATCGTCGGAAGCTTCCAAAAACAAAATCTCAAACTCATAACCGTTCTGCCGCAAATCGTCTAAAGCTTGGTTGAGGGAGGAAAAAAATTCTCCCCCTCTTAAATCACAGACCACTGCAGCCTTATTAATCTTGCCTTGAGACTGTGAACATAGCTCTACAAACTTTTCCAATAAACCGGGAGGAAGATTATCCACGCAGAAAAAGCCCATGTCTTCCAAACTCTGCAAAGCTTGGGTTTTGCCTGAACCGGAAAGGCCGGTGATAATCACCAGATGCAATCCTTTCCCAAGCATATCTTCACCCCCCATAACGCCCATTCGGCTTGCTCTACACTTACTGGGACTTAGCAGACCGTAATTTTTAATGTTTCTCTCGTTTTTCGTCCGCTAAAAGCAAGGCTTGTTGCTGAGCATTAGCAAGTTCCCCTTCTATTTTAGCCCCTCCGGCCGCGTTCTGCCAAGCCTGATTGAGCATTGGAAACAGTTCCCACTCCAAAGAATAGCCCTCCAGATACCAAGCGTTTTTTAGGCTTACAGCCGTTTGGGCCTTTATACTGTCTCCTCCGGCCTCCTGATAATAACTCTCAAGTGCCGGCATTTTTCCACTGGCTTTGTGCAGAGAAGTTTGAGTCTCAACTTTAAGCAATTCTTCTTCCACCAACTTAATGGACTCTTCCAAAGCAGGGATAGTTTTAATGGATGAATTGGCAATTCCAATGGTCTGAACCGGCAGGGCTTTCCCGTTAAACAACAGAGAATTAAGAGCAAGACAGCCCCAACTGACCCCGGCTTTGTCCAAAGCGGCACTATCGCTGGCCCAAGCCAAAAGATAATTGACTTCACCCTGGTTAAACCTAGGGATTGCTTGATCAAAGGTCAGTAGCCTTTCGGCGCGCAAAGAAAGCAATTTGGTGAGAAAAGCTACATTGTTTGCGGAATTAAGAGCAGGTTTTCCCGCCAAGGTCAAAGAACCGCCCTCGGCTTTCCACCAGGAGCAAAGCAAATCCAAATCCAGGGCCTTAACCGCTATGGGCTGCTTCTTTGCGATTATTTCCGCCAAACTGGCGGGAGGAACAGGGACCTTATCTTGGCGGTAATAAAGTAGGGGAACGTCCGTCAAGAGCGGAACGGCAAAAGGCTGCTGATTATAAGTAAAAACAGCCTCCGCAGCCGGATAAGCAGAATAGTTGTCAGCCAATACCGGGGAGATTGCCCCCTTTTCATATAGGGCAGCTATTACCGACCTGCTGGTAATAAATATTTCCGGGCCTTCCCCCCCGGCTTGCAGGGTCCAGACTTGCTCCAGAAACTTTCCTTCCGGGATATATTCCCCTTTAACAATAACCTCAGGGTACTCTTGGCTGATCCGCTCAAATTGCCTTAATAATTCCTTCTCGGTTTCACCCATAAGGGAATACCAGACAGAGATCACATCAGGAGCTACGCCACCCGGTGTGCCCCGCTTGGGTTCCTGGCCGCAACCGTTAAGCAAGCTGAAAAATAAACATAAACCTAAGCTATAGACAATAATTTTTTTTACAATAATTCTGTTCTTCATGCCATTCTCCTTAAAATTCGCCCTAAATAATACTGACCCTAAAATAAATCTCACCCTACAATTGGGATTTAATTATCTTTAATTCAATTACTTAAATAACTTTATTATCTTTAATTGCCTTTAACTTGATTATATCATTTTTAACCATATGGAGTTGACAGAAGGACAAGAAAAAAGCAGAAACGGCATCCCAAGAGTAAATCTAGCCCGAAGGAAGAGAAGGATCTAGCGGGACGCGCTTCCAATTCGGAAATTAATTATACCGGATGAAAAGCCTCTCTTTCCCCTGGTAAAAAAATAAATACCAAGCTCCTTCTGTTGCCGGCTCTTCATCCTGAACCAAAAAACAATTAGGAATATCCACGGCAAAATATTCCACTGCTGTAGCTCTGGCCCACTGCCTTTTATCCATTTTCCCCGCCTGAGGTATGAGTTCCTGCCAACGAGGATCACTTCTTATTTCTTCTTTAAGTTTTTCTTTTTCCCTGTCTAAATCCATGTCCTGGGCAGGGAGAAGAAAAGCAGGCAGGTGCCCTGGTCTTTCCAACAAATAGTAATCAAAGCGCAGGGCCTCTCTTAAATAATCGCTGCCTAAATAATTGCTGTTAAAACTACTTCGAAAATTATTACTACTTAGAAAGTCATTGGGCCGAACCAAAGCCCCTTCCTTTGGCTCTAAATCCTCCCAGGAGGAGCAGTCCGGTTGCGTCAGGAACTCCCAGAGGTTGCCAAACAAAGCCTGAGGATTCCATTTCCTTTTAAACCAGCCCTTTTTCTGCCAATACCGGGCAAAGGCAGAAAAAAAGGCAAAGGGGCTGGCGCAATTTTTAAAAATGTACTCCAAGCTATTCTTAAATCTGCCGGAGTTATAATATTTTTCTACAAGGTCTTCAATCCTTGCCAGGGCTAAAATCTCCTCATGGCTTAAATCCTTGGTCTGCAAGATAGTATAGGGAGGATCAGGTGAATACACCAGCCCATAGGCGGCGCTTTGTCGCCAAAGGCCTGAACCTTTAAGGACTTTAAGAAAACCCAATTGCAAATGGTTGGGCCTGACGGCAATCACTTCATCAAAGGATTTCTGAAATTGAGCCCAGCCCTCGAAAGGAAGCCCGGCTATCAAGTCCAGATGCACCGGTATATTATAGGTATGTTGTAAAATTTTAACTTTATCCTGCCAAAGGGCGAATTTCTGGGGCCTGCGAATTGCCTCTAAAGTAGGCTGATAAGTAGATTGAACCCCAATTTCCAATTGAATCATGCCCGGTGGGTATTTACCAAGGTAATCCAACCAGTCTTGATCCAACAGTTCACCGGCCATCTCACAATGGGCCCGTGGAGAAGGAACCTTGGCTTTTTCCGCTTCTTGCCGAAAGACGTCCAGAATCTGAAAAGCATGTTGTTTACGGGCATTAAAGGTCCTATCCACAAATTTGATTGTGGTTGCTCCGGCCTCAAACAGGCTGCGTAAGATAAGTCGAAATTTCTCCGGCTGCAAATACCTGATTCCTTGAAAAGTGGAAGAAAGACAAAATTGACAGTTAAACGGACAACCCCTGCTGGTTTCCACATAGACCAGCCTGCCTTGCAAATTCTCCTCCTGGGTGTAAGGATTGGGAAGGCTGTTTAAATCCACGAAAACAGCACATTTTTCATTGGTAACAATAAGGTCGGTTCCGGTATCGAGATACTTACCGAAAAAGCCTGCGGGAATAACGCCCTCTAAATTCCTATGTTCCAGAGGTTTCCGGAAGCGCCAAACCAATCCAGGAATATCCCAGGGCAAACTGCCCGCCGCCCAACATTCAAACAACTTGGGAAGAGAAGGCTCCCCTTCGCCAACCAGAACGGCATCCAATTCCGGACAGCTCTTTAAGAGCTCCTCAGGATCAAAAGAAACTTCCGGCCCGCCCGCCAGAAAGTAAACCCGGGGCAATACAGGACGCAGCCGCCGCATTAGCTTTAAAACCAGGCTGATATTCCAGATATAACAGGAGAAACCGATTACATCAGGCTTCTCCTCATATATTTCACCCGCAATATTTTCCAGCTGTTCATTAATAGAGTATTCTTGAATCCGGATCTCCCAATCCTTTTGCCCTTGTTCTTCCAAGACGGTGCGGAGATAACGTATAGCCAGATTGGTATGGACATAACTGGCGTTTAGAGCTACTAATAAAATTTTCACCTTTTACCTCAATATCCTTAAATTCCTTATTCTTAAGAATCCTTGCAAGTCAAATATTTTGCAAACACTAAATTTTATTGTCTTAACACTTTAATAACTTTAATAACTTTAATAACCTTAATTACCTTAGTTACTTTAATTGCCTTAATTACTTCTGAATGAACTTAATACCTCTCTATAACATTAATCTCCTTACCTTAAATTATCTTAATTACTGCAGTTACCTTAAATTCCTTAATAACTTTAATGCTCCTTCTTACCTAAACACTTCTTATTACCTTAGTACCCCATTGGTTATTTCTTTGAGAGATGAGCAACCGGTTAAAATCATAGCAACTTTTAGTTCAGACTTCAGCTTCTGCAGGATCATAGCTACCCCTTCCGCTCCCCCGCCGGCTGCACCGATTATTAAAGGACGGCCAATTAGCACTGCATCCGCACCTAAAGCCAGCATTTTAAGGATATCTTCGCCGGTTCTGATTCCGCCGTCAGCAAAAACCAGCATTCTGCTGCCTACTTGGGAAGCAATTTCCGGCAATACTTCCGCTGTGCCGGGGGTATGGTCCAAAACCCTTCCGCCGTGGTTGGAAACAACTATTCCCGCCGCCCCTACTTCTGCCGCTAAAGCTGCCTCTTCAGCAGTCATAATACCTTTCAAGATAACGGGTAATGAAGTCCCGGCAATTATCTCCTGCAGCTCCGACGGCGTTTTCGGACCCACCGGTTGCCCTCTTAATTTAAAATTAATAATCCCAGCGGCATCAATATCAATAGCCACTGCCAAAGCTCCGGCCTTTTCCGCCCTTGTTATGTATTCCAAGATAACTTTATTTTCTCTTGGTTTAATAACAGGTATACCTTGAATCCCTGTTTTCTCCAGTACCTCAATTCCGGCTTGAAAGTGCAACGGATCCGGACCGTCCCCGGTCCAGGCCAATGTCCCTGCTTCCCGGCTTCCGAGGATTGCAGCCTCAGCCCATTCCCGATCCGTTAATTGATTATTGGTTTGCATCCCAACCGCTGTAATCGGAGCAGTCATTATAGGAGCTGAGAGAGTTTTTCCGAACAAGGAAAATTCCAGATCAGGATCGGCAGCAGAGTGTATAGTCCTTAAGTTAAGTTTCAAGGCGGCTAAGGCTTTAACATTATTCTTAAAAGAACTGCCACTGCCGGTACCTCCTAATCCAGGCATTTCCCCGGCACATTGTTCACCGTTACACTCCCTGCACACCCGGCAATAAGGTGTTAATTTTTCCTTAGCTTTAGAACGCAATGTCTTAAGATCCATCTTTTTCGCCTCCTATTCTGAAAATAACTTTAAAAAGTAACTTTTTAAAAGTAACTTTATATTTTATTAAATAATTTTTTAACCCATAATTAATCATTTTCAAACTTGATCATCCTGAGTGTAAAGCCCGAAGGATCTCGTCCTGAGTGTAAACAATAGAAAAGTGAATCAAACCTGCTTAAAACAGAATTTTTCTATGGCTTGTGCTACCCCGTCTTCCCAATAAGGAGCGGTAATGTAACCCGCTATCTTCTTTAGTTCCGGGTGGGCATTACCCATGGCCACCCCCAGCCCGGCGTAGGTGAGCATTTCCTTGTCATTAATGCTGTCGCCTAAAGCCATCACCTCTCCGGGCTCGATTCCCCACTGTTCGGCCAGGGCTTTAAGGGCTGTCCCTTTATTAACTTCAGGATGGAGCATATCCATAAACTGGTCACTGGAGGATGTAAAATGCAGTTTTTCACCATATGTTTCCTTCAATTCTTCCTTTGCCCTTTGCAACACTTCCTTTTCCCCAATGCAAAGAATCTTCTCCACTCCTTCCGGTTCTTTGGCCAACAGTTTGGCGAAGTCCGCCTCTTCCACTTTAAGACCGGCCATCCTGCTATAGAATTCGGAATATTTATTAGCCTTGCGGACAAAAACCCTGTCCTTAAGAAAGATTTGATTATGAATATCTTTTCGCAGCAAGTATTCCACAATCTCGGCAGCCAGATCCACCGGGACAACTTTTCGGTACAAAACTTCCCCACTGCCGGCCTGTTCTATCAATGCTCCATGGTAAGTAATAAGAGGCACATCCAAACCAAGCTCCCGAGCATAGCCTCTGGTAGCGGCCGCCATTCTACCGGTAGCTAATGTGACCTTAATCCCCTGAGCCAGCGCTTGTCGGACAGCCTGGATATTCCGTGGCGATATTCTCCAGTCTTCAGTAAGTAAAGTCCCGTCTAAATCTGTTGCTATGAGCTTGATCAATTGCTTCACTCCTTAACGTCTGACAGCATATTTTTTTGTTTAGGACCCTTCATCTACTTGAATTTAAAAGATTTTTACAAATCAAGTTATGTTTCAAAATACTATGTTTAAAATAATATGTTTTAATAATATGTTTCAATTAAATTATAACATTTTTTGCCTAGTAATGCTTAAGTTTTGGATGCAATTGGCTCTCCGCCCCCTAGAAACTTAACCCCCAAACGATTAAGAAAATCGCTTGGGGGTAATTGAATCTTTCCTGCAATTTTATCTAGGGAACTATGTCCTTAATTGTATTCAAAAGTGCTTCCGGTACCGCCCTTTCGCCGCCCAGCACCGTTATCTCCGTGGCAGGCTCAAGCATAGTCTGCAAGTACTGAGCCGTAGCGGGAGGCAAAACTTCTCGCGTTAATATGAGCG
>DUML01000105.1 GCA_012839895.1 Peptococcaceae bacterium | reverse complement strand
TCTTTAATTACTTGTTCTATAAATTCTACACTGTATTGTTTTTTAGCCATTTTATTACCCCCTATTTCTATTATTTATGCTAACATATTCGCATTTTTTCTCCAAACCTATTAGGGGGCTAAATAGGTTTGCTGACCATCCTTAATAAGCCCGGTCTTGGTAAGGAATTCTTCCGCTTGGCCTTAGAAATTCAAAAAAAACATGGCTTTCATCAATATGACAGCCTTATTCAAATTCTCTATAATATGCTGGCTTGGCATTGGAAAGACCCCCAAGCACTGAAGGAATTTCCTGAAGCCTACCAAAGTGGCCTTAGGGCAGGAAACTTCCTTTCCGCCGGCCATTCTTTAATGCAGTATTTTGTTTATTCCTTTCTCTTAGGAAAAGAACTGCCCTTAATTAAAAAAGATGCCGAGCTGTACTACAACAACCTTTTGAAAACAGGCCATGATACTGCTATTCGTGTTACTTCGATTTATCTGCAAATAACCGATACCTTCCTTAGGGATGCACCGGCTATGGCCCAATCCCTTGAAACCCCAGACCATGAAGATACCATGCTTGCCCAGTACTTAAATTCTAACGACCGAACTGTTGTTTTTACTATTTATTTCCAAAAATTTCTCCTGGACTACTATTTTGGAAACTATCGCGAAGCATTATTGAATTTGGAACAAGCCGAAAAGTACCTTGACGGCGTCCGGGGAACGATCTGTGTACCTATTACCCATTTTTACCGGGCTTTAATCCTAATTGTCAACTATGAAAAAATGAGTAGCCTGCAAAAATTTCGAGCGCGCCGTAAAATTCGCCGGAGCCTTAAGCTAATCAAAAAACTCTCGGCTTTAGCCCCTCAGTTGTTTCTCAACAAGTTATACCTGATGCAAGCAGAAGTGGCCAGAATTAACCAGAATTACTTTCAAGCCGAAAAACTTTATGACCAAGCCATCGACCTGGCCGGCTTCAATGGTTTAGTCCAGGAAGAAGCGCTGGCTAATGAACTGGCCGGAAGATTTTACTTGGCTGTTGGCAGAAAAACCCCGGCAAGAACGTATTTAAATAATGCTTCTTTTTGTTATCAAAAATGGGGAGCTAAAGGCAAAGTTAATGCTTTGCCCGAGCAATACGGGAAGTTTTTCCGGGCAACAGTGCTCCCCGACACAGAGATAGAAGAAACGCCTGCTCCTCAAGAGTTGACTCCGGCATTCTCCAATTTGGATCTCTGTACCATTATTAAAATGAGCCAAGCTCTATCTCAGGAGTTGATCCTGGAGGATTTACTTAAATTATTAATAAGAGGAATGCTTCAATACTCCGGAGCCCGCAGAGTCCTATTTATTATGAAACACAACCAGGATTTAACTATCGAAGCAGAAGGAAACGCGGGAGACAGCTCAATTTCCGTAATGCAGGGACTTCCTTTAGAAAAATGCCCTCATTTACCGCGAAGGCTAATCAGTTATGTGGCCAGGACCGGCAAACCACTAACCCTTGATTCCCAACAAACCAATCTCTCTTTATTACATGACGAATACCTAATTTGCCGCCGTCCTAAATCTTTATTATGCCAACCTTTAGCTGTAAAAGGAAAAATTATTGGTGTCTGCTACCTGGAAAATGATTTAATCGAAGACGTTTTCCAAGGGGATATCCTGCCTTTGCTGCAACTTTTATCATCCCAAATTGCTATCTCCCTTGATAATGCCCATATGTATAGAAATTTGGAAACCACTATCGAAAGCCACACTCAGGAACTGAAAAACAAGAATAGAGAACTGCAGGAAGTTAATCGAAAATTGACTATCGCCAATGAAACTAAAACCCGCTTTGTGGCTAGTGTCAGTCACGAATTAAGGACGCCTTTACAAGGGATAATGGGAATGGCGGAGCTCATGCAGCGAACCGGCCAATATAATGAGCAATATGTAACTATGATAAAATCCTCCGCCAATGTTCTGCTCGAAATCATAAATGATATTTTGGATATCTCCAAAATGGAATGCAAACAGGTGGAAATCCAGGAACAAGTCTTTAATCCAGAACTATTATTCCAACCTATCATCCATAATTTCAAGTACCAAGCGACTGAAAAACACCTGAAGTTCTCTTATTTTCTTCATCCGGAAATCCCCCGTTATCTCCTGGGAGATCCTTTAAGAATAAGACAAATTGTCAATAACCTTTTAAGCAATGCTATAAAATTTACACCTCGAGGACTTATTGAATTTAATGTTTGCTTTGAAAAGATAAATGACCTGGCAATTACTTTGATGCTGCAAATTCGGGACAGCGGGATTGGCATTCCTCCTAGCAAGCAGGAAGCAATCTTTGAAAGCTTTACCCAGTTAAACTATTCGAACTACGGCGGCACAGGGTTAGGGCTGGCTATAGTAAAAAGACTGGTTGACTTGATGAAAGGAAAAATTACCGTTGCGAGTAGGGAAGGAGAAGGTAGTACTTTTACCTGCTATTTACCACTGAAAGTGGCTTCTCAATACGAAGCCGCAGCAGCGGCAGCATTGGATCTGTCCCCTCCACAATTTGAAGCCGAAGACCTGCAGGGGTTAAAAGTTATAGCCGCCGAAGACAATGAAGTTAACCGGATCTACATTAAAAACTTGCTGGAACACTGCAACTGCCGGGTTACGTTGGTTAGGAACGGCCGGGAGCTCCTGGAGCTCCTGGATAGGGAGCGTTTTGACTGTATTTTAATGGACAAAAATATGCCGGAATTAGACGGAGTCCAAGCCGCCCGGATTATCCGGGAAGCTGAGGCAGGCTCCGGTCGACATACTCCTATTGTAGCCATTACCGCTTCGGCTATGCCCGGAGAGCAAGAGAAATTGGCTAAGGAAGGCATGGATTATTATCTGACTAAACCTGTTAGAGGAAAGGACTTAGTAAACATATTAAAGAAAATTCGCCTGGAAAAATCAGCCGAACTAAAACCCATATACCACTATATTGACAGTACAATTTTTCAAAGCGAAGCTCAACTTTTTGGGGAAAAAATCGTGCTGGATATGATCGACAGTTTCTTGCATGATTATCCAACTTTGCTAAGAAAAGTTGAAAACGACTTACAGGCGGGAGATTGCATCGGCTTGGAAAAAAGCGCACACCGACTGGCCGGCGCTATTTCCTGCTTTTATGCCCAAACCCTTTATGATTTGGCCAGGAGTGTGGAACAAAACGCCCGAGAAAAGAACATAGAAAAAGCTCAGGCTCTATTTGGAGAATTGAGCCAGGCAATGGAATTATTTATTACTGAATTGCAGGATATCAAAAAGCATCTTTTGCTTACCGAAAAATAAAAAACTAAGAATAAAACAACTAGCGAATTTAATGGTAAAATACAATGACTGGCAAATAAACAAAAAAGCAAGGACTTCCGGAACGTCTTGCCCCGGTAAGTCCTTATTTCGTTTTATCATTTTGATCATTTTACTAGATTTTTACATGACTTTTCTTTCCTATTTTTATCTAAGGGCTAAATCTTTTATAGTATTCAAAAGTGCTTCCGGTACCGCCCTTTCGCCGCCCAGCACCGTTATCTCCGTGGCAGGCTCAAGCATAGTCTGCAAGTACTGAGCCGTAGCGGGAGGCAAAACTTCTCGCGTTAATATGAGCG
>DUML01000104.1 GCA_012839895.1 Peptococcaceae bacterium | reverse complement strand
ATTGACAATTTGAAAAATAATTTATGCAAGGTTAATGTTATTTTTTATTAAAAATCGAGAAATTTTAGTAAGACCGGGAAGGGAAAAGAAGATATTTGGCGAATTTCCTCTAAAATACTTAAATTTTTAGAGGATATATTGAGGATATATTTATGATTAAAATAATCGTAGACAGCACTTGTGATTTGCCGACGGAGTTGTTGGAGAAATACGAAATTAAAGTAATGCCGCTGAATATTATGCTCAATGGGGTAGAATACCGGGATAAGGTAGATATCCAAATTGATGAAGTGTACTCGGAGATGAAAAAAGGAGTAGTCCCAAAAACATCCCAAATCTATCCTGCAGAGATCTACAATACCTTTACAGAATATGCCAAACGCGCTTATGATTTTATCTATTTGGCCTTCTCTTCAGCCCTTTCCGGTACTCATAACCTGGCTAAAATGATTGAAGAGGAACTAAAAGACAAAGGCCAAATCGTAAAGATGACTGTTGTGGATTCCAAATCAGGATCACTGGGTACAGGCTTAATTGCTTTGCAAGCCGCTAAATTGGCAGCTAAAGGGGTCGAATATCCCAAAATATTAGAGCAAATCGATTTTATGGTAAAACATATTGAACATATATTTTCAATTTCCGATCTTTCTTGGCTTGTCAAAGGAGGTCGACTGAACAAAATTATCGGCAAAACCGGAAGTATGCTCAATGTCCGGCCTATTCTTGACGTGCAAAATGGCAAGATGAGAGTTATCGGAGCGGTAAGAGGAAAGCGGGGAGCCTTGAACAGGTTGGTAGAGATGGTAGGAGAAAGAATCAAAGCTTTTCCGGATCAAACCGTAGGTATCAGCCATGCCGATGATTTGTCAACCGCCCAGGAATTAGCCGAGATGCTCAAAGAAAAAACGGGCATTGCCGACTTTTTTATTGAGAAAATCGGCTGTGTACTGGGCGCTCATCTGGGAATTGGCGGTGTCGGAGTATTCTTTTTTAATGAAAAGCCATCCCTATATCAGAAATAAGAATATATCAGAAATAGAAAATTACATAGAACTTGACCAAATACTCCATTAATGCATTTCCGTATTTGTTCAAGTTTTTTTATTAAGGGGACGTTGCCAAACGAAATTGTTTAGCAATGTCTCCTTTAAATTTTTTTATTGTAACGCTGCAAAAGCTGCGCTCACGGCGCTTCTCAGCTTTGACGGTTCGCTAAGTAACGCAAAAAATATGCCCCAAGCAGGCATGTTTACCGATCAGAAGCTTGGACTAATCTTTTCCTTTCAAGCATAGACATGCTATGAAAGGAGTGGTGCTTAAATGTTTAGGAAACTGCAAAAACAGGCCGGCGAAGTTTTGGAGTTGCCTTCAGATATCTTGAAAAAAGGGCCAAGAATAACAATTATGGGACGCGAGGAGATGACTGTAGAGTATTTTCAAGAGGTCGTCTTCTTTACCAATGAAGAGATTGTCCTGAAAACTCCTGTAGGGAGACTTTCCATCAGGGGCAAGAATTTTGTCTTAACTACCGTCCTGGATACGGAAATTAACCTAAAAGGCCAAATCTCCGGGCTTTCTTTTGAGGAGGAATAGGGTATGTATAAAAAAGCAGTCCGTTATTTTCAAGGGCGAGTCCACATTCAAGTCCAAGGG
Organism: Peptococcaceae bacterium; assembly: GCA_012839895.1. Lineage (GTDB taxonomy): Bacteria > Bacillota > Desulfitobacteriia > Desulfitobacteriales > Syntrophobotulaceae > DUML01. The sequence continues at coordinate 41,884 of DUML01000104.1, read as the reverse complement.
GAGGGTTTGGCAGACTTTCTTAACCAGGCCCTTAAGGATGGGATTGTTTTTTATAATGGTCGGAGATTGCCTGACGCTTTTTGGGCAGAAGTGAGTACCGATGATTTTAGGCGTTTAAGAAACGCTGCCAAGAAAGCCGGAATTAAGATTCGGTTAAGGTCCAAATATGGGCTTCCTTTTGTGCTCCTTCGCTGGCAGCGGCGTAAAGGTTTAATTATTGGTCTTTTCCTTATTTTTGCGGCGCTCACTGTTTTGTCCCAGTTTGTTATCAGTATCAGTGTGGAAGGCAACAATCGTGTTTCTACGGAGCAAATTATAGCTGAAGCTGAAATATTGGGGCTTAAAAAATGGGTTTTAAAAAGCAGCCTAGATCTCGAGAGTATAAGCAAAAAATTGCAGGAAGGCAATGAGGATATAATCTGGGCGACCATAGAAGAAAGGGGAACGAATATCCGGATCCGGGTGGTAGAAAAAACTTTGCCCCAGAAAGTTCTTTACCAAGGGGATTTGGTCGCAGCCAAAACAGGTTTTGTGGATGATATCATTGTTATCCAAGGCATTCCGGTTGTTAAAGAAGGGGATATGGTTAAAGAAGGGCAAGTACTCATTAAGGCTGCCGGGGGCATGACCGAGTACAGTTTTGATGTTAAGGGTCAAGCTGAGGCTAAAAAAAATACTGTTGACGCTCCTGCCGCCAAAGGCTTTGTTCGCGGCAGGGTTTGGTACAGTGCGGAAAAAAAGGTACCACTTAAGGAGGAAGTAATTGAGAAAACTGGAAATTCTGCTAATGGCTGGGGTATAAAAATAAAAGATAGAGTAATAATGATAACGAATCAGGATAGTCCTTATCCTGAATCAATACAAGAAAGCGAGATTTATGCCCTGCCGGTTTGGAGGAATTGGCGCTTCCCTGTCGAAATAATAAAAATACGTTATGAAGAGACTCAAAAGAAACAAGTCGAACGTACAGTGTCTGAAGCAAGAGAGCTGGCGGAAACTTTGGCTAGGGAAGAGCTAAAAAAGGAAATACCCCCTGAGGCTGAGATTCTTCAGGATAAAGTGTTGGTTTTTCCTGCGGAAAAAGGAGTGGAACATATCCGAATTGAAGTCGAAACCTTTCAAGAACTGGCAGTCTATAGGCAGTGATATTATCTCGCCTGATGGAGGAAGTAGCTTGCGTAGCGAAATCAAATTAAAACTTAAAGATGGGGAAGAAGCTTTAAATCTACTTGGGTTGGAAGATGTCCACCTCCGCTTCTTAGAAGAGAGGTTGGCTTGTCAGATCGTTGTCCGTGGGGAAGAAATGACAGTATCCGGCGAAGATGTCCAAGTCAAGCTGGCTGAAGCAGTCCTGAATCAGCTCCTTACCTTAATCCGGAAGGGGAATAATCTTACGTTGGCCGATGTTACCTATGTTGTTTCCAAAGTTGAAGAAGGCGTCAATCAGGATATGTCCGGGTATCTTACCCGAATCATTGCCACTACCCAGCGGGGAAGACCTATTAGGGCCAAAACATTAGGTCAAGCCAAGTATATCAAGGCCATTGAGAAAGAATCCTTAGTTTTTGGGATCGGCCCGGCAGGAACTGGCAAGACCTATCTGGCTGTAGTAATGGCTGTCAAGGCCTTAAGAGCTAAAGAGGTTAACAGGATAGTATTGACTCGTCCGGCTGTGGAAGCAGGTGAAAAACTTGGCTTCTTACCGGGTGATTTGCAGGAGAAAGTAAATCCTTATTTAAGGCCTTTGTATGATGCCCTCTTTGATCTCTTGGGCCCGGAAACCACCGGCAGGTATATTGAGAAAGGAACAATTGAAATTGCTCCTTTAGCTTATATGCGTGGCCGTACTCTTGACGATTCTTTTATTATTTTGGATGAAGCCCAAAATACCTCGCCGGAGCAAATGAAAATGTTTTTAACTCGCCTTGGTTTTGGCTCCAAGGCGGTGGTCACCGGAGATATTACCCAGGTTGATTTGCCGCGGGGGCATTATTCGGGTTTAATCGAAGTACAGCGCATTTTGCAAGAAATCCCCGGGATTTCCTTCCATTACTTTACCGTCGAGGATATTGTACGTAACCCGCTTGTCCAAAGCATAATTCATGCTTATGAAGAGAAGGGTGATCATCCTTCCGAAAAAGAGGACGTGTAGCCCGGTAAGGATTGATGGATTTGAATAAAAAATTAAAAAAAGTGCTTTTTAGCGAAAAGCCATATAAGAATTCACAGTTCAGATACCAGGTAGTTGTATTTGTGCTGTTCTTTTTGTTATTTACGGCCGTTTTGTCCTCTGGGCTTTTCGGCTCCAAGCTTAATATTGAATTGGGGGAACCAAGCCCGGAATTAATCACTGCTCCTTATACCAAAGAAATCGAAGATTTAGATAAATACTATCAAGAACAACAAGAGGCCGCCAATGCAGTCCAACCAGTTTATACTGCGGATGAGTCCCAGATTTCCTATTTAGCCGAGGATTTAAGCCATACCTTTTTGGTTTTAAACCAGGTAAGAGAGTCCGATAATGATCTCGGGGAAAAAATTAAAGAACTCTGGAAGACCACCCCTTTTACTATTTTGCCGGATGAGACTCTAGCCTCCCTTCTGGAGCTTTCCGATGATGAACTGGAGAAAGCGGAAGAAACTTTAAGCAGGATTATTTTGGGTATTGCCAGAGACCCTAACAGCGGGGCTAAGTCCCAGAGCGAGGTAAAGCTCTTAAAAGACCGGATGAAAGAGCAAGTCAATAAATCCAGTCTGCCTGCTGTTATGAAAACTTACGCCCAGGCTTATATCGAATTAAAAGTGCTTAAGCCCACCTTGATAGTTGATGAGGTTGAGACTAAGAAACTAAGGGAAATAGCCAGTTCGAAGGTGAAGCCTTCGGTCCGGGAATACAAGGCCAATGAGAAAATTGTGGGCCCCGGGGAGATCGTTGACGAGCGAATTTTCCAGGTCCTTTATGCTTATGGTTTAATTGAAGTTAAGTCCCCTTGGAAGCCAGCTTCCGGGATTGCCATTCATGTTTTGCTTTGCATGTTAATTCTGGTCATATTTGCTTACCAGATCAGTCCGGAAATTCTTCAGAAATGGCGCAGGTTGGTTTACATCGGCATATTAATGCTTTTCGTTTTGATCTTAGGGAAAGCGTTTTTGGCAATTAATTTAGGGGACAGCGATTTAAATGATTTAACTGCCGCTTTGATTCCGGCGGCTTGGGCGACAATGACCGTTACAATCCTTTTGGGAGTAAAACTTGCCGTTGCTGTAGGTATTGTCCTGGCGGTTTTTGCTGGGACAATGGCTGACCCTACTTCCCTGGGAGCTACGGGGTCAATTGCCGGCTTGTTTGTTTTGATTGGCGGGCTGGTTGGCATTTTAAGCGTAGCCCGTCTGGCACAACGTTCTGCCCTGGCTTGGGCCGGTTTATATGTGGCGGTGGCTAATGTCATTTTAATTAGCGGGATAGCTTTAATTAAGGGGTTTAGCCCTAGCTATTGGTTGATCGGTTGTGCCCTGGCTTTGTCCAATGGTTTCTTAGCGGCTGTTTTGACCATGGGAGCATTGCCTTGGTTTGAATCCTGGTTTAATATTACTTCGGCAGTCAGGCTTTTGGAACTGTCCAATCCCAACTCGCCTTTGCTCAAGAGTCTCTTAATGGAGGCGCCGGGGACTTATCATCATAGTGTCTTGGTTGGCAATTTGGCTGAAACGGCTGCCGAGGAAGTAAAAGCTGACCCTGTTCTGGTCAGGGTAGGCGCGCTTTACCATGATATTGGTAAGTTAAAGCGTCCTTACTTCTTTATTGAGAACCAATTTTCTAAAGATAATCCTCATGATAAAATTGCCCCGACCCTAAGTTCTTTAATTGTCATTTCCCATGTCAAAGACGGGCTGGAAATGGCCAAGGAACATAAACTCCCGGAGAGCATCCAAGAAATAATCGCCCAGCATCACGGGGACAGTCTGGTATCATTTTTCTATCATAAAGCCTTGGAAGAAAACCCGGATGTGCCTGAGGAAGCTTTTCGCTATGACGGGCAACGTCCTCAATCTAAAGAAGCGGCTTTGGTCTTGTTGGCGGATAACGTGGAAGCTGCAGTTCGTTCTCAACGGGATAATTCGCCGGGCAAGATTGAAGGGCTGGTACGCAAGATTATCCGGGAAAAATTTGAAGAAGGTTTACTGGACCAATGTGACCTCACTTTCCGGGATTTAGACAAAATTGCAACGGCTTTTGTCAAAGTTTTAAGCGGTATTTTCCATACCCGGATAGAATATCCTGAGTTGCCGGCTTCCAAATTGAAAGTAATTGTTGAAACTGCCGAGAAAGCCGAGGGCGAAGACCCGGCAGAAATTGTCCAAGATAATGAGAGCATAGATGAAAAATGATACAAGCTGTAAAATAAATAATATTTTAAGAGAGTTAATATAATAATACCACTAATGCAAGCTGCTAAATTTTTAAGGGAGGGCAGAAAGACTTGCCTGCGCAGGTCTTTCAGTAAAGATGGAATTAGAAATTAGTTGGGAAATAGATGTGCCTGAAAAAGAACAAGAAGAACTTACCAAGTTTCTGAAAGAAGCCGTTTATGAAGCTTTACTCAGCGGTGGCGGTCCGGAGGATGCGGAAATAGGGCTGGTCCTGGTTGATGACGAGACCATTCGACTTTTAAACAAATCTTACCGCGGGATAGACCAGCCGACAGATGTGCTCTCTTTTGCTTTACAGGAAAAGGGGGAAGGGGAACCGGAAATCTATTATGAGGACTTTTGGGAGAAAGGCGATGCTGAACAGCAGGCGGATTTTTCTTCTGTAGAAGAGATTAGGGAAGAAGAATTAAGTCAAAAGGAAGAGACTGAGGAAGACGATGATTTACCGGCACTTAATATAACAGAGAATTTTTTGGAGTACGAAGATTCTGTCTTAGGGGATATAGTTATTTCCGTCGAAAGAGCTCGAGTACAGGCTGAAGAATTTGGGCATTCCTTTGCCAGGGAGATCGTTTACCTGGCAGTCCATGGTACTTTTCATCTTCTGGGTTATGATCATGAAGAAGAGGAAGAAGCCAGTATTATGCGCAGGATGGAGGAGCGTGTTATGGAGAAAATTGGTCTTTCTCGCTAAGATGCGGTTAGGTCACATTATTTGTTTGCGGCAGCTTTCGGTTTGCAGTGGATAATTAAAGAAATACTGTTTCCGGATCCAGATAAACTTAAAAGGATGGGGAAAGGATGGATAACAAGTATGCGGATTTAATTGCGATGGCTACCAAGGCATGGGAAAATGCTTATGCGCCTTATTCCGGCTATCGGGTCGGCGCGGCGGTATTATGGGACTCAGGGCGGATTACCGCCGGCTCTAATGTGGAGAATTCGTCCTACGGTTTAACAGTCTGTGCAGAACGGAATGCTATTTTTCAAGGTGTAGCCTTGGGGGAAAGAAAGATTAAAGCTTTAGCCGTCGCTGTGCCGGATGCGAATTTGCCTACGCCTTGTGGGGCTTGCCGCCAAGTTATCCGGGAGTTTGCCGACGATTGCGATGTAGTTTTGGTTAACGGCCAAGGAGAAACAAAGCTCGCCAGTTTGCAGGAGCTTTTACCTTTTTCTTTTGGACCGGAGTTTTTGAAAGGACAAGGATAAGGGATTTAAAGAGCAATTTAGGAGGTTAATTAGACTTGAAGCTAGAAATCACTAAGGATTTTCGGTCAGGTTTTGTGTCCGTCATTGGGAGACCGAATGCCGGAAAATCTACCTTGCTTAATACTTTGATAGGGCAAAAACTGCTGATTATCTCCGATAAACCTCAGACTACGAGAAACAGAATTCGCTGTATCCTTACTGAAGAACGGGGGCAAGTGATTTTTTTTGATACTCCAGGAATTCATAAGCCTTTGCATCGTCTCGGAGAGTATATGTTAGAAGCGGCTAAAAGTTCCCTTAAAGGGGTGGATCTCGCTGTTTATGTAGTTGACGCTTCTGTATCGTTGGGCAGAGGCGAGGAATATGTCTTGGAGTTGATTAAAGACAGTAAAGTACCTTGTATTCTAGCTTTAAATAAAATTGACCTTTTAACAAAAGATGAAATACTGGTTAAAATTGCTGAATTCTCCAAGTTGGCAGATTTTAAGGAAATTGTTCCTATCTCGGCTCAAAAAGCCGAGAATACTTCGAGGCTTTTGGATTTAATATTCGCTTATTTGCCCCCGGGGCCTATGTATTTTCCAGCCGATGAAATTACGGACCAACCGGAAAAGTTTATTATTGCCGAGCTTATCAGAGAAAAGCTCTTTCATTTGACCAGAGAAGAAGTGCCGCATTCTCTGGCTGTTTTAGTAGAACAAATCCAAGAGAAAAAAACCCTGATCAAGATTGAAGCTGTAATCTTAGTGGAAAGGGAATCCCAGAAGGGAATCGTCATAGGCAAGGGAGGAAGCATTCTCAAGGAAGTCGGTAGCTTGGCAAGGCAAGATATCGAGAACTTGCTGGGGAGCAAAGTTTTTTTGGAGCTCTATGTTAAAGTTCGTAAAGATTGGCGTAATCGGCAGGCCAACCTCAGGGAGCTGGGTTATGACCTTAGTAACCTGAAAGAATAAATAAAGAATTCATCCTAAGATTGTCCAATGAAGCCAGTGAATAAATAAGAGATAAGTAAGTTTTCATGCACCATAATAGTCATCCTGAGGGCGAAGCCCGAAGGATCTTTTTTGAAATAGTCATGCCGGGGATTTCTGCAGAAGTGAAAGGAAGGATAAAAAGTGGATATAGCCGGGAAAATTGATTATACGCTTTTGAAGCCGGATGCTACTGAAAAAGACATAGTGCGGCTTTGTCATGAAGCAGTTAAATATGGTTTTGCTGCGGTTTGTGTTAATCCAACCTACCTGTGTACGGCTGCCCGTTTATTGCATGGCACAAATGTGGCGCCGACGACAGTGGTAGGTTTTCCTTTAGGGGCGGTTCTTACGGAAAGTAAGGTACAGGAGATTCTAGCCGCTAAAGCCCATGGGGCGAGAGAAGTGGATCTGGTCATGAATATTGGCCGGGCTAAGTCGGGTGATTGGCATGTAGTCCGGCGAGATGTGGAGCTCTCGGTTCAGACTGCCCAGAGCTGCGGGCTTAAAATTAAAGTGATCATTGAAACTGCTCTCTTAAACCCGGAAGAAAAGAAAAAAGCCGCCCAGATAGTTAAGGAAGCCGGTGCCGATTTTATTAAAACTTCTACCGGCTTTTTCGGCGGGGCTAAGGTTGAAGATGTCGAAGCCCTCAAGGAATGGGTCAGCCCTACAGTCAAAGTCAAAGCTGCCGGAGGGATCAGGACTAAGGAATTCGCTTTAGAACTCCTCCAGGCCGGGGCTGAGAGGCTGGGCACCAGTTCAGGGCCGGCTCTCCTCTAATTGACGGGAGAGGGAGCCGGTGAGTGCTTAATATTAAAGTTAATATTGTTGGGACAAAGAGACTGGGGTGGAACAAGGGGACACTTCTCCTGTTTCGCCGGTGGGGATGATGGAGAGTGGCGGTTTATAAGGCAGATGCAATTGTCATTCGCAGCAGGGAGTACGGAGAGTCGGACCGGCTGGTGACGTTGTTTTCCAGGGAGCACGGCAAGTTGGAAGCTATCGCTAAAGGAGTGCGCAAACCTAAAAGCACCCAGCGGGGAGGCACACAGCTTTTTACTTATGCTGATTTTTTATTATATAAAGGAAAAAGCTTGGATATTGTCACCCAAGCCCAACCAAAAGAGAGCTTTAGCCATCTTTGGGAAGATTTTGACCGGACTATTGCTGCATCCGGCATGGCGGAGCTTTTGGATATTTCTACGACCCGGGAACAGCCTGAACCGGAACTGTTCACACTTACTTTGAGTTTTTTCTTTATGTTAAAGCACTTGGATCCTTATATTGCTCAAGCGGCTTATGCTTTGAAACTTATGGATTTCGAGGGCTATTTGCCTGTAATGGATAGTTGTTTTCAATGTGCTAAGGACTTGGAGGGAGAATATGCTTTTCTTAGCACCGAAGCCGGTGGATTTCTTTGTTCGGTGTGTAAGAATAATCAAATTGTAAAACCTTTTAGCCCCGGAAGTATGGCTTTCATTCGTCAATTGGGGAAGGTTGACTTTAAAAAATTGGATCGCCTGCGCTGGAATAAAAAAATGAGAGAAGAAATCTTGGAAGGATTGGGGTTTTTTTGTGAGGAAAAGTTTGAAAGAAAGCTGCAAGCCTGGCGGCAAGGCAGAGAACTCTGGAAGGACTAAACTTGGAACTTGGCAACAAGTTCTTTTAATTTATCGGCACTTGATTTGACACTATCTGTGCTGCCTTTTACTTCCAGAGCCAAATCTTTGATGCTAACAACCCGTTCGGCCATCTGTTGCGTGCCTTTGGCACCGTCATCACTGGCTTGGGCTATTTTGGCTATGGAATCGGCTACGGTTTTCATGGAGGAAAGCAATTCTTCTGAAGTAGCGCTAAGATCGGTCACTAAATTCTGGATAAAGAGAGCATCTTTATCATAATTTTCCCCTACTTGGATTGTTTCTTCGTAACTGGCCATTACTTTGGTCTCAATATAGTTGAGAATTAGCTGGGCAGCATCTTCCAGGTTTTTAACCGCTTGCAAGACGGTTCTTATGGTTTCCTGGATCTCATTAACCGCAGATTGGGAATTTTCCGCCAATTTCCGTATTTCGTCCGCTACTACGGCGAATCCTCGTCCTGCTTCACCGGCTCGGGCGGATTCAATGGCGGCATTCAAGGCCAGGAGATTAGTTTGAGTTGAAATCTGCAGGATAGCGTCCGATAAAGCTTTAATTTTTTCAACCTCCCGGGCTTTATCCAAAGCTTCTCCCAGATCATTTTTAATCTCGCTTAAGGTTTTTTTAGCGTCTTCCTGTAAAAGTACTGCTTTATTTTTTAAGGCTACAGCCCGATTGCTGACTTCTCCCGCCGTTTGGGCGCCTTCCTCGGCCTTAATGGCGACTGTTTCCACAGCAGCTTCAATTTCAGTGGAAATTTGGTTAATCGCCAGGGTCGAAGAAGCCGTTTCTTGAATCCCAGCCGACAATTGTTCAATGGCTGCGGAGGCATCTTCCAAATTGACGGCGAGTTTTGCCATATTTTCGTCGGATATGACCAGGGCTTCATTAACATTTTTAGTTTCAGTGATAATACCCTTAAGAATGCCTTGAACTGAACCGCGCATTTTTTCAATGGAAGCGGTGAGAATACTTAATTCATCCTTGGTTCTAACTTCCGGCATTTTTACGGTCAAGTTGCCGGTTGCCAACTGCTGCATGCCGGCGGCAATTCCATTAATAACTTTTGTGACCCTGCCAATGAATATTAAAACAGTGAGGATAAAAAACAACAGTGAACCAATCACAATCGCTCCAATTTTTTTCATTATATTGTTTAAGTCTTTTGTAAATTCATTTAGCGTTACTGTGGATACAAGATAAAAGTTCTGTGCCGGCATCTTTTTCGCGAAATAAACTTTGGTTTGGCCTTTAAAAACCCCCCTGACACTTTGGCTGGTGTTGCCTAAGAGGGACTGGCCAATTTCCCGCAGGCTGCCGCCACTGACATTAAAAATGGTATCGGCTTTGGCCAGATCTTCGTTAAAACTGAACTCGGGGTGGATAAGAAATCTCCCGTCTTGATCCAATACGAAGGAATAGCCGGTTTCACCGATTCTCTCTTGGAGGAAGAATTCAGCCAGTTGGGCTAAACCAATATCCAAACCCACAACGGCATATTCGCTTTGCTGATTAATTCTAATAGCGAGTGAAAGAGTTACAACCGGTTTTTTAGTTTCTGCGTCAATATAGACATCTGTGTAGACAAATTCCCCGGGGTTTTGAACAGCCGCTATATACCAGGGACGCTCTGTAGCTTTCCAGTTAGGGTCTTCCGGGACCCAGCCAGAACCGCTATCAATACTGCCGTCCTGGTAACCGACATAAAGATCGCTAATTCCGTATTGTTCTTTATAATGGCTGGTGCGAGTAACCAAATACTCTTGAAATGAGGCTCTGATATTTGCTCTGTCTGTGCCACTTAAGGAGTTGGCCAAGATTCCGGCCAAGTATTCCGCTTCGTTTTCCAGCAGGGTCTCTCTTTGAGAGAAAAAGTTTTGCATTTTCTCCTGCATATAGTCTGTTTTCGTAGCAAGTTGGGTTTCCGATAAATCATTAATGATATCTGTAGCTTGGATATAACCGGTTAATACTACTGCGCCAAAAGACAATACAAATAAACCTACTATATATGCTACTAACCTTCCTCTAAGACCCAGCTTCATAGTTATTTCCTCCCCTCTATACGCCAGGATTTACATAAACCTGAGTTTTTTTAGCAGAGCTACCAGGCTCCAAAGTTTTGAAAAAAATAATTTTTAAAAAAATTAATTTTTATAATGAAATATAATGCTGCATAAAATTTTAGTACAAAAATTACTGCCTTGCTGTATATTGCTGCAATAACATTTTAGTGTTCGTCAATATTTGGCATATTCCTCCTTAATTATAGTAATTTTTACTAAAATAAAAGCAAAAATACAAGATAAAGGTAAAAATACAAACACGACCAAAATAAACAAAACCAAAAAATAAAAATGAAATTAAACCAGGAAATTAAACCATAATAAAACGAAGGCCAGTGGAGCCGCAATGAACACCCTTAAAAATTGACAGGGAACTAAAGCCAGAATATAATAATCTGGATAATAAAAAGTGGTTTGAAACTCGCTAGTTAAACTTAATAAGGGATTATCTGCTAAGATGGGAAGGATTACTGTGCTAGCCTTAAAGAGAGTCCGGGAGGGTGGAAGCCGGATAGGTGAAAGCAGTATGGGCAGCCCGGAGCGGATTTTTTAGTGAGAGGATTCCTTATTAGGAATCAAGCAGGGTGGAACCGCGGGAGATAAGCTCTCGTCCCTGCAGCATTTAGGGTGCTGTAGGAACGGGAGTTTGTTTTTTACTTGTCTTTTAGCATTAAACCCTGCCTTTAGCGAAAGCCTTATTTACTTCGTCACCCTTTGGAAACTTTCCTTGACATAAAATTAAAGAGAAACGGAGGAAAAGATATGAAGTTTCAAGATATTATCCTGGCTCTTAACCAATTTTGGGGTGAACAGGGCTGTATTATTGCTCAGCCTTATGACGTAGAAAAAGGTGCCGGCACTATGAATCCGGCGACCTTTTTACGGGCTCTTGGCCCGGAACCTTGGAATGTTGCCTATGTGGAACCATCCAGAAGGCCAACTGACGGGCGTTATGGAGAAAATCCCAATCGCCTGCAGCATTATTTTCAATACCAGGTAATTCTAAAGCCTTCCCCTGACAATGTGCAGGAGCTTTATCTGGAGAGCCTGGAACGCCTAGGAATTAATCCTCGTGACCATGATATCCGTTTTGTGGAGGATAACTGGGAATCTCCCACTTTGGGGGCCTGGGGTCTAGGCTGGGAAGTTTGGCTGGATGGCATGGAAGTTACCCAGTTCACCTATTTTCAGCAGTGCGGAGGTATTGACTGCAAGCCGGTCTGTGCGGAGATCACGTACGGCCTGGAAAGAATCGCCACTTTCATTCAAGGTAAAGACAGTGTCTTTGACATCGAGTGGGTGGGTGATATTACCTATGGCGATATATATCTGCAGAACGAGAAGGACTATTCCCGCTATAATTTTGAAATCGCAGACGTGGATTTTTTAAGACAGTGGTTTGATATGTATGAGAAAGAAGCTGAAAGGACAATGCAGCATGGCCTGGTCATCCCGGCTTATGATTATATCCTAAAATGTTCCCATACTTTTAATCTTTTGGAAGCCCGGGGGGCTATTAGTGTTACGGAAAGGACCGGTTATATTGCCAGGGTAAGAAATTTAGCCCGGCTCTGTGCCCAAGCCTATATCGCCCAGAGGGAAGAGTTAGGTTTCCCACTCTTAAAAAAGAAAGGGGAAGAACAATGAGCAGAGATTTTTTATTAGAAATTGGTCTAGAAGAGATGCCGGCTAAATTTGCCCCTGGCGCAATAGCCCAATTAGAGGCCAATAGCCGGAAGATGCTGGAAGAGCAGCGTCTGGAATACAAAAATATTAAAGCTTATGTTACTCCGAGAAGGATTGCCCTTTATGTGGAAAGGCTTGCAGAAAAGCAGCAAGATATTACCGAGGAAGTTAAAGGGCCTGCCCAAAAGGCTGCTTACGATGCGGAGGGCAAGCCTACCAAAGCTGCCTTGGGCTTTGCCCGGGGTCAGGGAGTAGCTGTCGAAGACCTTTTTGTTAAAGAACTTAACGGGGTACCCTATGTCTACGCCTTGAAATCTCTAAAAGGGAAAGAAACAGTCGAGCTTTTGCCTCAACTTTGTTTGGATTTGATTGCCGGTCTAAATTTTCCCAAGCCAATGCGCTGGGGTGATTACGAAGTTCGCTTTGCCCGGCCGATACGCTGGTTGGTTGCCCTTTTCGGGGAAGAAGTCATCCCCTTTAGTTATGTAGGCTTGCAGTCCGGTAGGACTTCCCGCGGCCACCGGACTTTAGGTGGATATATCCGCTTGGTTAAACCTGAAGAATATTTTGAAGCTTTGGAAACAGCTTATGTTCTTGTGGACCAGGATAAGAGAAAAGCTTTAATTTGGGAACAAGTTCAGTGTCTGGCAGCAGGGGTTGGTGGGAGAGTGGAGCAAGATGAGGAGCTTTTAACCGAGATTTGTCATTTAGTGGAGTACCCCACGGCCCTCTTAGGCGAAGTTGACATTAAATACATGCTTCTCCCGGAAGAAGTTATTACTACCCCTATGAAAGAGCACCAGAGGTATTTCCCGGTGCGAGGGGAAGACGGCAGGCTTTTACCTTATTTTATTACGGTACGCAATGGGGACAGCACCTCTTTGAACATTGTCAAAGAAGGAAATAAAAAGGTGTTGAAAGCTCGTTTGGAAGATGCTGCCTTCTACTATAGGGAAGATATTAAACAGCCCTTGGAAACTTATGTTCCCCAACTGGACAGGGTCATGTACCATGAAAAGCTGGGGACAATCGGCCAGAGGGTTACACGCTTGCGTCAACTCTCAGTTGTGGTTGCCCAGGCAATGGGCCTTAGCGCCAGGGAAATAGACCTTACGGACCGGACCGCTTATTTGTGTAAGGCTGACCTGGTTACCAGGATGGTTTATGATTTTCCGGAACTGCAGGGAACCATGGGCGGATATTATGCTGAAAGCAGCGGGGAAGTGCCTGAAGTTTGCCAAGGGATAAGAGAGCATTATAAGCCTACTCATACCGGCGATGATTTCCCTTCTTCCAGGATTGGCATCGCGGTTAGCATTGCTGATAAATTGGATGCTATTGTGGGAGCTTTCGGCATTGGTATTCAACCTACCGGTTCTCAGGACCCCTATGCTTTAAGAAGGCAGGCTTTGGGGGTAGTGGGGATGCTGATGCAGGAGGAGAAAAACCTTTCACTCTCCTTCCTTTTACAAGCTGCTTATCAAAATTTTGTGGACCAAGGTGTTAAGCTCGCAGGGTATTCTGAAATAAAGCCCTTGTTAGAGGAATTCTTCCAACAAAGGATACGCTTTTTGCTGCAAGAAAAGGGCTTCCGCTATGATATAGTTGATGCCGTGCTGGCCCAAGGGGGAGAAAAACCTTACAGTACTTTGCAACAAGCCCGGGTCTTAGCTCAGAGCAGGGAGGAAGAGCAGTTTACCGCCTATACCAACGCTTATGTCCGTTGTGTCAATTTGAGCAAAAAAGCGGACGGGGCAGACTGGCAGCCCGCTGATTTACAGGACAGCACGGAAAAAGAGCTGGCCGAAATGTTGGAAGCTAAAACTCCCCTTATCAGGGCAGCTGTGGATGCTACAGATTATTCTAGGGCTTATGCTTTGGCCGGGGAACTTGTCCCGCTTATTGAAAAACTCTTTGATTCCGTAATGATCATGGTTGAAGATAAAAAATTAAGGCAGGCTCGTCTGGGGCTTTTACAGAAATGTGTCCAAGCCTTGGGTTGCTTGGGGGATCTTACTCTCCTCGCTTAGATACGAAAGCAGCGCTTATATAGCGAAAGCAGTGCTTGTGTAGCAAAGACAGTCAAAAGTAGTTCCCCTAAAAATTGATGACCTTGTTACCGGTTCTGAAAAAATATTCTCAGACCTCTTATTAATCCGCGCTCCTAATTATTGGGTAACGGTGGAAATAAGAGGTCTAAATTCTTTAATAATATAGCAAAATAATATGACACAATTCCCAAATGAGACATACATAAGAGAGAAAAGGCGGGAATATCCTAATAGTACTTTAAAAAACAATGAAAATAAAAGCTTGTCCATTTATGAAATAAATTTAATATTCTGACTAATAGCTAAAGCCTGTACTTATTGCCTTAAATGTGCTATAAAATATTATAAATGTGACATAATATTTTAATTTTCTTAAAATTAAAGTAATATAATAATTGATATATTAATATTTAACATTATTCTGGAGGGTGATACTTTTGAGACTATCCGAGCGCCAGCTTAAGATTGTGGAATTGGTCAAATCATCCAGCCCTATGACTGGAGAGCAGATAGCCAGTAAGCTTAAACTTACCAGAGCCACTCTAAGGCCGGATCTTGCCATTCTCACTATGACTGGCGTTTTAGAGGCGAGACCGCGGGTAGGTTATTTTTATAAGGAAGAGAAGGCTCGTTCCCCAATAGCAGAGAAAATGCATCAGCTTCGAGTCGGTGATTTTAAATCCATGGCCGCGGCTGTCAAAGAAAATATATCTATTTATGATGCGGTTGTTTCCATGTTTACTAATAATGTCGGCAGTTTGATTGTCATTAATGAAAAACGCGAGCTGCGGGGGATGGTATCCCGTAAAGATATTTTGAAGGCTACTTTGGGTAAAATAGACCTGCATCAGGTTCCTATCGGTGTAATTATGACCAGGATGCCGAATATCATCATGGTCACTTCTGATGAATCTGTCCTGGATGCAGCTCGTAAATTAGTCCAGCATCAAATCGATACTTTGCCTGTGGTAGAAAATTATATTAATGAAGAAGGCAATGAGGTTTATGAAGTTGTCGGCCGTTTCACTAAGACTAACATCACGAACCTCTTTGTGGAATTAGGCGGGTAGCGAATCGGAAAGCTGTACTTCAAACAAACAATAATAAATGCGGAATAACGCAGCAAAAAGAAAGCGAGGGGATGTTCAGGTGACAAACCAAAAGATCCCGGTAATTTACGTTATATCCGATGCCCTCGGAGAAACGGCAGAATTTGTCAGCAGGGCGGCGGCAGCCCAGTTTAACGGGATAAAAATTAAAATACGGAGAGTTCCTTATGTACAGGAGGAGACTCATATTGATGAGATTTTAGAAGAAGCGGTCGAGGAACAGGCCATTCTGGCATATACTATAGTGGTTCAGGATCTTAGACTTTACATAGAACGCCGCGCTAAGGAAAAAAACCTGGTTACCATAGATATTTTAAGTCCATTAATTACGGCGATTGCTGAAAAAACCGGCTCCCAGCCAAGAAATATCCCGAATATAATTCATCGCTTGGATGAGCAGTATTTTCGCAAGATTGAAGCTGTAGAATTTGCAGTAAAATATGATGACGGCAAAGACCCGCGGGGAGCCCTTTATGCTGATGTAGTTTTAATCGGGGTTTCCAGGACTTCGAAAACACCTTTAAGTATGTATTTAGCCCATAAAGGGATTAAAACAGCCAATATTCCTATTGTCCCTGAAGTAACCCCTCCTCGGGAACTGTTTGTGATTTCACCGAAGAAAATTTTCGGCTTAGTCTTAGATCCTCATAAGCTGAACCAAATTCGCAGTGAACGTCTCAAAACACTGGGACTTGGAGCTTCAGCCGATTATGCCAGTCTTAACAGAATCATGCAGGAATTGGAATATGCCGAGCAAGTAATGAAAAAGATTGGCTGCCAGATAATTGATACAACCACCAGAGCAGTAGAAGAAACTGCCAGTATTATCCTGCAAAAAATATATAAAGGAGAATAAGGGAAAATGAAAAAATATGTTTACTTATTTAGAGAAGGTAACTCAGCCATGCGTGACCTCCTAGGGGGCAAAGGCGCTAACCTGGCGGAGATGACTAATATAGGGCTCAGTGTCCCCCAAGGTTTTACGGTGACCACCGAAGCCTGCCGGGAATATTACGCCAATGGGGAAATTTTTCCGGAAGGGCTTTGGGAGCAGGTCTTAGCAGCTGTTCAGGATGTGGAAAAAAAGAGCGGCAAAAAATTTGGGGATCCAGACAACCCTTTGCTTGTTTCGGTTCGTTCCGGAGCTAAAATTTCTATGCCGGGGATGATGGATACTATCCTTAATCTTGGCTTGAATGATGATACTACGGTAGGTTTGAGCAAAGCCACCGGTGATGAAAGATTTGCCTACGACTGCTATCGCCGCTTTATCCAAATGTTCGGTGATGTGGTTTTAAATATCGACAGCTATAAATTTGAAAGCGTTTTAGAAGAAATCAAAGAGCGGCAAGGTGTAAAATATGATGCCGAACTTAACACTGATAGTTTAAAAGAACTTGTGAAAAGATTCAAAAATATTGTCTATGAACAAACCGGTAATGTTTTCCCGGTTAATCCTTATGAACAGCTTAAAGAAGCCATTACCGCTGTTTTTAAATCTTGGAATAATCAAAGAGCAATTGTTTACCGCCGGGTCAATAATATCCCGGATGATATCGGTACCGCAGTCAATGTGCAATGCATGGTTTTTGGCAATATGGGTAAGGATTCAGGCACGGGAGTCGCTTTTACCCGCAACCCGTCAACCGGGGAAAAGGCTCTATATGGCGAATATCTAATGAATGCCCAGGGAGAAGATGTGGTAGCCGGAATTCGCACTCCTCTTCCCATCAAAAGCTTGGAAGAGGAAAACCCAGAGCTGTACAAGGAGTTTGCTCAGATTGCAGCCAGCTTGGAACAGCATTACCGTGATATGCAGGATATTGAATTTACCATAGAAAAGGGAAAACTTTATATTCTCCAAACCCGTAATGGCAAATGTACGGTTTCAGCGGCTGTGCGGATCGCTGTGGAGTTATGCCGGGAAGGACTGATTAGCAAAGAAGAAGCAGTACGGAGAATTAATCCTCATCAATTAAGCCAACTTCTCCACCGCCGCATTGATGAGAATGCCACCTTGGATGTAATTGCCACAGGTTTGCCGGCTTCCCCCGGAGCAGCTTCCGGCAAAATAGTGTTTGATGCTGATGAAGCGGAAAAATTAGGGCAAGCGGGGGAAAAAGTGATCTTAGTTCGCACGGAGACCACTCCTGATGATATCCACGGAGTCCTTGCCGCCCAAGGAATCCTGACCAGCAGAGGGGGCATGACCAGCCATGCTGCAGTGGTGGCCAGACATATGGGTAAGGCTGCGGTTTGCGGCTGTGAAGCCTTAAAAATCAATTATATGGATGAAAAAATGGTAGTTGACGGTATTGAATACCCGAAAGGCTCGGAAATCACCATTGACGGAGGGACCGGCCGGGTAATAAAAGGGCTTGTCCCCATGAAGGATCCCGATTTAAGCGCTGAGTTCCAAACTATTCTAAAGTGGGCTGATGAAATGAGGACGCTTAAAGTCCTTGCTAATGCCGATACTCCGGCGGATGCCGCCAAAGCCCGGGAATTTGGCGCTGAAGGTATCGGGTTATGCCGGACTGAACACATGTTTATGGATCCCGCCCGTTTGCCGATTGTTCAAAAGATGATTTTGGCTCAAACCCTCGAAGAGCGTGAAGCAGCCCTGGCTGAGCTTTTGCCTATGCAGGAAGAAGATTTCTACGGTATCTTTAAAGCTATGCAGGGGCTGCCGGTGACCATCAGGCTTTTGGATCCGCCTTTGCATGAATTTCTCCCTGACGCGGAGGAATTAATTGAAGATATTTTGACCCTAAAACTAGCGGCTGATCAGGAAGACAGAAAAGTCCAGGAAGAAATCTATGCAAAAGAAAACCTCCTGAAAAAAGTCCGAGCCCTTAAAGAAATGAACCCTATGCTTGGACACAGGGGCTGCCGTTTGGGCATTACCTATCCGGAGATCTATGCTATGCAGGCTAGAGCTATTTTCCAGGCCGCAGCCAGATTAATTCAGGAAGGATACGATGTCAATCCTAAAGTTAAAATCCCCCTGGTGATTCATGCCAAGGAACTGGAGATTTTACGGCGGCAAACAGTGCAAATAGCCGAGGAGGTTATGGCGGCTACGGGGGTAACTATTCCTTATCAGGTGGGTACAATGATTGAAATGCCCAGAGCCGCTCTTACGGCAGATGAGATTGCGCCCCATTCCGATTTCTTCTCCTTTGGTACCAACGATCTAACGCAAACTGTTTTTGGTTTCTCCAGGGATGATGCCGAAGGTAAGTTCCTGCCGGTTTATACCAATAATCAAATCCTCGAAGAAAATCCCTTTGCTGTCTTGGATAGAAAGGGAGTCGGCAAAATCATGAAGATTTGCGTGGAGCTAGGCCGTAAAACTAACCCGCAGTTGAAGTTCGGCATCTGCGGCGAGCATGGGGGAGAACCATCTTCGATTGGATTTTGCCAGGAAATAGGTTTTGACTATGTTTCCTGCTCACCTTTCCGAGTGCCGGTAGCCCGGCTGGCCGCCGCCCAGGCCGCTATTAATAACAAAAACCAATTGAAGTAAGACTTAAAATAGCATAAACAAAAGTTCTCAAGGGTGACCTTTTCTCAGACCATTTTTATGGTGATAATATCACAGAACAATAACAGACCTTTTCGCTGACTATTGACATGACAATTCAGAATATGCTAATCTAGAATAGACACTTTTGAGTAAAATAATATTGTGGAGCAATGGCGCTCTAAAAGACCTGTACTTAAGAAAGTACAAGTCTTATTAGAGCGCTTTTTCATTGTCCGTTAAATTCGTTAAGTAAAAATCAAAGGGTGATGAAAATGTTAAAATTTGGACTACCAGACAAACAGGGACTATATGATCCAGCTTTTGAACATGATGCCTGTGGTATAGGATTTGTAGTCAATATCAAAGGACAAAAATCCCATGAGATAATCGGTGAAGCTTTAACCGTTTTAGAAAACTTAAGCCATAGAGGTGCCAAGGGAGCGGATGAGAACACCGGAGACGGAGCCGGAATCTTGGTGCAGATTCCCCATGACTTCTTCAAACGGGAATGTGCGGTGCTGGGCTTTGAGTTGCCGGAAAAAGGCAATTACGGTGTGGGCATGATCTTTGCACATCGTTACGAGGATTTTCGCAAAGTCCAAATGGAGACTTTGGAAAAAATCGTAGAAGAAGAAGGACAAAGGATTTTAGGTTGGCGGGAAGTGCCCATTGATAAAAGCACCATTGGGGAAAGCGCCAAAGCCGTAATGCCCCATTTTATTCAGGTCTTCATTGCAAAGAATCCGAAAATCAAAGATATCATGGATTTCGAAAGGAAACTGTATGTAATTCGTAAACGGGCTGAGAAAACCATTATTCCGATGTGTGAGGACAAAGGCGGCACATTTTATGTGGCCAGCCTTTCCGCCAAAACCATAGTTTATAAAGGTATGCTGACAGCCGAACAACTGCGCAACTTCTATTTGGATTTGTCCGATTTGGATTTTGTTTCGGCTTTAGCCATGGTCCACTCGCGCTTCAGCACCAACACTTTCCCGAGTTGGGAGAGAGCTCATCCCAATCGCTATATCATTCATAACGGGGAAATCAACACTATCCGCGGTAATGTGAACTGGATGCGGGCCCGCCAGAAAACCCTTGCTTCGGAACTCTTTGACGATATCTCTAAGGTTTTTCCGATAATCGATGAAGCCGGCAGTGACTCCGCCATGTTCGATAACTGCCTGGAATTTCTGCATCTGACCGGCAGATCCCTGCCTCATGCCATGATGATGATGATTCCTGAACCTTGGGAAAAACATGAGTTCATGGATAAAGAAAAAAGGGACTTTTATGAGTTTAGCAACTTTTTGATGGAGCCCTGGGACGGCCCGGCGGCCGTAGCTTTTACCGACGGTGTCGTGATCGGAGCGGTGCTGGACCGCAACGGCCTGCGTCCCTCCCGTTACTATATTACCAAGGACGACAAAGTTATTCTGTCTTCCGAAGTAGGGGTCATGGACATTAAACCGGACAAAATCAAGTATAAAGGCCGCCTGGAGCCTGGAAAAATGCTGCTCATCGACACCCAAGCCCAGAGAATTATTTCCGATGAGGAGTTAAAGAGAAGCGTAGCCAGGGAGAACCCCTATGACGAGTGGGTCAAAAAGCATATTGTCAAGCTGGATAAACTTATGGCCAAAGTGAAAACACAAGAAAAAGAGCAGGAAAAGAGGAAAACAACTCAAGGGAGAAGCAAAGAAGACCTTATACGCCAGCAAAAAGCTTTTGGCTATACATTTGAAGATCTCAGCAAGACTGTCATACCCATGGCGGTGGAAGGAGCAGATCCGGTAGGGGCTATGGGCATGGATGTTCCGCTGGCCGTGCTTTCGGAAAAGCCCCAGATGCTCTATCTCTACTTCAAGCAACTCTTTGCTCAGGTCACCAATCCTCCTATTGACGGGATCCGGGAAGAGATTATTACTTCCTGCAATATGCTCCTAGGCAATTCCGGCAATTTGCTGAACCCGAACCAGGAAAATACCGCGGCCCTTTTCCTGGAGCATCCGATACTGACCAACGAACAACTGGAAGTCATCAAAGGACTAAAC
This sequence comes from Peptococcaceae bacterium, assembly GCA_012839895.1. Taxonomy (GTDB): domain Bacteria; phylum Bacillota; class Desulfitobacteriia; order Desulfitobacteriales; family Syntrophobotulaceae; genus DUML01. The sequence goes on along the minus strand of DUML01000104.1, from coordinate 21,135 downwards.
AATGAAAAGTTTAAAGCTGTAACTTTGTCACTGCTCTATCCTGTAGCCGGCGGAGCAAATGCTATGGAACGAGCTTTGGAAAATCTTTTCCGAGAAGCTGATAAAGCTATCAGCGAAGGAGCCAATATTTTAGTTTTGTCCGATCGCGGGGTGGATAAGGAAAAGACGGCCATTCCGGCACTGCTTGCTTCTTCAGGCCTTCATCACCACCTGATTCGGCGGGAGATCCGCACTAATGTCGGCATCGTGCTGGAATCGGGAGAGCCCCGAGAAGTTCACCATTTCAGCACTTTGGTGGGCTATGGGGTAACGGCTATTAATCCTTATCTGGCCTATGAAACCATTGAAGATTTGGCAGAGCGGAATATGCTGGAAGGACTTAACGCCCAGGAAGCTATTAAGAACTTTATCAAAGCTTCCGTTAAAGGCATGCTTAAGGTCCTGACCAAAATGGGCATTTCCACCATGCGCAGTTATCATGGGGCCCAGATCTTCGAAGCAGTGGGTTTAAGCAGCGAATTGATCGACAAGTATTTCACCAAGACCCCTTCTCGTATCGAAGGAATCGGGCTTAGGGAGATAGCCGTGGAAAATCAAATGCGCCATGAAAGCGCCTTTGGGGACGGCCTTCATACGGATACTTTGGAAGTAGGCGGCTTTTTCCAATGCAAAGAAGGCGGGGAGAAGCACCTTTACAATCCCGAGACAATCTATTTGTTGCAAAAAGCTTGCCGGGAAGGTGACTATTCGGTCTATAAAGAGTACTCCCGTAAAATTAATGAAGAAAAGATTTTTACCTTAAGACATTTGTTGGATTTTAAATACAATCCCGGGGACACGATTCCAATTGAAGAAGTGGAGCCGGTGGAGTCCATTGTGAAACGGTTTAAAACCGGAGCCATGTCCTATGGTTCAATCAGCAAAGAGGCCCATGAATGTCTGGCCGTTGCGATGAACCGGCTTGGCGGCAAAAGCAACAGCGGCGAGGGTGGAGAAGATCCTGAACGCTACAAACCATTGCTCCAAGATGAAAAACATCCTGCATATACCTTGTGTAAAGGCGACAGCAAAAGCAGCGCGATTAAACAAGTTGCTTCGGGACGCTTTGGGGTTACCAGCAATTATCTGGTCAACGCCAAAGAGATACAAATTAAAATGGCCCAGGGGGCAAAACCCGGGGAAGGCGGGCAATTGCCGGGCAGTAAGGTTTATCCTTGGATTGCTAAAACCCGTCACTCTACTCCCGGTGTGGAATTGATTTCCCCTCCGCCTCACCATGATATTTACTCCATCGAAGACTTGGCCGAACTGATTCACGATTTAAAAAATGCGAACCGGGAGGCACGAATCAACGTTAAGCTAGTCTCAGAAGTCGGAGTCGGCACCATTGCTGCCGGAGTGGCTAAAGGTAAAGCCGATGTTATCTTGATTAGCGGCTATGACGGAGGAACGGGAGCTTCGCCTCGTACCAGTATCCGCAATGCTGGTCTGCCTTGGGAACTTGGGCTGGCGGAAACCCATCAAACCTTGGTGCTGAATAGACTAAGAGACAGGGTTATTCTGGAAACGGACGGCAAACTGCTAACCGGAAGAGATGTGGTCATTGCTGCCATGCTCGGCGCCGAAGAATTCGGTTTTGCCACTACCCCGCTGATTGCTCTGGGTTGTGTGATGATGCGGGTTTGCGATTTGAACACTTGCCCTGTCGGTATAGCCACCCAGAATAAAGAACTCAGGAAGAACTTTACCGGCAAACCTGAGTATGTGGAAAACTTGATGCGTTTCATCGCTCAGGAAATGCGGGAGATCATGGCTAAGTTAGGTTTTAGGACGGTCAACGAAATGGTTGGCCGCACTGACCGCCTGAAAACCAAAGAGAACATTAAAAATTGGAAAGCCTGTAAACTTGATTTGTCTCCAATTCTTTACCAGCCCTATGCCGGCGCCGATGTCGGACGGTATAACACGCAACCGCAGAAACACATGCTGGAAGAGTCTTTGGATATGAAGAAACTGCTGCGCATTTGCCGGCCTGCCTTGGAAAATAAAAAGCCTATCCGCGCCAAATTAAAAATTGACAATACCGATAGAGTAGTAGGAACCATTGTGGGCAGTGAAATAACCAAACGTTATGGAGAACAGGGTCTGCCGGAGGATACGATAAAACTTTCTTTCGTAGGTTCAGCCGGTCAAAGCTTTGGGGCTTTCATTCCCCAAGGGCTAACCTTGGAACTTGAAGGAGACGCTAACGATTATCTGGGCAAAGGTCTTTCCGGTGGCAAGATCATAGTTTATCCGCCGAAAGAAGCAGACTTTGTTCCCGAAGAAAATATCCTGATAGGCAATGTAGCTTTCTACGGTGCCACCTCCGGTGAGGCTTATATCAACGGAATTGCCGGAGAGAGGTTCTGTGTCCGCAACAGCGGCGTCAAGGCAGTGGTGGAAGGCGTAGGAGATCACGGCTGTGAATATATGACCGGCGGCAAAGTGGTCATCCTGGGTAAAACCGGCCGTAACTTTGCAGCAGGAATGTCCGGCGGTATCGCTTATATCCTGGACTTTGATGAAAAATACTGCAATAAAGCCATGGTTCTGTTGGAGGAAATCCAATCGGCCGTAGAGCTTAATGAAGTAAAAGCCATGATTCAAAAACATGTGGAATATACCCAGAGTCCTTTAGGCAAACGAATTCTTGCGAATTGGGAAAGCTATGCCTCAAGATTTACGAAGATAATTCCTAAGGATTACAAACGGATGCTGGCCAACATCGAAAAAGCTCATAAAATTGGTTATACCGGAGAGGAAGCTCTGCTGGTGGCCTTTGAAGAAAACTTCAAAAGTTCAGAAGCTGCGAAATAGACAGGGGGGATATAAATGGGTAAAGCAACAGCTTTTTTGGAATATAAGCGCATTGAACCACAGAAACGCCCACCTCAGGAGCGTCTGCAGGATTGGCAGGAGATGAGGCTTCCCCGCAGGCCGGAAGTGATCAGGACCCAGGGAGAACGCTGCATGAACTGTGGAGTCCCCTTTTGTCAAGGCGGAGTTTTGCTTAAAGGCATGGTCTCCGGCTGTCCTTTGCACAATTTGATTCCGGAGTGGAATTACCTGGTATACAAGGGGCAGTGGGAAGAAGCCTATAAACGTTTGAGCCGGACCAATCCTTTCCCGGAGTTCACTTCCCGGGTCTGTCCGGCTCCCTGTGAGGGTGCCTGCACGGAAGGGCATATTTTGAAGCCTGTAACCATTAACTCCATTGAATACGAAATAATTGAAAAAGCCTTTGCGGAAGGGTGGGTAACACCGAAAAAAGGTAAAAGCACCGGCAAAAAAGTGGCTGTAGTGGGCTCGGGCCCGGCAGGGCTGTCCGCGGCCTATTACCTGGCTGCGGTAGGCCATGAAGTCACAGTTTATGAACGGGCCGATCGCCCAGGCGGACTCTTGATGTATGGAATACCCAACATGAAGTTGGATAAAAAGGTTGTTGAGCGGCGGATAAAGCTTTTACAGGATTCCGGAATCAAATTTGTATTGAATACGGAAGTAGGAGTGGATATCCCCGCAGAAGAGCTTCTGGCAAAACACGATGCCGTAGTTCTGTGCATCGGCTCTACCAAAGCCAGGGGAATAAATGTTGAAGGCAATCAGCTTAAAGGGATTTACTATGCAGTAGATTTCCTGAAGGCTAATACTAAATGCCTGCTGGAAGGAAAGCTGGATAGAATGCTGAACACAGATCCGGCGGGCCATAGGGTGGAATGCAAAACAAATTCTGGATTGGAAGGCATTATTAGCGCCAAAGACAAACACGTCATTATCATCGGCGGGGGAGACACAGGGACGGACTGTGTGGCTACAGCCCTTCGCCATGGCTGCAAAAGCGTCCACCAATTTGAAATCATGCCCAAACCACCGGCAAAGCGTAATAAAGCCACCAATCCTTGGCCCGAATGGCCCATCAAGCTAAAGGTTGACTACGGCCAGGAAGAAGCCATCTTTTTCTATGGCCAAGATCCACGCCATTATTGCATTAATACGAAAAAGATTGTGGGCAATGAAAAAGGCGAGGTCAAAGAAGTCTACACTGTAGAGATCAACTGGATCAAAGATTCCCAAGGAAGAATGGTTCCCCAAGAAATACCCGGCACAGAAAAAGTCTGGAAAGCCGATCTGGTCCTTTTAGCCATGGGCTTCCTCGGCCCTGAAGACACCCTGTCCAATCAATTGAAACTGGAGCGGGATATCCGCAGCAACATCAAAGCTGCAGAATACCAAACCAATGTGGAAAAAGTCTTCGTTGCAGGAGACGCCCGCCGAGGCCAGAGCCTTGTGGTCTGGGCCCTGCAGGAAGGCAAACTGGCCGCTCGAGAAGTAGATAAATACCTTATGGGAAAGAGTAATATTATGTAGAGGCTGGCTTTAGCCCGGGCAGCCATTACAACAATCGAAATAAAATTAAGAAGTAAGATAAAAAACATTAATAAAGCACGCGAAGGCACCAAGGTTCAAGACATTATGCTGCTCATAATTAATTAGAAAAAGGTACTGTCACTTAAGAAATAGAGGCAGTACCCTTACTTTATTAATTTTAAATCAACTTTTCATTCTATTTTGGCATATGAGTGAACTTTTTGTGGTTTATAATAGTCTTACTTATAGATAGGGGTGAGAATGGTTGGAATTTAAACTGCTAATTAAAAAAGCCAGAAAAGGGGACAAAGATGCTTTATTACAGCTAATAATGGCCCAACAGGCAGATTATTATAGATTAGCTTATGTATATATGCGGAATAAAGAGGATGCTTTAGATGCTCTTCAGGATATGATTATAATTTTATACCGAAATATTTTCAGGCTAAAAAAAGAGGAATCCTTCTATAGCTGGAGTAGGACTATTTTGGTTAATTGTTGTAAAAACAAACTGCGTAACCAAAATAAAAACACTTCATTTTATCAAGTGGAAGATGAGGCTGTTGATGGAGTTTATATGGAGTCTGAAGATAGGATTGTTTTGGAGAAACATCTATCAGGATTAAGTGAAATTCACCGGGAAGTTATAAGGCTCAGATATTTTTTGGATATGGATTATCAAACAATATCGGAAATTCTTAAGATCCCGGTTGGGACCGTAAAATCCCGCTTAAATCTCGGAATGAAAAAATTGAAGGAATCCTTCGGGGGTGATATAGATGGGGAATATTGAGAAACTATTGGATCAGGAAAAGAAAAGAATGGATAATTTAGCTGTTCCTAATGATTTAGAGGAAAGGTTAAGAAGCGCCCTTGAAAATACTCTTCAAAAGAAAAGTAATTTCAAACTAAAGGTAGCAGTTGCTTTTTTAGTAGTTCTCTTATTAAGTTATAACATGGACACCTTAGCCTATTATGGCAAGCAATTAATAGGGTTTGAAAATGTAATGACCGGGACCTTAAAGGAATTAAATGAAATGGGGAAGGGCCAGATCATAAACCAATCACATACCTTCCAAAACGGAGTTAAAATCACCCTGGATGGCATAATGCTGGATGATAATAATATGGTTATATTTTATACAATTCATTCTCCGGAAGGAAATGTAATGGATGTTGACTCGGATTTAATCGTTAGTTTGACCGGCTTTGGAAATAGAAGTTTTACCTTTGGGGGGCAGGGTCAAGCCAACAAAGATTCGACAGAGATGAAATGGGTAGTTTCCACTCATCAGACGCCGAAGTTTTACGAAAGGACTCTTAAATTTAAGGCAGTGATGAAGCATACTGGGGAAAGTGCGATAATTTCATTTAAATTAAATAGAAATCAGGCCGTAGGAAAAAGCTTAAAGATTCCAATTAATAAAAAAATAGATTTGGATCAGCGAAGTATCATATTACAATCCCTAACGGCCTCACCCATAACAACAGTTTTAAAAGGGCAAATACAGGATATCGTAGAACTGGGATTTGATTATATTAAAAAGAACAGATTCAGACCGGAGAAACTGGAGATTGCTTTAATCGCTGATGGAAAGGAAATAGCTCTGCAGGGAGGCGGCATGTCAACGGATATGCGAGGGATCCATTTCGATATAACTTATGATGCGCTTCCCGAAAATGCCAGGGAACTGCAATTAAAGCTTGTCTCTTTTGGAGGAGATCATGATACGGATGAGTCAGTAAAGTTGGAAAAAGGTAAAACCAAAAAATTTGAGGTTTTGGGCCAGGAGATAGAGATTGAAAATGTTTATGAATCTAACGGCAGCACCTATATCACATTTACTACCGAAGAAAATGTAATATTGAGCAAGGTGTATTTAAATATTGACGGACAAAGGAAAAATCTCCAAGAAACTATCCCGGGAGAATCGGAAAAAGTTCTAGCCGATGACAGAACAAAGGCTATAATCTATTACACCAGAACCATGAAGTTTGAAGGAACCGGAAAGGAATTAGAACTTAATATTAAAAAGATCAGATATTCTCAAAATTATGATATGATAATCTGGAAACACAGTGTGTAATTAGACAGAGGGGTTGTATCACCTGGATAAGACACAAGAACCGTTCCTCTGTTCCACTCTGGCCCACTTAGGAGGAACTCAAATGAATTCAGCTCTTGGAGAAGTCATGGAGGTTTGTCTCCTAGCAGGTAAAATAATGCTGCAAAGCGGAGCGGAGATCTATAGGATTGAAGATACGATGAATCGGATTGCCCGTGCCTGTGCGATTCCTGAAGCTCAGAGCTATGTAACACCTACTGGGATTTTCTTAACCCTTCAGGGCTTGGAACAGAACCAGCAACAGACTAAGTTTTTAAGAATTAATAACCGGCAAATCGATTTAAACAAAATTGTGGAAGTCAATGAGATCTCTCGCAAATTAAGCGAGGGTGAAATTACTCTTCATAAGGCCCGGGAGGCTCTTTTAACCATAGAAAAATCCAGCTTCCTTTATCCCCTTTGGCTGCAAATTATAGCAGCAGCTTTGACCAGTGGTTTCTTTAGCTTGGCCTTTGGCGGGACCGTTAATGACTTCTTGCCTTCGGTGGCGGCTGGGGGGTTGGGATTTTTACTCTACACTATATCTACCCGGCATATTGCTGTAAAATTTTTCTCTGAAATTTTTGCCGCTTTTGCCATCGGCTTTATTGCTTACCTTTTTTACTATCTAGGTATGTATAATTTCAACATAGATATTCATATCGACAAGGTCATAATTGGTTCGGTTATGCCTTTAGTTCCCGGGGTACTCATTATGAATAGCATACGCGACCTGATGGCCGGAGATCTTGTTGCCGGGCTGGCCAGAGGTACTGAGGCCTTTTTAACAGCCTTTGCCATTGGCAGCGGAGTCGCGGTGGCTTTGGCTGTGCTAATGTAGGAGGGAAAGATTATGAGTTGGACTGCGCTTTATGCCAGTTTTTTTGCTACTATGGGGTTTGGGGTGTTGTTTAATATCCCTCGCAAAAGCCTGATTGCCTGCGGTTTCGTAGGGATGTTGGGCTGGACTGTTTATGTAATCCTGACTGTAAATATGAACATAAACCTTATTACTTCCACTTTAGCAGCCGCCTTTATAGTTGCCACCGCCAGTCAAATTTTGGCCAGGTATTATAAAATGCCGGTTACGGTTTTTAGTATCTCCGGAGTTATCCCTTTAGTTCCCGGAGGAATGGCTTATGAAACTATCCGGCATTTAATCGAGAACGATTACACGGAAGGAATGCGTTTAGGTGCCATCACTCTTTTGATAGCCGGCTCCATTGCCTTTGGACTCATTTTCTCCGGTGTTATCACGGAAAACTTTAGTCGAAGAAAAAGATACCCTGGGGGAAAATGACACGTTGTTATCCGTTTTTTAAGATAAGCGATAAAGTGAAAATATTTAAGCCATAGGAAAATATTATTAGCCATAAAAATTATCGGAGGGGAATATTGCAATGCTTTTAATTGGATTAATTTTTGGTTTACTGATCGCTTGGTTTATTTCCCTTTTCGGTGGGGATACCCTTATTATTCAAGGCGTTTTTGAATTAACCGGGAAGGTGATTAGTAAGGCAGGGTATTATACTATTTTTGCTCTTATAGGTATGTTAGGTAGCGCGATTAAAAATAGAACCTAAAAAAGCCTTCCCCAATTACTATTGGAGTAGGATATCTTATTGATTACTCCATATTAAAAGCCAATAAAGTCACCGGAGGGCGGAAACAGAAACAAAGAGCAGTAATAACATTTGGAGGGATTTGTGTGGATAGCGTTATTAGCGGTATTGATAACAAACTAAGCAGCACCATCCGGTATTTTGATGATTTATGGCCAAAGAAAAAGCAAAAGGTCAAAGACCCGCAGGAAAGTAAAAAAACCCTGTGGGATAACAGGGCTGAAGAGTTTAACAGCCACGGAACTGATGAGCGCAGGGAAAAAATAGTCGCTTTGCTCTTGGGAAAAAACATGCTGCACGAAGAAAGTACGGTACTGGATATCGGTTGCGGTCCGGGAAAATTTGCCCTGGAATTTGCCCGAACAGCCAAACATGTGACCGGAATAGACATTTCGCCCAAAATGCTGGACTTCGCCAGAGAAAACGTCGCCGCCGAAGGTTTGACCAATACTGAGTTCTGGCAGTTGGACTGGGAAACCGCGGACTTAACAAAATTACAATGGAATAAAAAGTTCAGTCTGGTGACAGGAATTATGTCTCCTGCATTCAGCAGCCGCAAAAACTTGGAAAAAATGATAGCGGCCAGCTATGAGTACGGCATGATCTGTCACTTTGTTGAACGACAGGATCCTCTTGAAGAAGAACTGAGAAAAGTAGTCCTCGGCCAAGAGAGGTCTGACGAATTCGGGCACAGGGAGCTTTACTGCAGCCTGAATATCCTCTGGTTATACAAATTGTATCCCGAGATTATTTATTTTGATCTTGAAAAGGAAGTTGTGCGCACAGTGGAACAAGCCAGCGAAATTTTTATTAATAAATTTGCCCTTTCAACTTCTTTGACTACGGAGCAGCAGGCAGAGATTGTTAAGTTCTTGGAGAAAAGAGCGGAAAACGGTTGGCTTAAGGAAAAGACGGTTTCCAAAGTAGCGTGCATCTGCTGGAAAAATAAATAGCTTGTTGCGCAAGGCAGCTGTAAAGTTTATTTATAAACCGTAACCGACATGGTTTTAAAAACAACAAAAAGTTCAGACCCTTTTTCAACTCCCATTTCAGCGAAAGATTTTTTTGTAATAAGCGCTCTAATGGGAATTCCTATATCCACAACTACGAGCACATTAGAGCCAAAATTGATAATGTCGCTTACATTTCCTTTATGGACATTTCTGGCACTGCTTACGAAGGTGCCTTTGCTTAAAATTATATGCTCCGGCCGTATAGCAACTTTAACTTGCCCTTCAAGTTCGGTATTAACATGAAATCTGACTGTTCCAATGCTGGCAAAAGTTTCATCGTTTTCTTTAACTATGGTTGCTTCATAAGTATTGTCATAGCCTTTGGATTTCAAAAGGTATTTATCAAATTGAGCGCGGGATATGCGGAGATGCCTCCCGATTCGGTGAGCCTCAAGTTCTCCCCGTTTAATCATTTCATAGACAGTGCCTTTGGTGTTCTTTAATTTTTGGGCTATTTCCTCCGGCGTATATAAAATATCTTCATTCAATTTACCCACCTGCTTTGGTATTTTTATTGATCACATTTTACCATAAATAAAAAACTTTGAGGATTAACCCGGGTTTACATGTTACTGGGGATATTTCAAAAACGAACTAATTCTCAAGAGCGGACTAATTCTCAAGAACAGCGTTAATCATAAAATAACATAACTAAACCCAACTAAAAACAACAAAAAGTATTGAAACCTAACAAAAGATGCTATAAAATAAATTTGCAACAGAAAATAATTACTATTAATAGCTTATTTAAGTGTTTTTTAGAACTTCATACCTTCTAGAACTTCATACTTTTTCTCCGAGCTGACACAGCCTAAAGATTGTTCTATGGCAGTCAGCCAGAGCCTAGGCTCTCGGGTATGTTCAGAAATGAATATGCCTTCCGTATTGAAAAGGAGGTGGATTAGCAATTAGCATCCATGCTTGTAATCTGAAATCTCACTTTCTTTAGTGAGATTTTAATTTTTAGCAAAAAAACTAGTTGAGTGTAAGGTTTATTAATTTGATAAATTTAATCTAAGAAATAGTGTCGAATTTAGTCCAATTCGGTCAATTAAGGATGGTTTAGTCATGGGGTTTATAAAAATAATATAATCGAAGTATTGGAAGGGTTAATTATGAAAAAAAGTATTAGTTTGCTAGCAGTTGTTTATTTGGTATTTTCTTTAGTACTTACCTTTGTCGGTTGCAGCAACAACAATACATCTACTGGCAATACATCTGCTGAGGAATCGACTATTACTCTCGCAGCTGCGGCAAGCCTGAAAAATTGTCTAGATGGCAAATTGATACCAATGTTTAATGAAAAATATCCGGATATCAAAATTAAAACTACTTATGACAGCTCCGGAAAGCTGCAAAGGCAAATTGAAGAAGGTGCTGAGGTAGATGTATTTATATCAGCAGCCATGAAACAAATGGATGCCTTGGACGAAAAAGGCTTAATAGCCAAAGATTCTATTGTCCAGCTTCTGGAGAACAAAATTGTGCTTATTGTTCCCCAAAACAGTACTAAGGAAATAAGCAAGTTTGAGGATATTCTAAAGGCTGATAAGATTGCTATTGGAGACCCGGCAAGCGTACCGGCCGGTCAGTATGCCCAAGAAGTTTTAAAAAATCTAAATATTTGGGATGAAGTATTGAAAAAAGCAAGTCTGGGAACAAATGTTACGGAAGTGTTAAACTGGGTTGCGGAAGGGAGTGCTGAGGCAGGAATAGTCTACTCGACCGATGCCGTTTCCACCGAAAAAGTCAAAGTTGTGGCGGAAGCGCCGGAAGGATCTGTTTCCAAAGTTATTTACCCGGTAGGTATTGTAAAAACCGGCAAAAATCAAGAAGCAGCGAAAAAATTCATAGAATTTTTACAAACTGAAGAGGCTAAGAAAGTATTTGAATCCTTTGGCTTTGCAACAAATTAAAAGGAGAACATAACGCAATATGGATATATTGCCCCAAAATATAGATTTATCACCAATAATAATTTCCCTGAAAACTGCTTCTGCAGCTATTGCCTTAACATTTTTGTTAGGACTTTTTGTTGCCAGGTGGGTTGTGAGATTGAAGTCGGAAAAAGCAAAGATGGTTTTAGACGGTATCTTGACCTTGCCTCTGGTCTTGCCACCGACGGTAATGGGGTTCCTATTATTAATTGTTTTTGGTGTTAACAGGCCTATAGGAAAGTTCTTATTGGAATTTTTAGGGGTGAAAATAGTTTTTTCCTGGAGCGCGACTGTAATAGCCGCTGTAGCAATCTCCTTTCCTCTTATGTATCGTTCGGCTAGAAGCGCTTTTGAACAGGTGGATCAGAACCTGGTTATGGCTGCCAAGACCTTGGGGATGTCCGAGCGGCGGATTTTTTGGCGCATCGTTATGCCTCTTGCCCTGCCGGGTGTTGCCGGAGGGGGTATTTTGGCTTTTGCCAGGGGTCTTGGGGAGTTTGGAGCCACAGCAATGATTGCCGGTAATATAGCCAAGGAGACGAGGACCCTTCCCTTAGCGATTTACGCCGAGGTTGCTGCCGGAAATATGCGGACCGCCGCCTATTATGTTATCATTGTGATGTTAATCTCTTTTGTAGTTGTTGCTTCTACCAACTATTTTGCTATTAAGGAGCGGAAATATCTAAAATAAAGGGGAAAATAATGAGGCTCTTGGTTGATATCAAGAAAAAGTTAAAAGGGTTTTCTCTTGAAGTTGCCTTCTCCCTAGAGGGAGAATACACGGGAATTTTGGGGCCTTCCGGCAGTGGGAAAAGCATGACGCTCAAATGTATTGCCGGCATTGAAACCCCTGATGAAGGCCGCATTGTGCTAAATGGAAAAGTTCTATTCGATTCTGAGAAAAAGATAAACCTTAAACCACAAGATAGAAATATCGGTTATTTGTTTCAAAACTATGCCCTTTTTCCTCACATGACGGTAGAAGAAAACATTGGCATAGGCTTGAAACTTCCTCAAAAAGAAAAAAAGCAGAAAGTTAAGGAAATGATCAAGGCTTTCCATTTGCAGGGGTTGGAAAAGAAATATCCCAATCAAATTTCGGGGGGACAGCAGCAAAGAGTTGCCTTGGCCAGATGTATTGTCTACAAACCGGATGTATTGATGCTGGATGAACCTTTTTCTGCCCTGGATGCACACTTAAGAGACCAACTGCAAATTGAAATTTTGGAACTGCTGAAACTCTATGAGGGAGGAGTTTTGCTCGTAAGTCACAGCAGGGATGAAATCTATAGGCTCTGCAAAAAACTTGTAATAATTGACCAGGGAAAGTCTATTCTATGCGGGGATACCAAAGAAATCTTTAGACAGCCGAAACTGCATGCAGCAGCCAGAATAATCGGATGTAAAAATATTTCCAGATGTGAAATTATATCCTCACACTCCGTGCGGGCAGTTGATTGGGGATTTATTTTAGAAACAGGGAGGCCGGTTCCGGAAAATATAAAATATCTTGGAATCCAAGCCCATGATTTCTGTTTGCTTGACGTTGTACCCGGGAAAGTTCCGGGAAAAGAGCAAAACAACGTCATTAAGTGTAAAATAAGTAAAATAGTTGAGGGCGAACTGGAATACAACGTCTATTTTAGAAATGAAGAATTGGAAGTAGAGAATGGCAATGAATCGGAAGAAATGAATATGAATTCTGAGCTCGTGTATCAAGTCAGAAAAGAACTATGGGATAACAGAAAAAATAAGGAGAATCTGTATTTAAAAATTCCTGAGCAAGCTATCCTGCTTTTAGGGTAGCATTTCTCGACACAAAAAAGTGGACTTTTGTTTAAACCCGGCTCGTTTTGGAGTAAAATAGTTTCAAGATACTTTGAAAGTTTCGAGATACTTTGAAAAAGCGGCTAAGCAGGGAGGCAGTATGACCAAACAGCAGATTTATACCATGAGCTTCGCCAGGGTCTATCCCCTTTATGTTGCCAAGGCGGAGAAAAAAGGGCGAACGAAAGCGGAAGTGGATGAAATCATTCGTTGGCTGACGGGATATAGCCAGGACGAGTTGGAAGCACAGCTGGAGAAACAGGTAGACTTTGAAACCTTTTTTGCGGAAGCTCCCCACCTGAATCCTAACCGGGCTTTAATCAAAGGGGTGGTTTGCGGAGTCCGGGTGGAAGAGATTCAAGAACCGCTTATGCGGGAAATTCGCTATTTGGATAAGCTGATCGATGAGTTGGCCAAGGGAAAAGCAATGGAAAAGATACTACGGAAATAAGGGTTTTAACTTAAGCAGATTAGAAAGACTAGTACATATCAACAACAGTCTTAACGACAAATCAGTCTTGACAATAAAAACAGGTCATTATACTATTTTTATGAAATAGTTAATAAAGCACAAAATGGGGTACACCACCGAAAGGGTGTAAATTCATTTTGTGCTTTTTTTGTTAGTAAAATAACATCGGAAAGGGAGTGAGAAAGTGAAAGTCAACGGGAAAGATATCCCCCTGGGGGAGAAGCAAAGTTTATTGGATTTCCTCCAAAGTAATAATTACGATATTCGGGTAATTGCCGTGGAACTGAACGGAAAAGTTATTCCCAAATCGGAATATAAGGATGTGCTGCTCAAAGATGAAGATAAGCTTGAAATTGTCAGTTTTGTGGGTGGAGGCTGAGAAATGAGATTAACAGTTAACGGCCGGCAGGGAGATTTTGACTGTCAAACTGCTTTTCAAATAAGAGATCTGGTGGGCGACAAAAATGACCTTGTGATCTTAAACGGATATCAAATTGAAGAAGATTACCCTCTGGCTGAAAATGACGTAGTAACCATCATACCCAAAGGGGTTCTGCCCCAAAAAGAAGAGCTTGAGAGCATGATGATGGCAAGGCATACTCCATATGTCCATGAAAAATTAAAAAAAGGCAAAGTTGCTATTGCCGGATTGGGAGGGTTGGGCTCAAATATTGCCGTCATGCTGGCCAGAATCGGTGTCGGGCAATTGCTCTTAGTTGATTTTGACATTGTGGAGCCCAGTAATTTGAATCGGCAGAGTTACTATCTAAGCCATTTGGGTATGCCAAAAACAATCGCTTTAAAACAACAGATTGCCCAAATTAACCCTTTTATCCGGGTGGAGACAGTAACGACGAAAGTAACGGAAGACAACGTCCCAGAACTTTTCAGCGGCTATGATATAATTTGCGAAGCCTTTGACAAAGCCAAGGAGAAGGCGATGCTTGTCAATACTGTTTTGGAAAAACTCCCGGGAATAAAAATTGTAGCTGCTTCCGGCATGGCTGGGTATGAAAGTTCAAATTTGATTCAAACCCGGAGAGCTATGAAGAATTTATATATTTGTGGGGATTTGGAAAACGGAGCAAAAGTGGGAAGAGGACTGATGGCGCCGAGAGTACAAATTTGTGCCGGTCATCAAGCCAACATGGTTTTGCGGCTATTACTTGGGATAGAAGAAGTTTGAGAGGAGAGAGACAAATGAGAGATCCATTAATTATTGGCGGACATGAGTTTCAATCGAGGTTTATCTTAGGTTCAGGAAAGTATTCTCCGGAGCTAATAAAAGCTGTGGTGGAAAACGGCGGAGCCCAGATGATAACCGTGGCGCTGCGCCGGGCCAATCTAGGGGGAGAAAAAAATATTCTCGATTATATCCCTGAAGGCGTCACTTTGCTGCCTAACACCTCCGGAGCGAGAACCGCCGAGGAAGCAATAAGAATAGCTCGCCTAGGAAGAGAAATTGGTTGCGGGGATTTTGTCAAAGTGGAAGTGATCAGTGATTCCAAATACCTCCTGCCGGATAATTATGGAACTATTAAAGCCACAGAAGTTTTGGCTAAAGAAGGTTTTATCGTCATGCCCTATATGTACCCGGATTTATATGTGGCCAAAGCCTTGGTAGATGCCGGCGCTGCAGCAATTATGCCCTTGGCGGCGCCTATCGGCAGCAATAAAGGGTTATGGACCAAGGAGTTTATTAGAATATTGGTGGAAGAAATTGATTTGCCCATCATTGTCGATGCAGGGATAGGATGTCCTTCCCAAGCCTGTGAGGCCATGGAAATGGGTGTAGCTGCCATTATGAGCAATACCGCCGTGGCTACGGCGAAAGATATAGTTCTTATGGCTGAAGCCTTCAAGCTGGCAATTGAGGCAGGCCGCGCCGCGTATCTGGCCGGGCTTGGCCGGGTGCTGAATAAAGGAGCGGAGGCTTCCAGTCCTCTAACCGGGTTTTTGGGGGATTAAATCATGGGCAAACTTTCTCCGGCTGAATTGGAAAAAGAGCTTCAAGCCATTGCGGCAACCGGGCTTAAGGAAATTTTAATTTTAACCGGAGAATCCCGCCGGCACTCAGGGCTTGAATATATCGGAGAAGCAGTTAAAATGGCGGCAAAATATTTCTCCGAGCTCAATTTGGAGATTTATCCTTTAAATACGGATGAATACAGGTATTTACATGAATGCGGCGCCGATTATGTTTGCGTTTACCAGGAAACTTACAATCCAGATAGATTCTCGACAAGGGAAAGGCCGCTGTTTCGGGATCATGTTATCGGGCTGGTTGCCACGAAAATTTCCGCTGGTGTCTGCGTTGGCGTAGGCGGGCATCTGGAAAAAGAAAAAGGCGATGGGCAATTTGAGATTGCTGATAACCGGAGCGTGAGGGAAATACACCAAATGATTGAAAATCGCGGGTTGCAGCCCGTTTATAACGATTATATCCGGGTGTGATGACAGTTGCTTATTTGTGTCACCCAGCGAAAGTTATGTCAAGATGATTTCTTAAATAGGATTGACCAAATTGCCCGAGGGAAACCCCACGCTATTCTCTTAAGAGAAAAAGATTTAAGTTTAGAGGAATATATAAAATTAGCGGAAAAGGTTAAAAGTATCTGCCTAAAACACAAGGTGCCGCTGATAATTAATAAATATAAGGAAGCAGCCCTTGAACTGAATATTGACGCACTCCATTTATCGATGCCGGATTTCAGGAAATACTGCCAAGAACTCAAACAGTTTTCCTGTATAGGCGCTTCCGTCCATTCCGTAAGCGAGGCCCAAGAAGCACGATGGTTGGGGGCTACTTATTTAATTGCCGGACATATTTTTCCCACGGAATGTAAAAAGGGAGTCCCGCCGAGAGGACTGTCTTTTTTGCGGGATGTTTGCGCCGCCGTTGATATCCCGGTTTATGCCATTGGCGGGATCACCCAGGACAAAGTAAGAGCTGTTTTAGAGACAGGAGCCAAAGGAGTCTGTGTAATGAGTGAAGGGATGACTTGCGCAAATCCATCTGAGCTGGCGGGTAGGTTCAGACTTTCCGCAGCAGCCCGGCCGTCATAATTATAATTACTATAATACCAATTTATAATTACTGTAATACCAATAATAAATGTCCTAAATTGTGAACTAAAAAACTTGTGGAGTCTTTTTGCTTCGGAGCGGCTAGGCCATTCGATATTTTTATCTCTAAAAAATCGAGCATGCTAAGAATAGCTTTGATATTATGAAGACAGAAAAGGAGGGAGGCAATGTTAAAAGAATTAAATAAAGTTATTGACTATATTGAAGAGCATTTAACCGCTGACCTGTCTCTGGAAGCAATTTCCCGGTATGCCGGGGTTTCCGGCTATCACTTGCGAATGATATTTTTTTATCTTTCAGGGATGACTCTTAGTGAATATATCAAAAACAGGAAACTGGCGGAAGCAAATCAGGATTTATTAATGGGAGAGAAAGTAACGGATGTTGCTTTCAAATATGGCTATCAATCAATTGACGGCTTTACCCGGGCCTTTAAAAAATGGAGCGGCTTTTTACCCTCAGACGTAATCAAAAAAGGTATAAGCAAATCCTTTCCCAAACTTTCATTTGTCATCACTGTCAAAGGAGGAGTTAGTATGGAATTTAGAATCGAAGAAAAACCGGCCTTTAATTTAGTCGGTGTAAGCAAGCGTGTTCCCATGCAATTTGAAGGAGTGAATATGGAGATTGTCAAGCTTGCTGAAAGCATCACAGAGGAACAAAGGAAAGAAATGCATGCCCTGCAAAATATCGAGCCTTATGAAATTATTAATGCTTCTTACGATGCCGACGCCAATTTCTTAAAAGAAGAAGGATATTTAACTCACCTGATAGGTGTCTTAACCACTGAAGATCAAGTAAGCGATCTTTTAGACAAAGTGCCGGTCCCGGCCTGTACATGGGCGGTATTCCCAAATGAAGGACCATTTCCAGCCACTTTACAAAATACAATGGCTAGGATTTATTCCGAATGGCTTCCCTCAGCCAATTACGAAGTAATAGATTTTCCTAATTTTTCCTTTACGATAATGGATAAAGAGAAACCGGATTATGCTTATAGCGAAATCTGGATTCCGGTTCGCAGGAAGTAAAATCGGTCGTTAAAAATGCCTTCCTTCCTCATCAACCATTAAGACGGAGACCGGAAAATACCGATAAAGCAATGGCTAAAACTAATCTCTCCATCTTTGGGACAACCTGCAGATTGCAAAAATGCTAACTTTTGTTCTGTCGAGAACTAAACTTTGCCAATAACCCAGGAAAAATATATAATAAATAAAATATATAGAAGGCAATAGACGTACTAACTTATTTTGGAGGTAAACATGAACTTAATTGGCAATATTATCTGGTTAGTTTTTGGGGGTATCCTTGGGGCCATTTTTTGGTTTCTTGCCGGGCTGGTATTGTGTCTGACGATTATTGGCATACCCTTCGGACTTCAATGTTTTAAGATTTCCCGGCTTGTTTTGTGGCCTTTTGGCAAAGAAGTCCAATTGGGCGGTTTTGGAGTAGGCGGACTGCTTTTAAATATTCTGTGGCTCATTTTTATTGGCTGGGAGCTTGCTGTAGTCCATTTAGTTATCGGTATTTTGTTCTGTATTACGGTTATCGGTATTCCTTTTGGCCTCCAGCATTTTAAATTTGCCCAGTTGGCGCTGGTTCCTTTCGGGGCGAAAATTATCTAACAGGTTAATGTCATGAAATCAAGGAGTGGGCGTTGGTTGGCTGCAGCAAAAGAAACAATAAAAACTGCTTTTATCGAAGCCTTGCCCTTGGCAGTTGCAATCTTCGCCTATGGTTTATCCTACGGCGTTTTGGCTGCCCAAGCCGAGCTGGGCATTGCAGTTATAGTGTTAATGTCTATATTGGTTTTTTCCGGCTCTGTCCAAATGGTAGTAGTTGCTATGTTAACAGTGGGAGCAAGTCTTGCCAGTATTCTTTTTACCGCTGTTTTGTTGAATTTGCGTAATTTGTTATACGGAGCAGCCCTTGCCGAAGGCATCCTCCCGGCTAAGAAGTGGAGATGGCTGTTGGCCTATGGCGTAACAGATGAAACCTTTGTTTTAGGTATTGCCAGGTATAAAGTATATGGGCCGGATCCCTTATACTTTGGAGTTATTACCGCTACCTTTTATATCGCCTGGGTATTATCCGGCCTGATGGGCACCTTGATCGGCAACCAGGTTGATCCGCAAAAATGGGGATTAGACTTGGCTTTTCCGCTTACTTTTATAGCTCTGCTGCTTCCCGGTCTCAATACCAGTCCTGCCATTGCCACGGCTTTTACCGCAATAGCGATAGGGATCGGGCTGGAATACTTAATGCCGGGTAATGAATTGACCATTATCATCGCGGGTGTTTTAGCACCCTTAGCCGGTCTTTATGTCCGGGGGAGGTCCAAAGATGCTTAATCCTTGGGTTTTAATCGGTTTACTTTTTCTTATTACTTATGGCTCCCGGGTTATAGGTATTGAGTTCATGGCCGGAAGAAAAATGAGTCCTACGCTCCGCTTATATTTTAGCTATGTTCCCATCGCAGTTATCTCCGCACTTATTGTTAAACAGGTCTTAATTCCTGTCGATGGAGAGCTAACAATCTCCCTGCCGGTTCTTATCGGCGGCTTTTTTACTGCTGTGGCAAATTTGCTTACCAAGAGATTTCTGCCTTCTGTGCTTATTGGGATAATTATTGGGTTGGCAGTCCGCTATTTCTTGATTTAATCCAAATTGCTATAGAGAAAAAAACATATGAACTGTATCCTGATTTTCTATATTCTTTATTTTAAATACCAAAAAATTAACATTGGAATAAGACATAAAATTATTTTATTCATTGTATAATTTGCTTTTATAATAGCTGTCCGCCAGATACAAGGCGCCTAGGGGATTATGCGCTAAAACCCGGTCTTTCACGGAAAAGACGGTGACCGGCGCGTTGGAATATTTGATAAACAGGGAATCATGCCCTACACATAATCCCAGGATGATATTTAATTCTGTTTGCGATTCGTTCAGGAAAACCGCTTGCCCGATGGGATTGCACATCGGTTCATATGTGCCTGGGTGGACTTTTTGGTTTTCGTTGATTTCCAGAAACTCTTTTGGAATACTTCCGTTTTTGCAGGCGATGGAGTGGACTTCAAAGCCGTTGTGCGTCAAGATTTTGCAAAATACATTTGCTTCTTTGGCAAGCCCCACGCAAAAAGCCAGACCTAGCTTTTTGTAAGCGCACTTATTGGCAAAATCCATAATTTCTTCAAGCCTCGTTTTTCGGCAATAACCCTCTGCTTCCGTCAGCGCGGAGCAATAGGCCATTTTTTTGTTATCTTCATTCTGGTATAGTTCCTTAATTTTTTCTTGAGCTTCCTCATGACTGGGGCAATTGAGCGGTGTTTTGTCCAGTTCTCCGGTTCTGCAGGTTCCTTTGCCACACATCGCACACGTATACATACTGTTCCCTCTTCTTTCTAAATACTGATGGTTAATTAAAATACTGATTATTATATGCTGATTTAATTATAAAGCATATGTCAAACATTTACCTGATAATGTGGTATAATTAGAGTACTTTTATCGGCAGTTTTTTAAAATCCGATGGGAATATAAAATTATGGAGGCGATTGCTTGACTATCTTAATAGCTGAAGATGAAATGGATATCCGAAACCTTGTGCAGCTTAACCTTGAAAGGGAAGGCTATGTTGTCATTGCAGTCAAGGACGGGCTTGAAGCTCTCGAGGTTATCCGGAAAGAAGCTATTGACCTAGCCATCCTGGATGTGATGATGCCTAATTTGGATGGTTTCAATCTTTTACGGAAAATTCGACAAATAAGTAACATCCCGGTTATCTTTCTGACTGCTCGGGGCGACGACATGGATAAAGTATTGGGGCTTGGCATTGGTGCTGATGATTACCTTGTCAAGCCTTTTAGTATGGCTGAGTTAATAGCCAGGGTCGGCGCCCAACTGCGCAGAAAACACCAATATTCTTTGCCAAAGCAGCTAAAACCTGAGCAAGTTGTTTATGGGGATTTGGTTCTGGACAAAAACGGCTGTTCTGTCTATAAAAACGGAGTGCCGGTGGAACTGAACGCCAAGGAATATAAGCTTTTGGAGTACTTGATGGAAAACCCGGCCAGAGTTTTTACCAAGAAACAGTTATACCGGGCGGTATGGGATGAGGAAACTTATTATGATGACAATACAATTATGGTGCATATCAGTCATCTCAGGAATAAGATTGAAAAAGACCCCAAAAATCCGGAGTACATAAAAACCATTCGGGGTATCGGCTATAAGTTCCATAAACAGGACGGGGATAAACGAAAACAGGGCGAGGACAAGCCATGAAAAAAATAGCTAATCAATTTCTGGCCAACTATGTCCTGGTGTTTATCATATCCCTCTTACTTGCTTTCTTTGCTCTTCTGCTGATGGATTTTGCCGACCATGTCATATCCGACACCCTTGTGAAAAATAATTATACTGCAGAAATCCTCATGGAAGATGATTATAGGCAAATAGACCCTACGCCGGTGATTAATAACGGCGGCGGGGTGCAGGTCATAAACAGCAATTATGAAGTTGTATATTCGGCCGGTCTTAATACCTTTGCCAAAGACAAGTTGACACCGGCGGAGTTCACAGATTTTTTGCTGGCGGCCAAACAGACAGGAGTTCCATACAGCTATGATATCCGGTATAACGACCGGGGGCAGT
>DUML01000011.1 GCA_012839895.1 Peptococcaceae bacterium | reverse complement strand
TAAATAGCTGGCACGTTTCTTGCAATATAAAATAATTGACTAAAAATTTTCAAAAAGTTGCAGAAAAAATCAAAGAATTTGTGCTTTTGGGACAAGGGGGGATAAAAAGATTATTTAAACCAACTCAAAGTTTCTGTGCTTAAGTCTGTTAGAATGAGTGAATTATTTAACAAGGTCCAGGTTAATTTAGAAAAGCGTTGTAGCGAGGAATCTAAGAAAAACCGTAGGTGAAGCTGTAATGGCTAGGAATCCAATAATCCGATTTGGGACGCCGGATGACGAAGATGAATTAATGGAAATTATGTATAGCTATGGGATGGGTTTACCCGGGGAGATAGAAGAGCATTTGTTACTTGAAGAGGATCATACCGTTCTTGGTGGATGCAAAGTCGTCTGCTGTGGCGAGGGCTATTATTTTTTAGAGGTAATCGGTATCAAAAAAGAAAGGCATAAGCAGGGGCTGGGCGGGCTGCTCCTTGAAAAAATTGTTCAAAAACCGTGGGAATGCTGCGCGACGGGCGAAATTCGTGAAGTTTCTCAAACAGCTTATACAGTGGCGACAATTGCCAGAGGTGAGGCGGTAGCTTTTTACCGTAAATATGGTTTTCAGCCCTGCGAGTTTGAGGAAATCCCGGAAATTTATCGAGAACAATGTAATTATTGCCCTGAAAAGGAAAGTTGCCAACCTGTTCCTATGATTTATTTTGGAGGTCAATGAAATGAAAAAAGCAGTAGTGGTATTTACTAAAGTCCCTAAAGTAGG
Source organism: Peptococcaceae bacterium (assembly GCA_012839895.1). Classification (GTDB taxonomy): domain Bacteria; phylum Bacillota; class Desulfitobacteriia; order Desulfitobacteriales; family Syntrophobotulaceae; genus DUML01. The sequence continues at coordinate 32,626 of DUML01000011.1, read as the reverse complement.
TGAAGTCAAAACCAGATTAACAGAAGCCAGAGGAGGCATCCTTACACCGGAAGAAGCTAATGCTTTTTATGAAGCCTCCTTATTGGATGTTATTGATGTTTGCCTTTCGGTGGGCAAGGTCGATGTTTGGATTTGCTATAACCATGACGGCGATCGCACTTATTTGCAGTCCTTATTAGCCGAAATAAATAAACCTCAGGGAATTGCCGGAATTTTCTCCGATCAAGGGGGAAGCTTTGATGACTGCATGCAGTATGCATCTGATTTCCTGCTTCGGCCTGGTAAGGAAAACAGGCTGGCTGATGCGGTTGTAATCATCGGGGGGGATATTCCTACTTTACAGCCTGTTATTCTCCTTGACGCTTTAGAAAAACTGGAAACCCTTAGCTCTACTGAAGCAGGGCAAAAAGCAGCTCTCTTTAATACGAGCAGAGAGGGCTCTCCAATTGGAGCTTGTATAGTGGAGGGGGCTTGTCAAGAAGGAGGGTTTTCCCTAATTGGCTTAACCTGTACAACCCCTTTCAATTTCCAGAAAGTTTTTTACAACATGGATGGAATAACAGCCTTAGATATGCTGGTGGATAAGGCGGAAGCTGAAAACATTCCTTTCGGCAGAGTGGAAATGATTCCTGATGTAGACATTCCGGTGGATCTGGCCAGTTTGATGCCGGTTTTGCGCGCTTTAGAAATCTCAGCAAAGCATGATAAATCCATTTTTGTGCCCCAAAGAACTATAGCTTTTCTCCGGGAGATAGGCTTGCAATCACTGGCGTTACCACCGGTCAAAGAAGCTATTTAAACTGAACGGGAGAGCAATCATGAGGCAAATTCGCCAAGAGATAAATATTGAACAACAACAAAAGCTCTTTTTAACTACGGAATTGCGCCAAGCGATTTCGCTGTTGCAGCTTACGGGGCTGGAGTTGAACGAATATATTCTCAATAAGATTGCTGAAAATCCGTTTTTGGAAGAAGAACTTAAATCCAAAACTACGGCGGAAAACTACAATGAACAATGGACAACGCCAAATTTACTTGACTTAGTAGAACATTTTCAAGAGGACTATTTTTCCGACTGGAAAGAAGAAAAAGAAGAAAATAAGGAACAACGAAATTATGAACATTATCTAACAGAGAGACCCAGTCTGTATGAACATTTGGAATGTCAATTACACCTGGAAGCCAAGAATACTACGGATTTATTAATAGGGAAATATCTCATTGGCAACTTGGATACCAATGGTTATCTAAGAGTGACTTTGCATGAAGTAGCCCGGCAGTTAAATGTCCCTTATGCTCAAGTGGAAAGAACCCTTAAATTAATTCAAACTTTCCATCCGCCGGGCGTGGGAGCTAGAACTTTGCAAGAATGCCTCTCTTTGCAACTTGATCAAACAGCAAGGAATAATCCTTTGGCTAAAATCATCCTGCACAATTTTTTTCCGGAGCTGGCTGCGAAAAAATTCAGCAGGATCGCTTTGGCACTCTCCGTACCGATCCGGGAAGTTCAAGAAGTCTATGATCTGATTAGATCTTTAAACCCCAAGCCTGGCCAACAATTTGGCAAAGACAGTAACAATTTTATATGGCCTGACGCAACAGTAGTCAAGGACCAGGGGAAATATATAGTAATTGTTAACGATTATGAGTGTGCTCGTTTGCGAATTAATTACAACTATGTTAATGAGATGCGCAAGGCTGCCGGAGAGTCCGAGGATCTAAAGCGGTTTTTGGAAGATAAACTACAGTCGGCTTTGGGGCTAATCCGAGGGATTGAACAAAGAAGGCTTAATATTTATAAGGTATTCCAGTGTATTGTGGATGTTCAAAGTGATTTTTTGGATAAAGGGATAGCCTATCTCAAACCCCTAACCATGAATCAGGTCGCAGAACTTGTTAATATTCATGAATCCACTGTCAGTAGGGTTGTCGCCAATAAATATATGCAGACTCCCCGGGGGTTGTTCGCGGTTAAATATTTTTTCAATTCCGGAGTGGATTCTTTAAACAGGGACAAAGTCTGTTCAAAAAGTATTAAATACTTAATTGCTGAGATTATTAAACAAGAAGATCCGAGCAATCCATTAAGGGATCAAGATCTGGTTGAAATTCTTAAACAAAAAGGTATTAATATTTCCCGCCGGACCGTTAATAAGTATCGGCAAAGTCTAGGTATACCTTCCCATTTATTGCGCCGCAGGTATTAATAATTTACAGGCTAAGCAACTGTACCTGGACGGTCATAAAGGGGTACTAAGCACTAGTCTTAAGTTTAGCAACTGATAGTGCTGTTGGCGGCTTAAACGACGGCAAATAAAGTGGGGATGGAAATGGAAAGAGAACTGCAAAAGCTTAAGAAGGATCTTAGTGAGAAATGCAGCAGTTGCGGGTTGTGTATAAAGGAGTGTCCTTTCCTTCAGGAAATAGGCGAGGATATTGCCAGTATTGCCTTAAGAGGGCCGCGGGTAGAAGAGGCCTATTCCTGCAGCCTTTGTGGTTTGTGTGCAAGGGTTTGTCCGCTAAATCTAAGTCCCCAGGAGTTGTTCAGATTAACCAGAAAACAAGCGGTCGACCAGGGTTTGCTTGAGATAGATGATTTTAGTTATTTGCTTCCAGACCGTCCCTACAATGTCAATTCTGCTTACCGGGAGGCCTATGGCATTGGCTATGAGAACTTAAGGCTTAACACTCAAGGCGTGGCAGCTTTCTTCCCGGGTTGCACGATGCTCACTTATTCACCCCTCTTAACCAAAGGGCTTTACTATCAACTTGAGACAGTATACCCGGAAATTACTCTTGTTTCCGATTGCTGTGGCTTGCCTCTTTATCAACTGGGGTTGCAGCAAAGGGGCGACAACTATCTTAAAAAGTTGGCAGAAAAGTTTGACCGCCTGCAAGTACGTTATTTGGTTGTCGCTTGCCCTAATTGTTTTTATCAATTGCAACCGCTGCTTGCTCCTACCCAGATTAAGGTGCTCACGGTTTACCAAGCCTTAGCTGCTAGCAAGCTTTGGAGGTTGCCTTTAATGCCCGAAAAGGAAGAACTGATTACTATTCATGATTCTTGTCCCGACCGCTGGCAGGGTATTTTTGCCCGGCAAGCCAGAGAAGCCTTAAAGCGAAAAGGCTATAAAATTGCCGAGATGGAACACAACCGGGAGTATTCCATCTGCTGTGGAAGTGGCGGACAGATAAGCCATACCCGTCCGGATCTCGCCGAAGAGCTTATAAAAAGCCGCCTGAAAGAAGCCAAGGATTGTGGAGCTACTATTCTAGCAGGCTATTGCCTGGCCTGTGTCTTAAATCTTGCTCGGATACCTAATGATGCTCAGCTGAAAATCCGGCATGTCCTTAATCTCTTATCCGGCTTGGATGAAGACTATAGCCAAGTCAAAATCCAAGCTAGAAAAATATTTGACGGACCGCAAGGAGAGGAACTTTGGCAAAAAGTTGTGGCAGGAGGTTAGAAAAGCAGATGAATTATCAAGAAATGACTAAGATTTTACAAGATACCCTTTCCCTACGCTGGGAGCCGGTTGCCGTCCGCTTATTAAGGCCGGGAGAAGAACGCCCCGCCGGTTTGACGGAGCCTCCGCTTCCTCTTAGGCACTGCCAATCAATTAGTTTGGCCCGCCGCGGGCACTGTCTCTTTCTGCCGCCAAGGAGCCATGCTTGTCCTGATGGGGCAGGCATATTAGGTCTTACGCCTATGTCAGAGAAGCTGAGGTCAGGTGAGCTCTATCTATTATTTAAGAAATTACCGAACTTGGAAATTGCCCGAAAAATGATCAGTACCCGGCCGGAATTTCCCCCCGGCAGTTTCGAAGCTACCATGCTCGCCCCCCTAGGTGAAGCTTTATGGGAACCGGATGTGGTCATTTTAACTTTGTGGCCGGAGCAAGCTATGTGGCTTTGTTGTGCGCAGACTTATGCCTGCGGAGAGAGACAAGTATTTAAGACTTCCGGTTTTAATTCCACTTGTGCCGACCTGGTCATCCAACCGATGAAAACAGGGGAAATGAACATTTCTTTCGGTTGTTACGGTGTCCGGGCTTCCAGTGAGATTAATGATTTTGAACTTTATTTTTCTATACCTATTTCATTATTAGAACCTGTTTGCCGATCTTTAGTAAAGCTCAGCCAGAAAAGCATTCCGGAAGAAAGAAGAAAAGTGTACCTTCCCCCTGTCTTGGACAAAGTTGGTTCCAAGCGAAGTGAAACGAAGGATTCAAGGGAAAGTAAAACCGTTCAAATCTATATTGACGAAGAGCTCTGTTTAGGGGATGGGTTGTGCGTAGCTTTTTGTCCCTCTTCAGTTTTAGAGCTTAGAGAGGAAGGCGGCCGGCAGGTAGCCAGAGCCATTCAGCCGCAGTTATGCAGTCTATGCTATACCTGTGTGGGACAATGCCCGGAAAAAGCCATCCAGATTTCTTACTGATACTTACCGGGTAAGGGCTCTAATGTAGGAAAGTTTCTTAAGAGAATTTTCTTAAGAGAATTTGAATCTTTCCAAGAATATCTTCAAGCTGTCCTTTGATTTGTTCTTAATATTGCTTTGGTGGATAATAAGAATTCTCTTGCCGGGCTTGAACGGGAAATTTTAGGGAATGAGCTTTAGTCAAGCAGGGAAGGAAGATAAGAAAAAAGCTTTAGAGCTGGGGAGGTAAAGATGACTGTTACATTTACAATATTGGGAACAGGAGCAGGCCCGGGAGTACCTTCATATTTTTGTGATTGTCCTGCTTGCCTGGAAGCGCGGGCAAACTCAGCTTTAGTTCGAACCCGTAGCGGGGCGGTTATTCGAACCGGGGGAGAAAACATCTTGATAGACGCTTCACCGGATTTGCGAACTCAGCTTGTGCGAGAAAATATAAGTTCTTTAGCTTGTGTTTTCCTTACCCATTGGCATTACGACCACTTTGGGGGATTGGGTGACCTGGAGTTTTTTGTTCGGCTTAAACGTATGGAACCACTTAAATTATTCCTACCTTCTGAAGCCTTGGTGGAATTTGAAGCGGCATATCCCTTTTTAAGCGATGTTTTGGAGGTAACTGCCTGGCAGTTTGGCCAAGAATACCGTTTCAATGATTTTTTGCTTACCCTTTATCCTGCCCGGCACAGTGTCCCGACAGCCGGCCTATTCCTGAAAGCTGAACAGTCCGGAAAAACTTTAGCCTATTTTCCCGATACTGCCGGCTTACCGGAAATAACTCAGGAGAAAGTAAGGCAGGCAGATTATTTTATCTGTGATGCCACTTTCCATGGTGCTAACTGGTACCCTCACAGCCATATGACATTTGAGGAAGCCATTAGATTGGGTGAAGAAGTTCAAGCTCGCAAGACAATTCTTACTCATCTGGCTATGCACTACAGTACTCCGGTTACCGTCCGCGAGCTACAAGAAAAGCTGCTTGATTACCCCCAAGTTTCTTTGGCTTATGATGGGATGACAATAAATCTATAGTTTAGGATACTGCTCAGGCTTAGAGACAGGGGTAAATTATTCAGATTCTTCGCTACGCTCTTTTTATTCAAAATAAGATGCTTTTTGTAATAATAAGCTTTTTAGAATAATGCTTTTGTCGTACTAGGATTAAATGAAGGAGTCGATAATATGAAAGCGGCTAAACATATACTGGTAATATTACTTGCAGTTTCGCTATTAGGGAGTTTATTTTTAGCAGGCTGCTCGGCAAATGCCCCGGCTAATAACCAGGATAACCCTTTGGAAATGGATTGGGATTCTATCTTGGAAATAAGTGCGGGAACAACAGTTAATTTCTATATGTGGGGAGGAGACGAAAGGACCAACACCTGGGTTGATACCTATGTTGCTAATGCTATGCAAGAAAAGCTTAAGGTCAAAGTCCAGCGGGTGCCGATGGGTCCTGATGAGTATTTGAATAAACTTCTTGGGGAAAAACAGGCTGGAAAAGAGCAAGGCAGTATTGATCTGGTCTGGATTAATGGAGAAAACTTCCGGACTGCCCGTCAAGCGGATTTGCTCTGGGGTCCTTTTGCCGAAAAAATACCCAATTATTTAAAATATGTAGATCCCTTGGAGCCGGATGTCGCTTATGACTTTGGCTTTCCCGTCGAAGGTTATGAAGTCCCTTATGGCAAAGCTCAATTTGTCTTTGCTTATGATACCGCCAAAGTCCAAAATCCTCCTCGCTCCAGCCAGGAATTGCTTCAGTGGGTGAAAGAAAACCCGGGAAGATTTACTTACCCTGAATTGCCGGATTTCACCGGAAGTGTTTTTGTTCGCCATTTAATGTATGAGCTTTGTGGAGGATATGAATCCTTCCCGTATACCGAAAATGTAAATAAAGAGGAGTTAGACCGCAAACTGGAACCCCTCTGGCAGTATTTTCAAGAGTTAAAACCATATCTCTGGCGTCAAGGAGAGACTTATCCGTCAGCCATTGCTTCGCTGCACCAGCTTTTTATGGATGGAGAAGTAGATTTGACTATGTCCTACAACCCGGCTTCTTTTTCCGGGATGATTGAACAGGGACTTTTACCGGATACGGTTAGAACCTTTGTGTGGGAAGCCGGAACAATAGGCAATACACATTTTTTGGCTATACCCTTTAATGCGCCTAATAAGCTCGGGGCTATGGTCTTAGCCAATTTCCTTTTAAGCCCGGAAGCCCAGATAAGTAAATATAAACCTGCCAACTGGGGAGATTTATTGGCCCTTGATATTGGCAAATTAGAGAGCGAATACCGGGAGGAACTGGCAGCTATTGACCCCGGTGTAGCTACCTTAACCAATGAAGAGCTGCAGTCTCATCGAGTACCGGAAATCGCCGCAAGTTATATTCCGGTTATAGAGGAATTGTGGAAAGAGAAGGTAGTTTTGGCAAAACCAGCTGGAAAGTAAAACTTACAATGGGGGCACTCTGACAAGCATTGGCAAATGTCAATACTGGTTTGACGAAATGATGCAAGATTTTAATATTGACGGTTTTTACAATTGGGATGTTGTGGCAGCGGTATATTTGGTTGAGCCTTGCCTGTTTCAAGATAATTACGTTGCGGTAATCCTTAATCCCGAAAACTTAATAAAGGGTTTGTTGACGGATAGTCCTACGGAAGAACCGATGGGAAAAAGGCCTGTGACAATAAATATGCCTTTGATTAGGAATTTAAAGGAATTTAGCAATGAGGTTTATAGCTCCTGGTTTAGTGTCAAATAGCTCCCGGCAGGATGCCTATTCGACTGCTGGTACTGGGGAGAGTAAGGATAAGGACAGCATTTGAGGCAAAGGTGGTAGCCGACAATGAAGAGGTATGCTTTATTCAATACATTGAGAAGGGAACGGATTCTCCCTTACCTCTATTTAGCTCCGGCTCTGCTGGTTATTATAATCTTTTTCCTGGGTGGGTTTGTGCTGGCTTTAACTATGAGCTTGGGTTATTTCCCGGTTGTTGGTCTCAAGGAAATTTCCTTCAAATACTACCAGGAAGTACTTACCCAGGCGGAGTTTTGGCATTCCTTAAGCTTTACTTTTTACATTGCTTTCATTTCCACTCTTATTTCAACCGTTTTGGGAGTTTTTTTAGCCTATCAGCTGTTGAAAATCAAGCTCAATCAGAGGTTTACCTCCTTTTTATATAAATTCCCCTTGGCCGTTCCTCATTTGGTTGCAGCCGTTATGATTCTTTTTCTCCTCTCCCAAGGAGGCTTAATTGCCAGGGCTATGCTAAAACTGGGACTTCTATCCGGCACAGGGGAATTTCCTGCTTTTTTTTATTCCAAGAATGCGGTAGGTATTATTCTTATCTATTGTTGGAAAGAGATCCCTTTTGTGACTTTAATGGTTTATACCGTTCTCCAAAAAATTGATACTAAATTAGGGGAAGCGGCGCAAATTTTAGGAGCCTCTTCCCGGCAAACATTTTTCCATATACTTTTGCCTTTAAGCATGCCCAGTATAATTTCCGCTTCAGTGATTATCTTTGCTTATTCCTTTGGCGCTTTTGAGTTGCCTTACCTTTTAGGGGCAACTTATCCTAAGACTTTATCGGTCTGGGCTTACCTTAATTATATTTCCCCTGAGCTTCTGGACCGCCCCCTGGCCATGGCGATTAACACCTTGATCTCAGTGGGGTGTGCCTTTTTGGTATTTATATATTTCTGGTCCACGAAAAAGTATTTTCGCAACTGGAGTTAAGGTATGTCTAAAAATATAAACCGGAAAAAATGCACAATAGAAAAAACAATCTTAATAATGTTTTTGGTGTTTTTGCTTTTGCCTTTCGCAGTATTGCTCCTCTGGTCTTTCAGCCAAAACTGGCCGGCAGACAGTCTCTTGCCCGCTGAATTGGGCTTAAGAGGTTGGAAGTATCTTTTCTCACCCTCCGGTAAAATGCTAACTAGTCTGGGGTTAAGCGTTTTTATCTCCCTAACTGTTACGGTTTTGGGTTTAATTCTAAGCATTCCTGCCGGAAAGGCTCTCGGTTTATATGAATTTCCCGGCAAAAAGTTCGTTGAAATTTTACTCTTAGTACCGATTATTATTCCTGCGCTTACTGTAGGTATGGGCGTTCATATGGCATTTATCCGCTTTAATCTCACCGACCGGCTATTAGGGGTTATTCTTGTTCAGCTTCCGCTGGTCCTTGCCCTATGGTGTCCGTGTTTTTGCCAGCACCTACCAAGCCTTAGGCTTAAAATGGGCAGAGCAAGCCCGGGTGTTAAAAGCCAACCGCCTGCAAACCTTTCGCTATGTAATGCTGCCTTTTTTAAGCCCGGGACTGGCTTCAGCGGCAATTTTAATGTTTAATGTGTCCTTTAGCCAATACTTTTTAACTTATTTAATTGGTGGCGGCAATGTTGTAACTCTTCCTTTACTGCTTTTTCCTTTTGTAAATTCCGGAGATCGGGTTGTTGCCGCAGGGCTGAGCTTTGTGTTTATTCTTACTGCCTTAATTTTCATGTTCCTTGTGGAAAAAGGCATTAGCCGCAATTTGGAAAAGGAATTCTATTATTTTTAACTGACCTATATTTTTAAAACCAGCCCAAAAGACTTAACTTCAATTTAATACAAAAGGTAGGATTTAAAATTTTTGGCCAGATGGGTAGGAGGGATGGAGTAAGGAGATCTATTCGGGGGGAGAAAGTACCTTGTCCAGGGAAGAAGGAACAGGAATAAAGGCATGAGATATCTGTGCAAAGGTTGAGAGACATGTGTAAAAAAATGAGAGACATAAGTAAAGATATTGGAAACATATGTAAAGATCTAGGAAACGTGAGTGAAAATATGGGAAGCAGTGGTAAGGGTCTAAATACGGCCGGGGGTCAAGGGAAACCAAAGTTAAGGCTTCAAAATCTTACCAAGAGATTTGGCCAGGAGATAGCTGTTGAAAATCTTTCCTTGACAATCCAGGAAGGTGAACTGCTGGCTTTAGTAGGCCACTCCGGTTGTGGAAAAACTACTTTGCTTCGCCTCATTTCAGGATTGACTCCACCGGATGCGGGCAGTATTTGGCTTGACGGACAGGATGTTACTGCTTTGCCTGCCGGCCAAAGGGATATTGTCATGGTCTTCCAGGAAAACCTCCTGTTCCCCCATCTAACTGTCGGTGAAAATATTGCCTTCGGTTTAAAAATGACCGGTTGTCCCCAAAAAGTACGCATCCAAAAGACAAGGCAGCTCCTGGAGCTAATTCAACTTCCAGGTATTGAAAACAAATACCCATCACAATTATCCGGAGGACAGAAGCAGCGGGTATCTTTAGCCAGGGCTTTGGCTTTGGAACCGAAAACTGTTTTACTGGATGAGCCTTTGTCCAACCTTGACCCCAAATTGAGAGAGGAATTGAGAGACCTGATTCTCCGGCTTCATAAGGAGCTGCAAATGACAACGGTTTTGGTTACCCATGACCGGGATGAAGCCATGCTGATGGCCGATCGGATTGCTGTTATGTCTTATGGCAAGCTCTTACAAGTTGATACGCCTATTAATATTTACAATCAGCCCCGGACCAGAGAGGTTGCCTCTCTCTTTGGCCCTTGCAATTTTTTGCCCGGCTATTTGCTGGATGGCGAGTTTTGGACTGAAAACTTCCGTTTCACGGTCCCGGCTTTAAAAAAGGGAGGGCGGATGGTAGCCTGTATTCGTTCAGAACATATTAAGGTAACCAGACCTAGTCAGGATAAGCCGACCGGTGTAATCACCGAAAAGAAATTCTTGGCAGGACAAAGTATTTTTAAGGTTGCTTTTGGCAATTTTACTCTTTTGGCCAACGGGCAAGATTATTTTGCTTACGCCCCCGGCAATGAAGTAGGTTTAGAAATTGATTGGTCCAGGGTTTATTTCAACCCGGAACAACTGGAAAGCGGCAGGGCTTAATCTTTTTCCAGGCAGGTGAGGGTATGCTGTGGCAAGAACTGCTTCCGCAACTTGAGTTTTATGTAAATAGCCAAGACTTTAAAGAGAAGCTTAAAATTGATGACCAGGTTGATTTGGGATTTTTAGCCCAGGGAGAATATAACCTCAATTATCTGCTTAAGACCGGGCGGGGTTTATATGTTCTTAGAATTAATACAGGCTCCCAGATGAATTTGAAAAATCAGATAGCTTATGAGTATGAAGCCCTAAAGCTATTAAGCGTTTCGGGTGTAACCCCTGAACCTTATTTACTAGATGACAGCTTGGATAAAGTTCCCTATGGCCTTTTAGTAATGGAATACCTTCCCGGAGAACCTTTAAACTATGACCGGGATTTAACCAAGGCGGCAGAGACCTTCGCCCGTATCCATAGCCTTAAATTTGCTCCTGGAGAAACAGATTTTCTTATCAAGGGAGAGGGCCCATTTTCCACTGTCTATTGGGAAGCTTGTCGGCTTTTACCTCAATACTTTGATTTTCCTCAGGCTGATCCCGAAGTGCGAACTCTCTTGGAAAAAATTTTGCACAAGGCTGAAGAAAAGAAAAAGGAAGAGAAGTATTTAAAGCTGGAACCTTGGTACGCGGTAATTAATACCGAAGTCAACTCTCACAACTTTATTGTTAACAGGGAAAAAGGCAGTTGCCACTTAATTGATTGGGAAAAACCTATCTGGGGAGAACCAGCCCAGGATTTAAGCATGTTTTTAATCATTACTACTACGCTGTGGAAAAGCAATAAAATCCTTAGCCCTTCTGAGGAGAGAGAATTCATTGCTCGCTACCGGGATGAATTTATATGGCGCATTAATACTGCCGGCGGGAACGACCAGGTTAACACAGCAATCCCTCTGGATAGCTTGGAAGAGAGAATCAACAGTTTTAAGTTTTTTAATTATCTCCGAGCAATTTCTTGGTGCGCCATGGCTTGGACGGAATACAGCCAAGAAGGAAGACTAATAAAAAATAAGGATACATGGGAAAAAATCAAGTTATACCTGGAACCAAACTTTATTAAACATTGCTTTTATTAATATTCAAAAGAGGACAGCTGTCTTAAAATGTAACTATTTTTTTAAAATGAAAAAGTAAAAGGGAGACACCGTCTTGACTAACACGGAAAAAGTCAGTAAACACCTGCATTTAGGGTTAAAAGCCTTTGTTATTTTTTAGGCATAGTTCTTGCAATAAGAATGAATATGGGAGAATTGGCTTTATTAAATTCAAATAATTTTATATTTGGAGGCGAAAGATGAAAAAAATTGATTTACAACAAGAAGGCCTGGAAATTAAAAAAGCCTGTTGTTACTTTTGCCATCAAAACTGTGGAGTATTGGTTTATGTCAAAGATGGCAAGATCCTGCATTTTGAGGGCGATCCGGATTATCCTACCAATACGGGAGGGTTATGCTGCCGGGGTAATGTCAATTTAATCCATCTCGATCACCCGGCAAGAGTCAATTATCCCTTAAAACGCAAGGGTAAGCGGGGTGCCGGGGAATGGGAAAGGATTTCCTGGGACCAAGCTTTGACGGAAATTGCTGACCGCTTGGCTGCAATAAAGGCCGAGTTCGGAGCGGAAGCGGTAGCTACCGCCGGGGGGACTTCCCGGACAGATGACTGGGCTCGCCGCCGGTTTATGAATCTTTTTGGCAGCCCGAATTGTTTCCATAATTCTCATTTGTGTTGGATACCTACTTTTATGGTGGAAACAGCTATTTATGGTTGGAGCCCCTTTGAGATCGATTTGGGGTTAAGCCGTTGTATAGTCTTATGGGGGCAAAACCCAGGCGCATCTACTTTACCGGAAATGAGCGGTATTAGCGCCCTGAAAGAAAAAGGACTAAAGGTTATTGTTATTGACCCTCGTTATACGGAAACAGCAGCTAAAGCTGATCTCTGGCTTCCTTTGCGACCGGGATCGGATCTGGCTTTAGCCCTGGCTTGGATCCATGTCATTATTTATGAAGGATTATGCGATTACGACTTTATTCAAGAAAATTGTGTTGGTTTTGATGAACTGACGGCTCATGTTGAACAGTTTACTCCGGAATGGGCGGAACCGATTACCTGGTTAAGTGCCGAGCAAATCCGCGAAGGCGCAAGGATGTATGCCATGAATAGGCCTGGCAATATCCAGTGGGGTGTAGCTATCGACCAGCAAGGCAAACCTGCGGGCGCAGCCATGCATGCCAGAGCTATACTTCGTGCTATAACGGGTAACCTGGATTGTCCCGGCGCGGACCTTTTGACCGGCCCCAGCCAGGAATTTATTACGGACGAAGAAATGGAATTAAATGAATACCTTCCGGAAGAGCAGAAAGCAAAACAACTTGGTTCCGACCGTTTTAAACTGGTTACCTGGCCGGGTTACGGGCGAATTGCCGAACTGACGAAAAAATATTGGGGTAAAGCTCCCACCGCTGAGTGGATGTGTGAAGCTCACCCGCCTACAGTTTATAATGCTATTCTCACCGGTAAGCCCTATCCGGTTAAAGCTTTACTTGTTTCTGCCACTAACCCTGTCAATTCTTACGGAGAAAGCCAGAAAACTTTAGCAGCCCTTCGAGCTGTTGATTTCCTGGTAACCTGCGATTATTGGCTGACGCCATGCGCTATGCTTTCCGATTACGTTTTGCCTATTGCCGGTTCTTTTGAACGGCCCACTATTACTTCCACCTACGGCTGTTCAGACTTTTTACTGGCTTCCCAGCGGGCTATTCAACCTCTCTATGAACGGCGGACTGACTTTGAATTCTGGCGGGATTTAGGGATTAAGCTTGGCCAAGCGGAACATTGGCCGTGGGCAACTTTGGAAGATGCTTACCTTTACCGCCTTGAGCCCCTAGGCTATGGTGTGGAAAGCTATGATGAGTTTGTGGAATATTACCGCTTCCACTTCCCGGAGAGACAATACTACAAATATAAAGAAAAAGGCGGTTTCGCAACCCCATCCGGCAAAATTGAGCTTTATTCCAGTGTCTTGGAAGAATTGGGATATCCTCCTTTGCCCCCATATATCCCGCCGGTGGAAAACGAAATTGACCATCCGGAGGTAGCTAAAGAATATCCGTTGGTCTTAACCACCGGCGCGGGGGTAATGCCTTTCCACCATTCCGAACATTTTCAGATTAAAGAACTTCGTTTCTTAAGGCATGAACCCCAAATGGAGATAAACCCCAGGACAGCCAAAGAGTACGGTATTGAAGAAGGGGATTGGGTCTGGATCGAAACCAGACGGGGACGCATTAAACAAAAAGCTCACTTGACCGAAGGTATCAGCCCGGGTGTCGTATTTACGCAACGGGGCTGGTGGTATCCTGAAAGGGATATGCGGGATCCGGAATTAGGAGGCTGTTTGGAATCCAACACCAATGTGTTAACCAGTACAGTCCTGGAAGACTGCGATCCTTTAAGCGGAACTTGGGCTAATAGGGGTCTTTTGTGTAAAGTTTATAAAGTCCAAGATGGGGCAAAGGAGGGGAATAAATAATGGCCCGCTATGCGTTAGTAATAGATTCCAGACGTTGTATCGGCTGTCATTCCTGTACGGTAGCCTGCCGTGTGCATAACGAATTGCCGATTGATATGATTTATAATCCGGTGACTACAGTTGGCCCTAAGGGAGTTTTCCCCCATGTGCGTATGATGCATATTCCTTTGCTTTGCATGCACTGTGACAACCCTCCCTGTGTTGATGCTTGCCCGACCGGCGCCTCCCAACAAAGGCCGGACGGAATTGTCTGGGTAGACCAAAATAAATGTGTAGGCTGTAAAGCTTGTGTTATGGCTTGTCCTTATGGAGCCCGTGTTTCCAACAAAGAGACGGGAACGGTCCAAAAATGCGATTTTTGCATGGAGAGAGTTGAGGATGGCCTTTTGCCTTTCTGTGTAAAGACCTGTCACCAGAAAGCCAGAATTTTTGGGGATTTGGATGATAAGGACAGCGACGTGTTTAAGCTTGTCAACAAAGAACCTTCGATTAGGCTCTTGGCAGAACTCGGAACAGAACCGCAAGTCTATTATATTTACAGTTGGGAGGTGTAAGACATGAAACATCATGAAGAAGGTTGGGGCTGGATGCTGGCTGTTGATTTCTTCTTTGCCGGAATGGGCGGAGCGATGCTCCTTATTGCCGGTGTTCTCGATTTACTTCCAGGGGAAGCGGGAACTTCCCTCTTAGGTAATATTTGCGGGCCGCTCTTTATCAGCTTGGGCGCTTGTTTTCTTATCCTGGAGCTTGGCCGTCCTTTTCAGGCCTGGCGAGTGTTTATGAATCCCAAAGCAATTTTAACAATTGGCGCTTGGACAATGACTCTTGCCATTGGTTTCGGATTCATTTATGCCTCTTTTGGCCTGGATGTGTTTCCTTGGAGCAAAATGGTTGGTTTAAGAAAGCTCTGTGCTGTGATCTGTATTATCACCGGGTTGATTGTCGCTACCTATCCAGGTATTTTATTGGGCAGGCATAAGTCGCGGCCGTTTTGGAACGGGCCCGGGATGATGGTTCTCTTTTTACTTTCCTCCTTGGTTACAGGTGGAGCGGCTCACCTCTTGAGCGCATATCTTTTTACTTCTTCCTTGGCAGGAAATATTGCCGGTCTGAATTTGACAGTAGCTTTGCTCTTAGCATTCCAATTTTTGGTCTGGCTTGTCTATCTTTGGGTTAAAATCAGCGGTACAACTACAAGAGAAGCAGTAGCCGCTCGCCGTTGGTTAAATGGCGAGTTTGCGGCGCCTTTTAAATACGGCTTCCTTTTAGCCGGAACACTTGTGCCGTTTATTTTGTTATTCTTTGAGCAAAGAGGATTAACTATGGTTGCAGCTTGTCTGGTTTTAATCGGAGGCTTCATAATGCGCAACCTTGTAGTTTCAAGTGGTAATATAGATCGAACTTGGCTTCCCGGAGAGCTGGACTACCGCTCCAGACTTCCTTTAGGGGATGAAGAATTCTTACGGGCCTGGAACAATAAATAAACGGGAGATTTGGCAATGGCACAATTAAACGCGCAATCAAACAATGTAATACCGTCTCAAGATACGTCTCATTTGGAACCATTTCTGGTACTGGACCATACGGAAAGCCTTTGCCCGGTTTGTTTAAAGGTTCTTCCTGCAGATATTGTTCAAGGTCAGGATAAAGCTGTTTACATGCGCAAGGTATGTCCTGAACATGGTCAATATACTGTTTATCTTTGGCCGGACGTAGAACATTATTTGTGGACTAAGAATTTTCGCATTCCTGAAAAACCCCCCTCCTTTTCTCATTCGCCCTCCCGAGGTTGCCCCCTGGATTGCGGTTTATGTTCCTCCCACCGCCGGGGGCCAACCTTGGTTGAAATCGAAGTTACCCAGCGCTGTAATATGCGTTGCCCGGTTTGTTTTATGGAAGCCGATCAAGCAGATCCGAAAAAATTTTCGGACCTTAGTTTCAATGTTATTGAACAAATTTATAAAGATATTCTTACGAAAAGCGGGCCTGAGACCAGCATTCAAATCACCGGCGGGGAACCAACCACCCACCATGATTTGCCTGGGGTTATTCGTTTGGGAAGAGAGCTGGGCTTTTCGGCTATTGAGATTAATACCAACGGCCTCAGAGCCGGAAAAGATTTGGCTTATGTGCAAAGCCTGGCTGAGGCCGGCGCCAGTGGGATCTTTTTACAATTTGACGGTTTAAGGGGCGAAATCTATCAAAAGACTCGTGGCGCCGATTTATTAAATTGTAAACTTCAAGCCATTGAGAACTGCCGCCAGGTAGGATTGCAAGTGGTGCTGGCTATGACCGTAATCTCGGGAGTCAATCATGACCAACTGGGAGCAGTGTTAGAATTTGCTTTAAAGAACCGGGATGTTATTGCCGGGATTGCCTACCAGCCGGCTTTCACCTCAGGGCGCTTTGATGTAGTTCAAGAGCGGCGGCTGACTATGGGGGATGTTATGTTCCTTTTAACAGAACAAACGAAGGGATTATTAAGCCCTTATGAATTGTGGCCTTTAGGCTGCTCCCATCCCTTATGCTCTTCTTCCACTTATCTTATTGAAAAAGATGGCCAAATCGTACCTTTTACTCGTTTTCTAACACCTCAGGAATACCGGGATTATTATGACTACCAAAGCCCTCAAGGTTCAGTTTTGGCTGATATTGCCGTTCGCAGATATCCGGAACTTGAGCCCGGAATATCTATTGTAATAATGAATTATATGGATGCTATGACTATTGATTTGCGAAGGTTAAGAGAATGCAGCATGCTGGTCGCGGACCAACATGGCCGCTTGTATCCTTTTTGTTCCTATCAGTTAACCAATATCCACGGCCAAAAACTTTCCGAAGTCTAAGTATGTTTAAGGGGTAATTGCCATGAAAGAATTAAAATATATTCCCAGCAATTGCCGTTTTTGTGGTTATCAATGCGGCTTAATAGCTACTGTTCAAGGCGGCCGGGTTCTCTCGGTTAAACCTGATCCCAACCGTTATCCCGGAGATAAAAAAGTTATGAATGGATGCCGGCGCTGGCGACAGGCTGTAGAAGTGCTGGATCATCCCTTAAGGATTAATTATCCTCTCAAAAGAGTAGGCGAGCGGGGCAGCGGCAAGTGGGAGAAAATCTCCTGGGACGAGGCGCTGGATGAAATTGCCGCCAAGTTGTCCGATCTCAAAGACCGATACGGGCCGGAAACCTTGGCGACGAGCATTGGGGCGCCCCATACTACCTATTGGCCGTTACATCGTTTTCTGGCTTTGTTTGGCAGCCCTAATAATATGGGGATTGGGCAAAACTGTTGGAATCCCGGGATCTTTGCCAATACTTTAACCTTTGGCTGGCCGTTGGAAATGGAATTGGTTCCGGGTCTCACTTCCTGTGCTTTACTTTGGGGTGTAAACCCGGCTGAGTCGGATAATTCGTTGTTATGGCAGACTATCCGGAATTTTACCAGAGAAGGTAATCCATTAATTGTTGTTGACCCTCGGAGAACCCGTACCGCTAGGCGGGCAACTCTGTGGTTGCCTGTTAAGCCGGGTACAGATGCCTATTTAGCCTTAGGACTTCTCCATGTAATCATTACTAATAAGTGGTATGACCAAGAGTTTGTGGAAACTTGGTGCCATGGGTTTGCAAAATTGTCCGAACATGTCCGGCCCTATGAGCCGGATAAAGTGGAAGCTCTAACCGGTGTCAATGCTGAAAAAATCGTTAAAGCCGCCCGTCTGTTTGCGCAAAATTCGCCTGCTACCTTATTAAGCGGGAGAGGGATTGACCAGTTAGGACCCAATACTTTTCCTACTCACCACGCCTTGGCTATTTTACGAGCTATCACAGGCAACGTGGATAAACTGGGAGCTTCGCATATTTGCGAAATGCCGGATTTTATACCGGAGCTGGATTTGGAACTTAGTGAACAGTTTGTACATGTTTACCGGGAAAAGCAACTGGGTAAAGACAGATTGTTGCTTCAATCCTATAAAGGTTATGAGCGGCTGCGAGAGTTGACAATAAAGCATGGTAAACGTCTGCCAATGCGTTATTTGACCTCCGCTCATCCTAATTTGGTTTGGCGGGCTATGCTAACTGGCAAGCCTTACCCCATCAGAGCCATGATTGTAATGGCATCCAATCCTTTATTAACCCAGGCGGATAGCCGTTTAATATACAAAGCTCTTAAAAGCCTTGACCTTTTGGTTGTATTGGAACAATTCCCAACCCCGACTGCCATGCTGGCCGATTATGTTTTGCCCAGTGCCGGGGTTTTGGAGAGGCCCTTACTGGAGACCAAGGCGGGAACAGCCAATATCGCTTACGGCGGCCAGGCAGCAGTCCAGCCTTATTATGAACGACGCCCTGATTATGATTTCTGGCGAGGTTTGGGATTGCGGCTCGGCCAGGAAAAATATTGGCCTTGGGAAACTTACCTGGAAAGTTTGCAAGCCAGTTTGGCACCGACGGGTGTAAGCTGGGAGGAATTCTGCCGGTTCGGCATTTACGACATGCCCAGCGGCTATTACAAGCATGAAGAAGTTGATTTAACCTCAGGTTTACCGCGAGGGTTTAGCACTAAGAGCGGTAAAGTGGAATTGTATAATGAGTTCTTGGCTGAATTAGGCTATCCTCCTTTGCCTGAGCCCCAAGGGTTGCCCCAGCCGGATATTCTGCCTCAAGAGGGGCTTAAACCGGCCGGCCAAAGCCAGCCGGCAGAAACAAAAGAGGCGTATCCCTTCCAATTAATCAGCGGCGCCCGTATCCAACCTTATTATGCTTCCAATTATCACCAGATAGAAAAGTTCCGGGCTTCCCATCCTGAGCCTAGAGTGGAGATTAGCCCGGCAACAGCCGAAAGTCTAGGGCTGGAAGAAGGCACTTGGGTATGGGTTGAGACTGAACGGGGTAGAGCCCGGTTCCAGGTTAAGCTGACGCAGATGCGGGATGATGTTGTCAGTGTCGAGTATGGCTGGTGGTATCCGGAAATGACCGCTGCCGAACCTGATCTTGGCGGCCTTTGGCTCTCTAACGCCAATATTTTAACCAATGCCGATTTTGAGACAGCCGATCCCTTAGTAGGCACTTGGACTTATAATGGTATTCCTTGCCGAATAGTAAAAGTATAATAGTTAAAATACTAATTAAGGATATCCTTTCCATTTAAATAACCCTACCGGTAAGCTGAGTTGTCTTACTGGTAGGGCCTTTAATTTTTGTTTGTCGAAAAAAAGTTTAGTTATAGAATCGTTTAGTTTTCGTTAAGTCACCTGACCTAGATCGAAAGAAATAATTTAGCTCGGAAGAATGATGCGGGAGGAAATTGAGGTGAGTATGATTAATATCAGCTTGTTAAGGTTATAAAACCTTAAACTTTTCCTTGACCTTTTTAGAGTTGCGCAGGTATTCCTGGGCTCTTTCCATATAGCGCTGGGAAGTCTGGTGGATATTGGCGATCTCTTCCGGTGTAAGTTCCCGGACTACTTTGGCCGGAGAACCCATGATAAGGGTGTTGGGAGGAAAGACTTTCCGTTCAGGGATTAGGGAACCGGCGGCCACCAAGCAATTTTCCCCGATTACGGAATCATTTAGAATAATTGCCCCCATGCCGATTAAACTGCCTTTGCCGATTTTACAGCCGTGCAAAACACAGGAATGGCCGACGGAGACGTCATCTTCAATGATTACAGGCTGGCCGCTGTTAACATGGATAAGGGTTAAGTCTTGGATATTGGTCCTTTTCCCGATGGTGATAGAGCTAAGATCTCCTCTTAGGACACAATTAAACCAAATGCTGGAGAGGTCACCCACTTGGACTTTACCGATTAATTGGGCGCCCTCGGCTATGTAGACATTTTCTCCAATGAGAGGAGTGTGACCTTGATAGGGTATGAGCATAATAATTATTCCTTTCTTGATATGAATTAATTTTTCGACAGTTTCCACCAGATATTATAAAAGTTAAAAGGCAGGTTTGTCTATTTATTTAAAAATATTTCCTGAAATGTTTATTTAGGGCTTTATTTAGGTTATATTTAATGTTAGTGTATTGTCTGTTAGCCCTTAATTTGTGAAGGAGACTTTCGGGAATGATATTGCGTTTTTGGCTGGCTCTGTGGCTCGGGAAAATAGTAAACATTGTCTTAAAAGCACTGGGAAAGAAAGGCACCAGCTTTCCCGGCTATTTGGCTTATAGGATTTGTCCTTCAATTATTAGCCTTTTAGCGTCTTCTTTTCCTGAAGGAGCAGTCCTTATTACCGGGACCAACGGCAAAACCACAACAAATAACCTCCTGGCTTCGATTTGCAGGGCTCAAGGGAAAAAAGTAGCTTTTAATAAAGAAGGCTCCAATATGCTGCAGGGTATAACAGGGGTTCTCCTGCAAAACACTTCCTTTCTGGGCAAAAACCGGGCTGATCTTCTGCTCTTAGAGGTAGATGAAGGCACGGTACCGGCTCTTTTAAAGCAGATAACCCCTCGGGTTATGATTCTAACCAATTTTTTTCGGGATCAACTGGATAGGTATGGTGAACTGGATACTACGGTAAAATTAGTGAAAGAGTCCCTGCCAAGTGATACGGAGTTAATCCTGAATGCCGATGACCCCCTTGTTGCCCAGATTGGCAGCGGGAGGCCGAAGGTTTATTACTACGGCAGTAAAAGCTTGCCTATCAGTCAAAAGGAAAGCCGGGAAGCCCGGGAAGGGCGCTATTGCGCACATTGCGGCCAGGAGCTCCGGTATACCCTCTTTCACTATGGCCAGTTGGGAATATATGAATGCACGGAGTGCGGGTTTAAACGCCCAGCCCCTTACCTTGAAGCCCAGGAAGTTTTTCAAGATGAGAGCGGAATAACTTTTTGGTTAGACAGGGAGTATAAGGTGCCTTTACAGGGTTATTACAATTTGTATAATGCCTTGGCAGCTTTTTGTGCCGCAGAACGTTTGGGAATTTCTAGGGAAAATATCCACTTGGGGCTTATAAATTATGTTTCCGCTGCCGGTAGGATGGAGCAGTTTACTTTACCGGGATTTCAGCTTACTTTAAACCTAATTAAAAATCCTACGGGCTTTAATCAAGTAATCACCACCTTAGCCGGACTGAATAAGCCTTTGTATCTCCTTTTGGTCATTAATGATTTAGCGGCGGACGGCCGGGATGTTTCCTGGCTGTGGGACACGGAATTGGAAATTCTGTGCCAACCGGAAGATAAAATCAAAGGAGTAGTGTGCTCAGGCTTAAGGGCGGAAGACATGGCTTTAAGGCTAAAATATGCCGGGCTTAAACCCGAAAAGATAATAATCGAGAAATCCCTGCCCAAAGCGGTGGAGTTGTTGGAAAACTTTAAACCGGACGGGAATGAGGCTGTCTATGTTTTGCCTAATTATACACCGCTCTTTCCTATCAGGGATATTTTGCTCGCCAAGAGAGTAAAGGAGGCGGCAAGGGCATGAAGCTAACAATTTATCATCTTTATCCCGATTTATTGGATCTCTATGGTGACAGGGGAAATATCATAGCTCTTGCCGCAAGATGCAAGTGGCGGGGAATAGATGTTGAGGTTCGCCAGGTATCCCTGGGGGAAGAACTGGACTTTTCCCAAGCAGATCTTGTCTTTTTGGGTGGAGGTTCGGATCGGGAACAGACCCTTTTAATTGCAGACCTTGACTTAAGAGCAAAGGGTTTAAACCAAGCAATCGAAGAAGGCTTGGTAGTTTTAGCGATTTGCGGTGGGTTTCAAATTTTAGGCGGGTATTTTCTAAAGGCTGACGGCCAAAAAATTCCCGGCCTGGGCTTGCTGGATTTTTATACTGTTGCCGGCAAAAAAAGATTAATCGGCAATGTCATTGCCGAATTGGATTCAGAGTTTAAAGAAGAGATGGAAGCAGTATATGCTCCCCGGGAACAAACAGCTACCGGCCCGGAAGTTTTAAAAACTTTGGTAGGATTTGAGAATCACTCCGGGAGGACCTATCTTGGTTCCGGTTTAAGGCCTTTAGCCAAAATTATCAGAGGATATGGAAATAACGGGGAAGACTTCCTAGAAGGGGTAAGGTATAAAAATGTTTTCGGCACTTATCTTCACGGCCCTCTTCTCCCGAAAAATCCCCATTTAGCTGATTTGCTCCTTAGCCTGGCTTTAAAGAGAAAAGGGGAGAACTTTAGGTTGGCGCCTCTTGAAGATAATATAGAGATAGCTGCGCACCAGGCGATTTTAGCCAGATTTTCCAAGGAAAAGGGATGAATGGAATAAATTGCAAGGAAAAATTGGCTAAAACAGCTTGACCGACATGGCCCGTTCGTTGACACTTTGCGGGCATTCTAGCTATAATAAAATATAATTACTTTACATTGGTTGCCGCTTGTTGCCATCTCTGGCATTGTGGCCAAAGGTTATCCATAACCATTAGGGGGGTACCTTGCTTGGCAGAAACTAGACGTATTGTGGTGTGTTTACCTGAAAGTATTATCGAGGAAGTGGACGACATCGTTTCCATGGAGAAAAAGGACCGCAGTGATTTTATTAAAGAAGCAATTTACACCGTACTAATGGAACGTCGCAAAGCAGGGATACGAGAGCAAATGCGCCAAGGTTATGTAGAAATGGCTCAAATCAACCTTTCTTTGGCCAGGGATTTATGCCAGGCTGAAGAAGAAGCTACACTATGTTATGAAAGGAAAATGGCGTGGGGTGTCGGATATGATTATTAAACGCGGGGAAATATTTTATGCGGAATTAAACCCCGTTGTTGGTTCGGAGCAAGGTGGCACTAGGCCGGTCTTAGTGATCCAAAACGATATTGGCAACCAGTATAGTCCTACAACTATTATCGCAGCAATCACGTCTCAGATTTCTAAAGCGAAGCTTCCAACCCATGTAGAAGTCAGAGCGAGAAGAAGCGGCTTGGAAAGAGATTCGGTTATTTTAACTGAACAGATAAGGACCATTGATAAAAGCCGGCTGAAGGAAAAGGTTGCCGTTCTTGATGAGGAACTCATGAGTAAGGTTAATGAAGCAATCGAAATTAGCCTTGGCTTGACTGAAATTTAGGCTTCCAGATTACCTGAGGCCAAATTACATAATAACAGAGAACTCAGCGTACTGGGCTGTAAACCTAACGCTGGGTTTTTTTAAGGTTTTACCAACCTACCGTGGCAAAGTCATTATTAAAATAAATAGACGGAGGTAGCATAATTGGATTTAATTGCGGTAATCGCTGAGGAACTGGGCCTAAAAAACTGGCAGGTAGCCGAAGCTGTTAAATTGCTGGACCAAGGGAATACAATTCCTTTTATTGCCCGATATCGCAAAGAGGTAACGGGGGAACTGGACGAGACCGTTTTGCGGACCATCGACGAAAGACTGGAATATTTACGGGGGCTGGAAAAAAGAAAAGAAGAGGTTCTTCGTTTGATTGAGGAACAAGGCAAGCTAACGGAAGAGCTCCAAGCTAAAATTTTGGCAGCGACCAAATTGCAGGAAGTAGAAGATCTTTACCGCCCCTATAGACAAAAGAAAAGAACCAGGGCTTCTATTGCTAAAGAAAAAGGGCTGGAACCTCTGGCCCAATGGATCTTGAGCCAGCCACCCAAAGGAGATGCCAGTGAGGAAGCCCTTCAATATTTGAATGAAGAGCTAGGGGTTTTAAGCACTGAAGAGGCCATAAACGGGGCTTTGGATATAATAGCGGAAGAGATTTCCGATAATGCTGAAATAAGGAAGCTCATCCGCACTAAAACTTATGAACTTGCCGATATTGTATCCAAAGCCAAGAAAGAAGAACGTTCCGTTTATGAAATGTACTATGATTACCGGGAACCTGTAAAAAGGATTCCCCCCCACAGGATTTTAGCCTTGAATAGAGGGGAAAGGGAAGAATATCTTACGGTAAGCTTGGAGGTAGATCCGGAGCAAATCTTGCCTTTATTGGAACAATACTATCTTAAAGGAGGGCCTTGTGCGGAATTAGTCCAAAAAGCAGTGCAGGATTCCTATAAACGCCTTATTGCTTCCTCCATTGCCAGGGAGATTCGAGCACAATTAACAGAACGGGCCGGAGAGCAAGCAGTCAAAGTCTTTGCCGACAACCTGCGTCAGCTTCTTTTGCAGCCCCCGGTCAAAGCCAAGGCCATCTTAGGTGTTGACCCCGGTTATCGAACCGGCTGCAAATGGGCGATTATAGATGATACCGGCAAGCTTCTCCAGGTGGGGGTAATTTACCCTCATCCACCGCAAAACAAAAGGGAAGAGGCCAAAAAAGAGCTTCTCCGGGCGACGAGGGAAAATGCCGTGGAGATTATCGCCGTAGGCAATGGCACGGCTTCCCGGGAGACTGAAGAATTGGTGGCGGAGGTTATTCAAGAGAATAATCTTCCGGTGGAATATATCATTGTCAGTGAAGCCGGGGCTTCGGTCTATTCTGCTTCCCCTTTGGCTAAAGAGGAATTTCCGGATTTTGACCTTTCTTTGCGCAGCGCGGTCTCTATTGCCCGCCGCTTGCTGGACCCCTTGGCCGAGCTGGTTAAGATCGATCCAAAGTCCATCGGTGTTGGCCAATACCAGCATGATGTCCAGCCCAAAGTCCTGGAAAGGACGCTGGGAGGAGTAGTGGAATCCTGTGTCAATAGCGTGGGGGTAGATATAAATACCGCTTCCCCCGCTATTTTAAAATATGTGTCCGGACTTAATAGCACAGTTGCCAAAAATATTGTTGCTTACCGGGAGAAAAACGGTAAATTTCGCAAAAGAGAAGAGCTAAAAAATGTACCGCGGTTGGGAGAACAGACTTTTATTCAGTGTGCCGGTTTTATTCGTCTGCCGGATGGAGATAATTACCTTGAAAACACTCCTGTTCATCCTGAATCCTATGACTTGGCTGCGAAGATTTTGGCCAAAGCAGGTTTTACCGTTCAGGATCTTAAGATGAAAACTGCCCAGATCCGTGAGGCATTAAGCCGATTTGCCCCCGAAGAATTGGCGGCGGAATTTCAAGCCGGAGTACCGACTATCAAAGATATTATTGAAGCCTTGCAAAGGCCTGGCCGGGATCCAAGGGAGGACCTGCCCCGTCCCCTCTTACGCAAAGATGTCACTAAGCTGGAAGATTTGCGGGAAGGTATGGTCTTAGAGGGTACGGTTCGTAATATTGTAGATTTTGGGCTGTTTGTTGATATTGGCTTAAAAAACGACGGCTTAGTTCACATTTCACAGCTTAGGGACAGTTATGTCCGCCATCCGTTGGAAGTAGCTTCAGTCGGGGATATTGTTAAAGTTAAAGTTTTAAGCATTGATTTGGAAAGAGGCCGGGTAGGCCTTTCCATGAAGGAAGTATAAATAGAAGTATAAATATGAAAACAAATTGAATAAGCACTGATCTAATAATTTACCAGGGAAAAAATGAGGAGGACTTAGGATATGCCAAAGGAACCGATTATTGTTGCAAACGGCAAGATAAAAACTCTGACTGCAGAAGGGGATTTTACCGGGAGTATTCTTATTAAGGACAGTAAAATAGCAAAAATAGTAAAACACGATTTGCTGGGGGAAGACCTGGATACTGCTTCCCTTCTTGAACTTATGGGATTAAGCTTAGCCGCCGAGGTCAAAATAATTAATGCCACCGGCAAATGGGTTTTGCCAGGCTTTATCGATGCCCATTGTCATGTTGGTCTGGGGGAAGAGATTTATCAATACGAGGGGGACGATTTGAATGAAATGACTGATCCCTTAACACCGGAGTTGAGAGCTATAGACGGTATCAACCCTGAAGATGAGGGCTTTCGGGATGCCCGTTTAGGAGGAGTGACAGCGGTTTTTACTTGTCCGGGCAGCGCCAATGTGGTAGGAGGGACAGGCGTCGTAGTTAAAACCAGCGGCAGGGTTTTGGAGGAAATGATTGTCCGCGAACCGGCCGGTTTAAAAGTTGCTTTGGGAGAAAACCCCAAAACAGTTTACGGGGAACAGAAAAAAATGCCTATGACCAGGATGGGTACCGCGGCTTTACTCCGCCAAGCCTTAGTTGACGGGCAGAACTATCAGGAAAAGCTGGAGATGGGGAAAAAAGACCAGGATAAACTGCCGGAAAGGGATCTGGGGCTGGATATTATTAAACTTGTCTTGGAAAAGAAGATACCTTTACATGCTCATGCCCATCGGGCGGATGATATTATGACTGCTATAAGGATAGCCCGGGAGTTTGGTGTAGACTTAGTGCTGACCCATTGCACGGAAGGACATAAAATTGCCGATATTCTTTCGGGCTACGGGTATCCGGCAGTTGTCGGACCATCGTTAATTAATCGTTCGAAAGTAGAGCTTAAGGATAAAACCTTTGAAACTCCAGGAGTATTGGCGCGGGCCGGAGTAAAGGTAGCTATTATGACTGATCACTCCGTTACTCCTATAGAATACCTCCCCCTTTGCGCGGCTTTGGCTGTTCGTAACGGGATGAAAGAGGAGGATGCTCTTAAAGCCATCACTATTTGGCCGGCTGAGATCCTGGGAGTGGCAGAGAGAATTGGTTCCCTGGCTGAAGGCAAAGATGCCGATATCGTTGTCTGGGACGGAAAACCTTTAAGCTTTTCTGCTTCAGCCGAGGTTGTTATCATTAATGGCCAAATAGTAAAACCGGAGTGATGAAAGGTGCAAACCTTATATAAAACCAACAGCCCCCAAGAGACTTTTGAGCTGGGAGAAAAACTAGCCCAAAACCTTAAGGGTGGCGAAGTAATTTGTTTGTACGGGGAACTGGGAGCAGGTAAAACTGTTTTCGCTAAAGGATTAGGTAAAGGATTGGGCCTTAAGGAGGAAATCACCAGTCCAACTTTTACTTTAATCCAGGAGTATGAACTTGAAGGTCAAGAGCTTAAATTTGTCCATATGGACTTATACCGGCTGCAGCGGCCCGAGGAAGCTGAAGTTATAGGGGTTACCGACTATTTTAAAGAGGAAAATATTTGCCTTATAGAGTGGCCGGAAATAATACAGGATCTTTTGCCGGAGGAAAGAATCGAGATTAGCATTGAAGGAAGCGGCGAGCTGCCGCGGGAAATTGTGTTTACTGCAATAAAAAATTTGGTAGAATGAAGACAATCTGGTAGAATGAAGGCTATGAAATATTTAACTATTGACACCACAACTAAAATAACGGCCTTGTCTTTGGCTGAAAACGGGAAGCTTGTCAGCGAAGGCTTCTTGCATACCGGGAAAACCCATTCCGAACGGTTGATTCCCATGTTGGACCAGCTTCTGAATGCTGCCGACTGGAAACTGGAGGAGCTGGATTTTATTGGGGTAGTACGGGGGCCTGGTTCTTTTACCGGTATTAGGATTGGGATGGCGACTGCTTTAGGCTTAGCCCAAGTATTAAACATTCCTCTGGTGGGAATAACTTCTTTGGACACTTTAGCCTGGGCAGGCAAAAACCGCCCGGAAGAGACCGTAGTAATTCTCGATGCCCGCAAGAATGAATACTATTATGCCCGTTACCGTTGGCAGGAGAAAAAAATATTAATTGCCGGCCCTCAGGCTATAACTCCGGCCAATTTGCTGCAAGAACTTCGCGTCGCCAAGCAGCGATATTTCTTCGTCGGCGATGCTGTTCCCGGCGCTCAGGAATTTTTAATGCGGGAACTTGGCGACCAGGCAATTATTCCTGCCGAGTATGAGTATTTACCCCGAGGGGCTTATGCCACCTGTGAAACATGGGAGAAGTGGTTGGAAGGAGAGGTTTCGCCTTCTACTCACCTCCTTGAACCCTTCTATATAAGGCTTTCGGAAGCTGAAGTTAATTACCGGAAGAAAAATTTGGCAAAATTAGAACAAAGGATTTAGAAATAAGCATAAGATGGAGAAGAAATACCAAAATCCGGGTGGTCAAAAAATGCTCAACAAATTGTTTGGTCGGTCTCAAACAAAAACAGATACCAATAGCAGTCCCGACAAAAAAAATTGCCAAATTCGTCCTATGACTCTGGATGACATCCCAACCATTGTGGCTATCGAAGAGGCTTCATTCCCTAATCCTTGGTCGCAAGCCTCTTTTGTTTCGGAACTCCGGGATAATTACCTGGCACGCTATTATTGCTTGGAGGTAGAAGGTAAAATAATTGGTTATATGGGTCTCTGGATTATTATGGGCGAAGCTCATATAACCAATATTGCTATCTGGCCTGGCTACCGGGGGCAGGGCTGGGGCGAATATCTTCTCAAAAATGTTATGCAGCAAATGTCTTCGGTCGGTGTTTTAAGGATAACATTGGAAGTAAGGGTATCAAACACTCCGGCCCAGAATCTCTATCGTAAGTTAGGATTTAAACCGGCAGGAATCCGGAAAAGGTACTATACGGATAATCAAGAGGATGCCATAATCATGTGGGCCAGCCTATAGGGCTGGCCTCGCTGGAGGTAAAGATTTTGAAGCAAATGCAAGAACAAGACACAGTGATTTTAGGGATTGAGACAAGCTGTGACGAAACCTCGGCTGCTGTTTTAGTGGGCGGCAGGGAGCTTAGAAGCCATATAATTTCTTCCCAAGTTGCGACTCACCAGAAGTATGGCGGGGTAGTTCCGGAAGTGGCTTCCAGGGAACACATTCTACATATTGGGGAAGTGGTAGAACAGGCTTTGGCTGAAGCAGAAGTGAGTTTTAAGGATCTGACAGCCGTTGCGGTTACTTACGGCCCTGGGCTGGTGGGCTCCCTTTTGGTAGGGGTTGCCTTTGCCAAGGCTTTGGCTTATGCTGCCGGCATTCCTTTAATTGCCGTCAACCATCTGGAAGGTCATGTTTACGCCAATTTCCTGGAACATGAGGATTTGGAATTTCCTTTGCTGGCCCTTCTGGCTTCCGGAGGGCATACTAATTTGCTCCTCTTTCAGGATCACCTTGACTACCGGGTTCTAGGACGGACCAGAGATGATGCGGCGGGAGAAGCATTTGACAAAGTGGCCAGAGCTTTAGGATTGGGCTATCCCGGAGGGCCTTATATTCAAAAGGCGGCTGCAACCGGTAACCCTAAAGCTTTTGAGTTTCCCAGAGCCATGCTTGAGGCAGGGAGCCTGGACTTTAGTTTTAGCGGCTTAAAGTCAGCTGTCCTTAATACTTTAAACACGGCAAAAATGAAAGGGCAAGAATTAAATACCAATGATTTAGCCGCTTCTTTCCAAGAGGCGGTAATAGATGTCCTGGTCAAAAAAGCCCTCTTGGCTTTGGAGCATTACCCTGTCAAAACTTTCGCTTTAGCCGGGGGAGTTGCCGCCAACACCCTTTTAAGGGAGTCCTTGGCAAGGGAACTTTCTTTACGTCGGATCCGTTTTGTCTACCCTTCACCGGTTTTCTGTACGGATAACGGCGCCATGATTGCCATGGCCGGGCATTATCGATTCCTGGCAGGAAATTATGCATCCTGGAAGTTAAATGCTGTTCCAGGCTTAAGTCTATAATGCGGCTCGAATAATTCCAGAACTTCTCGACAAAAAACAAGCAGAATTAAAAAAACTAAATTTAAAAATAAAGTTGATAACTTTGTAAACTTATCCACAATCTTATGTGGATAATGTGGATAACGCTAGGAATAAACCTGCTTTTTTTAAACCAATGGTTGGGGATAATTAGTTGGTGAAAAAACAATAAAATAATGACATATTAGAGATTTTTAAAGAAATTGTTGATTATTTAGCGAAGTATTGTCTCAATATGTCAAATAAGATCGGCAAAAAGTAAGAAAGATATTTGTCTTTCGAGGTTGAAGTTAGATTATAAATACTTTTTTTATGTTAAGGAGAAAAGAAAATTGGCTGCATTATTAATTAGCATGTTTCTTGGTGTTGTATTGGCTTGGAAAAAACTTTTACCGGCCAAGATTTTAACGAATAGCGGGAAAATTATGACGCTCTCCTTGGTTTTTTTGTTATGTACCATGGGCCTAAAGATTGGGTTGGACAAAGCGACTTTGCGCAATTTTGGAGAATACGGCCTGCAGGCTTTACTCTTTGCTGTGGCTACCATCGTTTTGAGTTTGGCAATGGTATCACTTCTGGAAAAAGTATTTGTACCCGAGTTTAAATTGAGCTTTGGAGAGGAAGCTTTAAACATTCCTAAGGAGGAACAGCCCCATCCTTACCGCCTGACCGCAATCGTCTTGGCAGCATTTTTCTTGGGTATAATAATCGGTTTAATCCCCCTTCCGGCCGGAGTTACCGGTGTCCTTCCTAGTCTTACTAATTGGGCCTTATGTTTGACGGTTTTTGCAGTCGGGCTTGAATTGGGTCAAAATAAAGATATTTGGAAACAAATATTAAGTGTTGGGCACTTCGTATTCCTGGCGCCGCTGGGAGTTGCCGTCGGCAGTATTCTAGCCGGAATGCTTATGGGTAAAATTTTAGGCTGGACCTGGGGTGAAGGCGGAGCGGTCGGTGCCGGTTTTGGCTGGTACAGTCTTTCCGGAGTGCTGATTTCGGAACTCCATTCGGTAGGCTTAGGGACAATTGCCTTTTTAAGCAATATTCTGAGAGAAATCCTGGCTATCATCATTGTTCCTTTTTTGGCCGATCGTTTGGGAAAGCTCACTTTGCTTGCTCCGGGAGGAGCTACGACCATGGATACTACTTTGCCTGTCATAGCGGCAGTTGGACCCCCTGGAATTGCCATTCTGGCTTTTATTAATGGTTTTGTCCTTTCTACCTTTGTACCTATTTTAGTTCCATTTTTACTTAGCATTTGACCAATAACTAATAAGTCTAGGACCATAGCACGGAGGTAATGATGCCGGGAAAAGCGACAATTAGAACTGAGGCTTTAAAACGCCGCCAGGCTTTAGGAGCTGAAATAAGGCAAGAAAAGAGCACTGAAATATTAAAAAATATCATTGCCTGGCCCCAGTTTCAAACCTCCCGCACAATTATGACTTATCTTAATTACCGGGAGGAAGTAGAAACAACCGGGATAGCCCGGGAAATTTTGCGGCAGGGAAAACGTCTACTTGTCCCCCTTTGTTTACCGGAAAAAACTGAACTCATCGCCTGTGAAATCCGGGACCTTTCGCAAGATGTGCGCCCCGGTTTACTGGGAATCCCTGAACCCAGCTCCGAACGCCTGAGGCCGGTAGCGCCGGAGGAAATAGATTTGGTCCTGGTACCGGGAATAGCTTTTGATTGCGAAGGCCACCGCATTGGTTATGGGAAAGGGTATTATGACCGTTTTTTGCCCAGGTTAAGAAAAGATGCGGTGGTGATAGGCTTGGCTTTTGCCTGCCAAGTAGTGGATAAGATCGAAGCGGAGGAGCATGATTACCCTGTATCTTGGCTTGTTACGGAAAAGGGGATAATTTCCTGTAAGAAGCACTTTAATTAATAAGCGGTTTCAAGCTATGTAACTTGAAGCCGCTTTTGTTTACTCCCTGGAACCTCATCGGTTTGTCACTCCTTGTCCAATCCATTCATATAATGTTAGCACAACCATGGAAAATGGAGGAAAACTGATGAAAAGCATAGCATTTATAGATTATGAAAATATCTATGCCAACATTGCCAATTTGGGCTACAGGATACAACCTGAGGACCTTGTTGAGCTAGTCAAAAACTATTCCGATTATATTGGGGCTGACTTACAAGCAGTGTATTTATATGCAAATTTTGATAAGGAAGAATTTTGGAAAACTCAGTCTTATTTCCAAAAGAAGGGTGTTTTCACTCGGCATATATATAGTAAGAACTCTTTGGCCAATACTGAACTAAGACCTAATGCCGCAGATTTAGAACTGATCCTGGATGCACAGGAAATACTCTTGACCAGGCCTTCAGCTGTGGATATTGTCATCTTATTTACTTGCGATGGAGATTTTTTCCCTCTGGTCAAAAGAATACTTGCCTGGGGAAAAGAAGTAAGAATTGTAGGAGTCAAAGATAAAATTCATCATGACCTTCTTCCTTTTTGCGATAATTTTGATATTTTCAGTTATTTACAAACGAAGGATTCCCCAGTTTATATCCCGTCAAACGATTTGCGAAAAGGCATTGAGGTAATTGCCAGAATGCAATTAAGACTTCCTTATGTGGCTTCAACCAGAGCGCGCTTGACTCTGAGCAAAGAATTGGAAAGATCCCCATCTGAAATAAAGGAACTCATCCGGTATATGTTATCACAGAAAGTCTTGATAGAAAAAGAACAGGATGATTCTAATTTACTAATCAAAAAAACTAAGATCTATTTGCTTAATCTCGATCATCCTCTTGTTCAAGAAGTACTCGAAGACAAAATAGAACAGCTCCAATATCGCTATCAAAATTTAAGCAGAGGAGAAAACTTATTTGATTAAAATGATTTTAGAAAATGATTTTATTATGAGCGCGGCTATAGGCAAAAAAGTCATTCTGTTAAATCGACATAAAAACAGAATGGCTTTATTTTTATTACCAAAATTATTTTTTGCCTATCCGGGTTAAATTTAGTAGGATATTAGATAAGATAAATGTACCCTAAAAAAGCTGTAGGGAAAATTAGTTTTCCCTACAGGAAGTTTGGACCTGAGTCAATATTTTGGACAGAAAAAAGTTAACTCGTTAAGCTGACATGCGTATTAGGTCTTCCACTTCTTGAGGTGTTCGATAACCTATTTGACCATGAATACGTTTGCGATTGTACCAGCCCTCGATATATTGGAATAGGGCAAGCTTTGCAGATTCGTAGTCAAGATACTTCACTTGGTGCACTTCTTCCTTCTTCAAGATGGCATGGAATGACTCCATGCAGGCAT
>DUML01000103.1 GCA_012839895.1 Peptococcaceae bacterium | reverse complement strand
TTTAAGTCGATGCCCCCTTTTAAAATGTGACAGGAAATTATATTTACTATAAATCCCATATTTTACTTTTAGAGGATAAGTCTTTTGAGTTTAAATTATTGTAAAAAGTTTTATGCAACGTTATTGCATAATGCCATTAATATCTTTTTTAAAACGTCCTTAATTCTCTTTAAGATCTCGAATATGTCTCTTTTTTAATCTGATTAAATAAAAAGCCGTAAGTAAACACACTACTGTGTGCTGACTTACGGCTCTCATCACTCATGCCATCCATCAGTTTTCACCGTATTCAATTTAGCTGCAATTTAATTTACTTTAAGTTTTAGGGTTTAAGTTTTTGTTTTTGTTTTAATTTTTTGGTTTTTGGTTTTTGGTTTCTATTTTTTATTTTTTATACTACATAATATTATATACTATATAATATATTTTTGATATATTTTTATATATTTTTATATATTTTTTATTTGTTTTTTGTTTAATTATTTATCCTTTCAACTATTTATCTTTTTATATTTTTAGAATTTTTAGGCTTTTTATGTTATTGCCGTTCCTAGTCTTCGGACTCCCATTCCTTTGCCCGAGAAACAGCTTTTTGCCAACCCCTATAGAATTTATCCCTTACTTCTTCAGGCATCTGCGGAACAAATCTATGCCCAACGCTGTATCTCTCTGCCAGCTCATCTTGACCGGACCAGAAACCTGTAGCCAACCCGGCCAGGTAAGATGCACCCAGGGCTGTAGTTTCGGTACAATTGGACCTCTCCACCGTAACGCCGAGAATATCCGCTTGAAACTGCATCAGCAGGTTATTAACAACGGCTCCGCCGTCAACTTTAAGGACTTTCAGTTTGAGGCCGGAATCATTTTCCATGGCGGTTAGGACATCCTTGGTCTGGTAAGCGATAGCTTCAAGGGCCGCCCGGATGATATGGTTTTTGCTGATCCCGCGGGTCAAGCCCAAAATTGCGCCTCTGGCTCTCATGTCCCAGTGGGGAGCGCCGAGACCGGTAAAAGCGGGGACAAGATAGACACCGCCGTTATCTTTGACTTTGGAAGCGAAATACTCGGAATCCGCTGCAGTTTCAATTAGCTTCAGCTCATCTCTTAACCATTGTATTACCGCACCCGCGATAAATATACTGCCTTCCAGGGCGTAGTTCACCTTGCCGTCAATACCCCAGGCTATAGTCGTTAACAAGCCGGCTTTAGAATTATATAATTTCTGACCGGTATTCATCAGCATGAAACAGCCAGTGCCATAAGTGTTTTTGGACATGCCCGCTTCAAAACATGTCTGTCCGAATAAAGCTGCCTGCTGGTCTCCGGCGATCCCGGCAATAGGCACTTCATGTCCAAAGAATACTCTCTTGTCCGTTTTCCCGTAAATACAGCTGGAAGGCTTGACCTCCGGCAAGAGAGAACTAGGGATATTTAACTCCTGAAGCAATTCTTCGTCCCATTTTAATTCTTTAATATTAAAGAGGAGGGTCCGGGAAGCATTGGAATAATCAGTAACATGGGTCTTGCCGTCTGTAAGCTTCCAGACCAGCCAGGTATCAATCGTGCCGAATAGCAATTCTCCGCGCTCAGCTTTTTCCCTCGCCCCTTCGACATTGTCTAAAATCCACTTGATTTTAGTTCCTGAAAAATATGCGTCAAGTACCAAGCCGGTTTTTTCTTTGATCTTGTCGCTTAAACCCTTGGCTTTCAGTTCATCACAGATACGTGTGGTCCGGCGGCATTGCCATACTATCGCATTATGGATCGGGTTGCCGGTTTTTTTATCCCAGACAACCGTGGTCTCTCTTTGATTCGTTATCCCGATGGCCGCAATATCCTGAATATTAATATTATAACGAGCGAATAATTCTGCGATTACCCCGATCTGGGTACTCCAGATTTCTTCCGGATCGTGCTCAACCCAGCCAGGATGAGGATAATACTGCGTGAATTCTTTTTGGGCAATGCCTACGATATTACTGTTCTTATCGACTAGAATAGCCCTGCAGCTTGTTGTTCCCTGATCAATGGCCAGGACATACTTTTTCACTGTCTTTTCCCCTCCTTTTTATTTATATTAAGACACAAATGTTAATTTAAACATTATTAAAACATGACCTAGGATGATTTTATCACTGTAATGCTATCCCTGGATAGTGTCATTTGTTACTGTATTTGCTGAAGTTACTGTATTAACTGGGGTTACCGTATTTATTGAGTTTACTGTATTTGAGGTTTCCTTTTTTGCTGATACAGATAGTTTTCTCAAACGTTTTACCAAAATACAGATAAGCAGGAAAACTCCCAGATAACCGGTAAATGGGTAAATAAGGTTAACTAGGTTGGCAAAGGGAAACCTACTGGCTATTAAGGCAATGACAGTAAGAACAATGGTAGCGATCTTAAATTTTTTGCTTTTCTCATCTGCAGTAATCCTATTGCAGGATAGCCAGAGCATCGGCACCGCAGTGGTATAGACCCCGATAATTAAGATAATAGAAAAAATCATGCCTAACGGAGGGAATATTTTATTGGCCAAGAATAAAGTGGGAACGCTTTTTTGATATAGATCCCCAAGATTGGCCAAAAGCCCAAAGGCAAAGACGACAACAGCAGAAGAAAATATTAAAGCCCCACATAAACCGCCAAGCTTAGCCTCTCTTCTTGATTTTGCACTGGCTCCTAAAGTTGCCAGAAACGGTGCGCTCATCATACATCCCATGGCAGGAAAAATGACACCGGAAATGTACCAGGTAGGGGCTGCTTTTATGACTGTAACTGAATTTAAGATTTCATCGGCCTTAAAAATTTCCTCAAAGTTCATTACAAAGCCTGCTCCCCCTACTATTACAATAAACAAGATAATGAGCGGCCCGAGCTTGGATAAGATGTTGACTAGTCCATTTAGGCCCAACAATACTGTCGCCAAGGACAGCACGGCCATGATCACTCGCCCGTAAAGTTGAGGAATCCCGAAGTATTCAAACATAATCGCCCCGGACCCGGCGAGCATTACTACATAGACCATGAAGAGAAAAACAGGAATATAAAATTCATAGAACTTACCTACATATTTTCCACAGTAATATGAGAGTATTTTATTAGAGGATGTTAGCTTTAATTCTTGACCGTCAGCCATTATGGCATAGCAAAAACCGAAATAAATAGAAGCGGTCAAAACAATTGCTCCGATACATCCCGCCAAACCATAGGAAACTAAAAATTGCATTGCCTCCTGTCCGGACGCAAAACCGGAGCCGATCAGATAGGCTACAATAGCACCGCCAAAGGTGAAAACTTTTTTCCAACTAAATTCCATTGCTGCAATTCTCCTATCTTTAATTAGAACAGTAGATTGGGCAAGAACATAGAGATTGGTTCAATATAGGTAACCATAAGAAGTACTATCAGAACAGTGATAAAAAACGGAATATTGGCGATGACAAATTTCTCCATGGGTATTTTCGTAAGTGAACAGGAAATAAACATCATGGAGCCAAAGGGAGGAGTAATACCGCCGATCATCAAGTTCAAAGTCATAATAATCCCAAAATGGACCAGATCTATCCCCAGAGCCTTAAGGGGCCCGATTAAGAGGGGCACGAAGATAAACATACAGGGGCTGACTTCCATAAACATACCAAGGAATAAGAAAAAGATGTTTATGAACAATAGGAATAATATTTTATTGTCGGTCATAGCAAGGACCAAATCCGACATGCTATCGGGGATATGCTCCCAGGACAGATAGGAACCTAATAGCTTCGCTCCAATAATGATGAACATGATTTCAGCAGAAGCAAAGTAAGTCTCTTTGATAATTGGCCAAAGATGCTTGAATTTCAGTTCCTTGTAAATGAAGCCGCCAACGATAGCGCAATAGGCAACGGCCATCGCGCCTCCTTCTGTCGCTGTAAACATTCCCATGCGTAACCCAAGGAGGAGTCCGAGAGGCATAAACAAAGCCAGAATAGCACTAAAAGCGCCTTGAATAATTTCCTTTGCTGTTGCCCGTTTTTTCCGGCTGGCAGGATAACCTCTTTTTTTAGCTAAAATGTGCACTGTGATCATCAAGGCAACGCAGAGAAGCAAACCCGGAATGTAACCTGCTGCGAAAACCTTGCCGATAGAGACGTGAGCAGCCATACAGTAGAGAAGCATGACAATGCCTGGAGGGATAATAGCCGGGATAATAGATGAAGTAGCAGTGATAGCTGCTGCAGTTGGAGCATCGTAACCGCGTTTAACCATTTCCGGCACCAAAATCTTACACTGCATCGCAGTATCTGCGTTTCCGGACCCTGATACACCGCCCATCAGGGTACTTAACAGGACATTCACCTGGCCGAGACCGCCGGCCATATGGCCTACCAGAAGGTCAGCAAAGGCCATTAAACGGCTGCTTATTCCGGAATA
Source organism: Peptococcaceae bacterium (assembly GCA_012839895.1). Taxonomy (GTDB): domain Bacteria; phylum Bacillota; class Desulfitobacteriia; order Desulfitobacteriales; family Syntrophobotulaceae; genus DUML01. The sequence goes on along the minus strand of DUML01000103.1, from coordinate 19,220 downwards.
ATTCATGATAACACCCGCCATTATAAACAGCGGTACAGCCAATAAGCCAAAATCCTGAATGCCGGCAATCAAAGTCTGCAGGGTTAAGTCAATGGGCATACTGTTATTCATAAATATAAAGTAGAGCATAGCTGAGCCTACCAAGGCAAAGCCAACCGGCACCCGCAGGAAGAAAAGTACAAATACTAAAATGAGAGGAATATAACTAACAAAACCTACTTCCATTTTTACTTACTCCTGTTTGATAGATTTTTAGGATAATTTCAATTATTCTTCTTCGTCTGTTGAAAGCGGATCTACCGGAACATATGTCCCTTTTAGTTTTTCTACTATCCTAACTACTGAGCCTAAACAAATCAGCGCAAAGGCAACTGCCAAACAACTGTTAACGACATTTATAGGAAGCTGCATAACCAGGGTTTTCTTGGTACCGGCGTTGATACACAGTGTTACAGCAAGATAAGTAATATAACAAGTTAATATAGTGATAGCGATATCCGTTACAATGTCCAGAAATTTCTGCACAGGCTTAGGGAACATTTTAAAGATAAAATCAATTTTAATATGGCGATTATACCTTTGGGATACGACAATGCCGAGATAGGTCGCCCAGGCAAATAAGATCAGGATTAATTCTTCAGCCCAGACCATTCCTGTTTTAAAAACATACCTTAATGTTACATTAACAATAATAAGTAGCACTAGTACAACAAAACATGCGGCTCCTACGTATAGATCAAGATCGCTGAGCTTGAATTTTTTCATGTTGGCACCTCTTGTGTTCAGTAATTAAAGCGGCACGGCCGCTAACAACAACCCGTGCCGCTTACATTCCAAGATTACTTCGCGCGGATTTTAGCTAATTCTTCTTGTAATTTTTCATAAATTCCAGGAGGCAGATTCGGGAATACTTCTTGAGTATATACAACCTTGGTCAGTTCCTTAAAGGGTTCTTTGTCAATATTTTCTACAAATTCCACGCCTGCATCCTCAAAAACTTTGCGGGCTTCTTTTTCTTTTTCTATATACATTTCGGAACATACCTCAGCAGCGTTTTGGAACTCTTCAATCAGGATGTTTTGCTGCTCCTCAGTAAGTTTGTTGAAGACTTCAAGAGACATGACAGCAGAGGAAGTTCCAATAAAGTGACCGCTAAGGGTAATGTATTTTACAACTTCCTGCATCTGCATCTGAGCAAGGTCTGCCAGAGAGGACTCGTTAGCGTCAGCCAGTCCGGTTTGAATGGCGTTATAGACTTCAGAAGAAGGAGTGGTAATCGGGTTGGCGCCTAGAGCTTCAAAAGTTTTAATAAAGACTTGGGAACCAGGAACACGGAATTTTATACCTTTAAGATCAGCAGGAGATTGGACTTTGACCTTACCGGATGAAATATGCCGGAATCCGAAATTGAAGGGAAGAGCTAAAACTTTTAAGTTTTTCTCTTCGGCTTTTTTATTCATTTCTTTTACCGTATCTGACTCGCAAAGCAATTTGAACTCTTCGCGAGTATCTACAAGGAAAGGACCCATAAGTGCGACATAATCGGGAACCCAGTCAGCCATAGCGCTGGGATCATAGAGGTTAATAAAGTTGGCTCCGCGTACGCATTGCTCAAAGCCGTCTACACCGTTAGGAAGTGTGCCGTTGGAACTAATTTGAATCTTAATGGCGCCGTTAGTTCTTTTCTCAATATTCTCAGCGGCTTGAACAACTGAAAGATCCATAGGTGTTCCTTTAGAAAATACATGGCTGAGCTGCAGTACCAGAGGGTTTTCACTGGTAGGAGCCTGGCTTGCGTCCGGTTTTCCAGGTTCAGCGGGGGCAGGATTGCCGGCGCAACCGGTGAACATGGTAATAACCAGAGCGCAAGCGAGTAGTAGGGCGAAGATTTTTTTCCTCATAAACTTTTCCTCCATTTAATATTATTTTTATTGCTTCCGATGTTATCCATCGGTAAAAGCCCAGGGTTAAAGCAAAGTTTACTCCGGTTTAAATTCAATAATTACACGGGTTCCACCGGCAGAACTGGAGATATGAACCTTTCCCTTCAAGCTGTCGTTTACAATTGTTTTGACAATCTTTAGCCCCATATTCTCAGTGTCGCCCTTTTCCAAATCATAGCCGACACCGTTGTCCGTAACCGATATGGAACAAAACCTGTTTCCTTTGGCCAGTATTATGTCGATAACTCCGCTTTCTCTGCCGGGAAAAGCATGTCTTAAGGAGTTGGAAATAAGTTCATTCATAATAACAGCGATAGATACCGCTTGCCTGCCTCCAATCAGGAAACAATCTCCGGCTATGTTGATGTCTATTGAGCAATGACCAAGAGCCGCGCATTTTAGGATGTTTGACCGTATTTTTTCAACAAGTTCACAAATTGATACCTGTTCGCTGGACTCACTCTGGCTTAGAATTTCATGAATTGCACTGATATTGCTGATACGGCTGATGTTCTCCTGAAGCGCCCTTATGGTCTCCTCATTAGTACTACAGCGGACCTGCATATTTAATAAACTTACAATCATCTGCAGGCTGTTTTTTATCCTGTGGTGCATTTCCTGAACAACGACAGATTTTAGTACCAATTCTTTTTCTTTGTTTTTTATATCTGTGATATCGGTCAAAAGCATTACTAAACCCGGATTGTCCTTACCGGAAACTTTATATCTAATCTTTAATGTCTTATGGCCTATGACCACTTCATGCTCGGTCAATTCGCCCTCGACAATCTTTTTAGTATCAAGACAAAGGTCCAAACTCAAATCGTCCAAGCTTAGACCTATAAGTTGGTCACCAAAGCCAAGCTCCTTGTAAATATTTTTCGCTTCGTTATTGGCAAAAGAAGCAACAAGATTTTTGTCAAAAATGATTATTCCGTCACTTACTTCTTCTGTCAGAATATTAGAATCATTTACAGTAATAACATCCTGAACCGTTTCTTGAGCGTTATGGGCTATACTCTGGAGACGGTTTTGTTTGGACAAACTGTCTGTTATATCCCTCTGATAAACCAGCACTGCTATAACATCTCCGCGCTTATTCCTTACCGGAGTGGCGCTTTGTTTTACTATCTTGTTTTCTTGGGTTACCCCTTTAAGATCCTGTACTTCCTTACCATACTGGTAAGCATCGTAAACAGCAGGTTCGTAAGACAGTTTGATTATTTCGCCGGTAATAGCCTTCTTGTAAGTAGTTGATGCAGCTCTTTCATGGGCAACAATAATTCCATACTCCCCGCCGGGAATAATACAGTCGATAAATATATCCCGATTGAATAAAGCGCAGAATAAGGGAAGCTGTCTTTCGATCGCCTCAAGCTCCAAAATATCTTCCTCACTGAGTTTGGTATACTGTTTGCATAATTCCCGGAGCATACTAACCACCTAATTTCATCGATTTATTCGGTGCGTACCTTCAAGTTAATCCTTGTTATCCGGTCCGGAATTTTAAGATTAATACCAGTTAATACCGTCATACTAATTAGGCATGTTAAGAACTGCAAGATTAATATTTACTGCTTAAGATTAATAACTCGGCAATTTTTTTCATCGGAACCCCTTTTTTCATGCTTAACAACCTGATATATTCGTAAGCATCTTTCTCACTGATATTTCTTTCTTTCATCAGAATGCCTTTGGCTCTTTCCACCAGTTTTCTTTCTTCGAGCTTCTCTTCGGCTTTTTCGATCTCTTTTTTCAAGTTCAGAAATTCCTTGCTTCTGGCTACCGCTACTTCTATAGCCGGTATCAAAGAACGGGAGTCAATTGGTTTTACAATGTATCCCATAACCCCGTGAGACTTTGCCGCTTCGATAAATTTACTGTCACTGTAAGCTGTAGCCAAAACAATGCATCCTGCAAGATTGCCTTCCCAGATGGTTTTTGCGGCACTTAGCCCGTCAAGCACAGGCATTTTAATGTCTAGGATTACGAGGTCCGGGGAGAGTTGGCTGCAAAGGCTGATAGCATCAAAGCCATCTTCGGCCAAACCGACCACTTCATAACCGTGTTGTTCAAGACATTCCTTGATGTCCAAGCGCGCAATTGCTTCATCATCCGCTATAACAACCCGTACTGCCACATACGCCACTCCCATCTGAGAAAATATTTTATTTATTTTAATTAAATTTAAAGAAATTATATATAATACGACAAAATATACCAATATAATATTTTATTTATTTGTTTATTTTGTAATGCGAAATATAAGATAACACTAATATCACGTAATAAGATTTTATCTTATAAATACAAATTCAATGCAATGAAATTTTCTGTATTTTCAGACAATGAATCTTCAACTCGTATATATGCCTGAAGTAAACATAGAAACAATAAAATAATGTTATATTAAAAAGCACACAAAATATATTTTATTAAAAACAATATGTTATAAAAATAATATATTTTTATAAAAAATAAAAGCTTTATCCTCTCCCGCAAGAGAGAACAGAGCTTCGTCGCTGTTACTTGACCCGCCATTGTGCCAAGTGCATAATTTAACTTGCAAACCTAATATACCATTTACCGTGTCCTATGTCAACAATTCATTTTCAACAAGCAAAATATTCAATTTTATACCACTTTTATACCTCCAGTTTGATAGCTTGATAAACGGGACAGTGGTACAATTACATTACTTTTAAAGCAAAAACCAGATAGCGGAATTTGAACTTGATACCGCAACTGCTCCGGCTTGCAGGGCCAGCATTACATCTTCCTTATCCGAGATCAGACCGCCAACAATCACGGGAACACGGGAAAAAGAGACCACCTTCCGAATGACCTTGGGCATTACCGCCGGTAAAATCTCTATTGCGTCTGCATATTCATGAACCACCTGTTTTTTAAAATTTTCCAGAGCTAAGGAATCGATCAGGAAAAAGCGCTGAATGGCTATAAGGTTCATCTCTTTAGCTGCTTTTACAATCCCCGGCTTGGTACTGATTATTCCATCCGCCTGAGTGTTTTCCCTGATGTATTTTACAGCGATATCCCTGCTGGTTAATCCTTCTATCAGGTCAATATGGACAATGGCAATTTTCCCTGACTCCTTCACTTTACTGACAATTCTTGCTATCGAACACAGATCGCCGTAGATTATAAACACAACTCCACATTCCGAATTTAGGACCTCATCCAGGCCGTAATCGTCCTTTACAGAGGCAACAATAGGCATCTCATTGAGCTTTTTTAGGAAATCATCCGCCATCTTTCTTTCCTCCAAAATCCGTGTCTCTACAGTACTCGCATATTACTTGTATTATCTCATATATTACCTGTATTATATTACAATACTCATTGTTATCGGGATTCTTGTCAATAACTATTTGGGTAAGTGCCAGGCTATTAGCTAATTTTGGCTGGAATGAATTAAGCACCTCCGCCTTGCCGGGGAGGTGCATATTATATTTGAGATACGCTTTATCCATTATATCCATATTATAAGGTTATATTTTAGGCTTTAAGGACATCGAAAACGCCCAGGGAGAACTATTAGTTCGTAAAAACATCTCCATTGGCCATGATTTTAATTCTCTGCGTAGATTGGATAAACTCCTCTTTACTGCAATAGCCCTTTTGTTTAATCTCTTCTTGGCCTTTTTGGTAAGCTTCCGGGTCAAGGATCAATTTGTACAAAAAGAATTTCCCCTCAAACTGGTCGTTAATTTCCTCAACCAGCTGAAAGTTGGCTGCTCCAAACTTTTGCTCAAAATAAGATTTAGCTTCCTCGTGGCTGCTAAATTGAGGAAGATCCTCCTTGCTTATTTGTTTTACCATGGATTATTCCTTCCTTTCTTCAAAATGTTTTTCGTTTCCACAATTCTACCATGCATTTGTTCTTGCTTTCCACATCTCTGTTGATTTATGTGCGAATTAATTAGCTATTTTATAATTTAACCATAATAAACAACTCTGATTCTGGTATCTGTAATTAATAATTTAATTAATGTTCTCCGCATAAGGCCCTGCAAGCATACTGCTTTATTGCAAGCACTGCAGGCCTTTATTGCAAACCAAGGCGCTTAAGTTTTTTCCATAATCCGGTCCTGGTGATTCCCAGGTGGTTGGCCAAAGCTGTTTTGTTGCCGTTAAACTCTTTTAAGAGCCTGGCGAGTTCCTGTCTTTCCGCTTCCTCATGGTTCCCCCGGCTTTTGGGTTGAATCTCGGGCGGCAGATCTTCGACTTTAATTACATCATCCTCGGCGAATACAAACGCCCAGTTGATGAGGTTTTGCAGTTGGCGGACGTTTCCCGGCCAGTCAAATTTAAGGAGAGCCTCCTTGGCTGCGGCGGAGAGCCTTTTGGGGCGTTTGCCGCTGCGCCTGGAGACTTCTGCCAGCATGTTTTCCGCCAGTTCAATGATGTCTTCTCCCCGTTCCCGCAAGGGCGGGATTTTTATTTCGATGCTGTTAAGCCGGTAATAGAGATCATCTCTGAATTCCTGATTTTTCACCATTTCTTGGAGGTTTCTATGGGTGGCGGAAATTATGCGGACATCAACAGGGATAGGTTTTTCTGCGCCCAGAGGTTCAACTTCTTTTTCTTGGATAACCCTTAAAAGCTTGGCTTGCAAATCCAAGGACAATTCGCCGATTTCATCCAGGAACAGGGTTCCTCCGTGGGCAAGAAGAATTTTTCCCTTTTTCCCGCCTTTCACTCCACCGGTGAATGCCCCTTCTTTATAACCAAAAAGTTCGGATTCCAGCAGATTATCCGGGATGGCTGCAGAGTTGACCACAATGAAAGGACCTTTGGCAACGGAGCTGGCGCGGTGAATGGCTTTGGCAAACAGTTCTTTGCCTGTTCCCGTTTCCCCCGTGATAAGGATTGGAAATTCATATTCGGCTACGGCAGCCGCTTTTTGTATGGTTTCCATGATTGCCGGAGAAGAGCCGATGATATCTTCAAATCCCGGAGGTTTGCCTTCTTTTGGGCGCACAGGCTCTTTTTTGTCCTCCAAACTCAAAATACTCCGGTTTAAGATAACACCCAATTGTTCGGAAGCAACTTTAAATAAGCCCGCTATATGTTTGGTCATGGCGCTTTCATCAGCGGTCCCCGCTACAAGACAGGCTTTAATTTCTCCCCGGGCATCGGTAATAGGAGCATAAAGCATGGCCGTAAGTCCCCGCCCCATTAATCCGTGCCAGGTTCCATAACGGGGGTCGGCAAGGTTAAAGGCTATGATGCTTTTTAAATTCAGCATTTCCCGGAAGGGTAGTTTTCCAATTGGCAGCCATTCTCCTAAAACAGCTAACTTTTTCCCGGCTTCGGCCAGGCAGCAATACTCACCTTTTTCCTGATTAATAAGAAATAACCCTACCCTGTCGGTTTTCGCCAGTTGTTTTAAGGTTTGGCAGTAGAGGTTTAGGAACTCTGTTGTTCCTGTAAAATCCTTCATTTCGGCTATGGTTTGCAGCAAGGTCGAAGAAGCCAAGGTGTTATACTCTTGTTCCTGGAGAATCCCGGCGTGAAAAAAGGGCTGGGCGACTTTTTGGGCAAGGATTTCTAAGAGCAAAGCATCTTCCAACTGGAAGTGCCCGGGTTTGGAGTCTGCCAGGAGGATTGCTCCTATAACACCATGGTTGAAAATGAGCGGGACCCTGAGGGTAGAGCGAAAACCTGATTTATAGAGGGCCTGATCCTCACTGAATTTAATGGCTTCGGGGGTAAAATTTTCCACAAGATAGGGTTTTTCATTATTAAGGAGCCAGGCCAGGCCCGAATCGGATACTTCTTTATAAGCGGTATGAAAGACTCCCTCAATATCCACCCCAAGGGAATACTCAAAATTAAAGCGTCGCAACGGCCTGTTCACCCTGACCAGGTCAAAACGTTCGAACTGGACGGCTTGCATTACCCATTCAGCAATAGAGTTTATTACGGTTTGAGGAGAGGCAGCATAATTGGCCAGTTTTTTTATGGGAAAGAGGTTATCCCCAGCACTGCCTTCCGCAGCCTGGTTAAAGATGACCAAACTTTTTAAACTTCCTGCAACTTTATAAAGCTCAAGAGTTCCTTCGTCAATCTTTAGCTTTTTATTTTCGTCCAATTGCCCGTTTATTAAGCTTTCCCGGATTTGCATCTGCAAGTTGGCATCGATTCCCCAGGAGAATTCTATATTATTTTCGGGAGTCAATCTTAGAAAACCAGGAAATTTTTTTAATAATTCCTTTTTCATATGCTTTTCCTCTTCATTTGGTGTTAACTACCGGTTATATAGTTAACGCTGAAGGTTAACGCTAAAGTTAACGCATAGGTTAACGCTGGAGCGACACAAGCAGAAAAAACTATGGATTTAGTAAAAAAACCCTCTGGATTAAGTATATATCATGATTCAAGCAATTTAAACTATTTCTTTTTTTATGTTAACTCTTTTTTGATGTTAACTCTACTCCCCCAAATCAGTTAACACCGCCTAAAGATAACCCCTGTATTAAAGCCTTTTCTACTTGGCACGGTATTTGCTCTATATAATAAGTAAAATTATCACTTAAATAATTGGAATTTTATATGGGGGTGATTCCATGAACGCTTATATTAACGCAATTAAAAATCAACTTAAGGATTGGCGATTGGCAATTATAGTGCCGGTTTTCACCGTAGCAAGGGTAATTTATGGCTGGGCTTGGCTTAAGTCCGGATGGGGAAAACTGAGCTGGCTAAGTGACGGTATGCTTAATTCTGCCGGCAAAGTCGAAGCTGTGGTTAACAACCTGGCCGGCTCCGAAGTAACCCGATTCGATCCCCTTTATATTAATAAAGGATTCGCATATATTGCCGATAATATTTTCTTAAATATGCCTGCAGTAACTGATTTTCTTGTGGTGGTTTTCGAAATTGGCATTGGCCTAAGTATGATCTTGGGATTCGGAATTTTTTGGTCTGCTTTAGTAGCCATGTTCATGAACACCCAATTCATGGCCGGCGGCTCCTTTAACAATTTCGGCTACATCTGGACTAACGTCGGAATGATGACTTTCGCCAAACATGCCGAACTTATCGGTCTTTCGGGTTATCTTAGGTACAGAAAATCAAATACCGATGAGCTTCCCTTACTAGGTTTAAAACCTATTATCTCCCAAACATCTAAATAGTCTCAGCCCAATGATTTTCTAACTTTCAAATAGGATATTTCCTATGATTTACCAAAATCCAAGTAGTTTCAGCCTTAAGACTTCCACCCTTCCAAATTAGCGCTGTCCCTGTCCTACTACCTCCATGAAAGGGACAGATTATAACCAAAATACCTTCTGTGAATTGCTGAAAAGCAATACAGAAGGTATTTTTATATGGCTTGATAAGCAGATTATTTAAATATCGCAGAGAAGCTTTACCTTTTTTACCGTGTTATCAATATGTTTGATCATAGCATTCTGAGCTGCTAAGGCATCACCTTTTTTGATGGCTTCGAAAATTAACTGGTGTTCCTTCGCTGCCATTTCTCTACGGGTTGGAATAGCTAAAGATTGTTTAAGGCTTAAAGCAAAATAATTCTTGAAGGCTTCAAAAGAAGGGGTAACAGCCTGTGAAAAAACCGGATTATGTGTAGCCAAGGCAATACGTTGATGAAAATGATAGTCCCATTCTGAATTGGTCTTACCTTGGAGGTGGTCTTCCTCATAGCCGCTTTTAGCCTCGGCAATAGCCTGAAGATCAAGCTCATTTCTTCTTTTAGCTGCGAGCCGGGCTGCTTCAGATTCCACCGCTCGTCGGTATTCCAGCCAATGAATAAGGTTTTCACCTTCAACCTTTTCGACTTGCAGCTGAGCAGCTACATTATGGAATGGAACAGTGATCGGCTCTCTAAGGAATATTCCACTGCCATGCCTAATTTCTAAAACCCCTGTTGCAGCTAACACACTTAAAGCTTCCCGCACAGTCGGTTTCCCTACTTCAAACATTTCACTTAACTCCGAAAGGGATGGTAGACGGTCACCTGCTTTATAGTCGTTATTTTTAATCATCAGGGTGATTTTCTCTATTACCTCTTCATAGAGTTTTTTCTTGGTAATTGCATAGTTCTTTTTTCGAAATATTTGGGTGTCCCCTTACCGTCAGGCCCAATTGAAGATTTTATTTTAAGGCTCTAGGAGGTGTCCTTATTAATTATGGAAGTAATTCATCAACTTTTAATGGGGTTTCTCAACGGCTGCCACACCTATGAACCTCCTTTATGCCCTAGGCGGTGCCTTTATCGGTACAATTGTCGGAGTATTGCCCGGTCTTGGTCCCCTGGCGGCCATGGCGATTTTACTAAGTTTTACTTTACAGATGAGTACTGTTTCCGCAATGATCTTTTTTGCCGGAGTTTATTTCGGTTCCATGTATGGCGGCTCAACTACCTCAGTTCTGCTAAACATACCGGGCGAGTCCGCTTCAGTTGTTACCTGTATTGATGGTTATGAAATGGCTAAAAGGGGACGGGGCGGAGCAGCTTTGACCATGTCAGCTGTGGGTTCCTTTGTCGCCGGAACTTTAGGACTTGTGGGCTTGATGTTTGCTGCTACAGCTTTGGCAGATGCCGCTTTAGCCTTTGGTCCACCGGAATTTTTCGCTATAGGTTTTGTAGGTTTAATTATTCTTGTTAAGCTAACTGAAGGATCTTTTACGAAAAATATGATCATGGTTTTATTGGGATTGGCAGTTAGTACCATTGGCATGGATAAATTAATTGGTACACCGCGCTTTACCTTTGGTATTACTGAGTTTGCCCAGGGTCTGGATTTTCTGCCCGTGTCTATGGGGCTCTTCGGTATAGCGGAAATTATTTCTGCAGCTCTTGAAAAAGAAGGAAAAGCAGAAATGATTAAGGTTAGGATGAGGGATCTTCTTCCTACTAAAAATGAAGTAAAACGTTCTATTTCCCCCATGTTCAGAGGCGGTGTGATAGGTTTCTTAATTGGCCTCTTACCGGGTCCGTCACCGGTTATTTCTACTTTTGTATCCTATATGACTGAGAAAAAGATTTCCAAGAATCCGGAGCAATTTGGCAAAGGCGCCATTGAAGGTGTTGTAGGACCGGAATCAGCCAATAACGCTGCTGTCAGCGGTGCTTATGTCCCTCTTCTGGCTCTGGGAGTACCCTTTACACCGGCCATGGCTATGGTAGTGGGAGCCATGATGCTCCATGGAATTACACCCGGTCCTACCTTAATGTCTGAAAGGCCGGAATTGTTTTGGGGAGTTATCGCCAGTATGTATATCGGCAACTTTATGCTGCTGGTTTTAAATATTCCATTGGTTCAGTTTTTCGTCAGGATTGCTTCCATTAGAAAAGAGATCCTTTTGCCTATAGTGGTCATGCTTTGTTTAATAGGTGTATACAGTGTTAATTCCAGTTTTATGGACCTATATGTCTTGGCTATTTTCGGGCTGGTTGGTTTTATTCTCCGTGGATACGGATATAATCCGGCTCCCCTGGTTCTGGCCTTGGTAATAGGGCCTATGATGGAAACAGCTCTCCGTCAGGGATTGATAAGTTCAGAAGGTAATATAATGGAAATGATTTTCCGTCCAATCTCCGGATCCCTTTATCTAATAACAATTTTAGTTTTTGTCTTGCCTCCCATTATTAAAAAGATTTTTAGCAAAAAGCAAGTCGAAGCCTAAGTTTTGAATCAAATTACATCCTCAAATACCTCCTATAAAAAGTACCTTCTGCAAAAGCTGCCTTCTGCAAGTATTTCATTAGCCGACCGCAGAAGGTACTTTTTAGGTTACTAATTTTTGTTCAATATTTAATCAATTTTCAATTCTACAAGTTTTGCTTAGGAAAGGGGAATAGATTATGAAGGATATGTATCGTAATTCCCGGAACTTATTCGAAGGAAGCAAAGGCGCCTATCCCAGAGCAATGTTTAAATCTGTTGGCTATACCCAGAAGGATCTGGAGAAACCTGTTATCGGGGTTGTCAGCTCTTGGTCGGAGTTTCATCCGGGCAGTTATCCCAACAAGGAACTTGCTCAATTTGTCAAAGCTGGTATTTGGGCTGCCGGAGGAACACCGGTGGAGTTTCATACCATAGCAGTCTGTGATGCTATTGCCCAAGGTAAGGGGATGCATTTTTCCCTGCCCAGCAGAGAATTGGTCGCCGCTGAGATTGAGTTAATGGTTGGCTCCGGGGGTTTTGACGGTCTGGTATTCCTGCCTTCTTGTGATAAATCGCCTACTGGTATGTTAATGGCAGCTACCAGGATAAACATTCCTACCATTTTTCTTCCACCGGGACCGATGATGTCCAATTTCCGGGACGGAAAACAATGGGTAATGCCGGATATTAAAGAAGCAATGGGTGCGGTTAAAGATCAGCTTATTACCCAAGAAGAATTTGACACAATCGAGAATGATACCTGTACCACAATCGGTGTCTGTGGAATGATGGGCACCGGAAACACTATGGGCTGTATAATCGAAGCTTTGGGCATGAGCCTGCCCGGAGCTGCAACAATTCCTGCGGTATATGCTGAAAAAAGAAGATTGGCTAAGGAAACCGGGGAAAGAATTGTCCAGATGGTCAAGGAAGACCTGAGACCCAGACAGATTTTAACCAAAGAAAACTTAGTCAATGCCATACGGTTTTTGATGGCTATCGGCGGTTCAACCAATGCAGTACTCCATCTGCCTGCCCTAGCTAAAGAAGCTGATTTGGAACTGACCCTGGATGAAATTGATTACCTGTCGGAGACCACACCCTGTATTGCCAAATACAAGCCTTCCAGCAAATATACTCTTTGGGATTTTTACCTGGCCGGCGGTGTAGGAGCAATTCTGGGCTTGCTTGATCCCTTGTTGCACAAAAATTTCCCAACCGTAATCAAGGAGAACATTACCAAATATTACGGCCCTGTAAAAGATTGGGAGTCTATCCGGACTTTAGAAAATCCGCTGCAGCCTAAGGGCGGGATTGTAGTTCTTAAGGGAAGCCTGGCACCCAACGGAGCAGTGGTTAAAGTAAGCGGAATTAAGGATGCTCCCAAGAGACAAGTGGGAACAGCAAAGACATTTGAGTCAGAAGAAGATTTGATGTACCACATTATGCATAAGGAAATCAAACCGGGTGATGTTTTGGTTATTCGCTATGAAGGACCCCAGGGAGGACCCGGTATGAGAGAAATGTCCATACCGGCAGCTATCTTGACAGGAATGGGGCTGGGTGACAGCGTAGCTATGATCACTGACGGGCGTTTCTCAGGAGCAACAAGGGGCTTCTGTATCGGCCATGTTACTCCGGAAGCCCAGGTAGGAGGACCAATTGCAATTGTTCAAGATGGAGACCAAATTGAGATTGATATTGAACACAAAAAACTCAATCTTCTAATCAGTGAAGAAGAAATGGCAGAGAGATTCAAAAAACTTAGCCCCCGTAAACCGCCTGTAAATAAAGGCTTTCTCGGTTTGTACTGCCGTAATGTCGGTCAAGCCGATAAAGGAGCGACTTTAGATAACTTTGATAAATAATAATAAACCAATTTCACTAACTTTTCGGCAAATCATTTTAAGGAGGAAAACTGAATGTTCAAATTGCATGGTGTCTATGCACCGATTCCTACCCCATTTCAAGAAGGCAAAATTGCCTATTCCCAGTTGGATAAAAATTTGGATTTCTGGCTTAGTTCAAAGCTTGAAGGTATCGTTGTTATGGGTTCCAACGGAGAATTTGTGTTCTTAAGTCCGGAAGAGAAAGTTGAACTTCTGCAATTTGTCTGTAAAAAATGCCAAGGGAAAAAACCGGTAATTGCAGGGACAGGCGCAGAATCTACCGAAGAAACTATCCGTTTATGTCTGGCTGCTGCCGATGCGGGTGCTAATGCCGTACTGGTTGTAACACCTAATTACTATAAAGGAAGCATGACCGAGCCTGTATTAAAGAGATTTTACACAGATGTAGCTGATGCTTCCCCTGTTCCGGTTATCCTATATAACATGCCTCGAAATACGGGAATTAACATATCGGCAAAATTAGTAGCCGAACTGGCTGTTCATCCCAATATTATCGGCATAAAAGACAGCGGCGGGGATATTGTCCAGATTACCAATTGTGTAGCAAATACCCCTGAAGATTTTGCCGTATTTGCCGGTTCTGCCAGCTTCTTATACCCGAGTCTTGCTGTAGGAGCTACCGGCGGGACCCTGGCTCTTGCCAATATTTTCCCCAATGAATGTGCCAGAATCGTCGAACTTTTTGAAACCGGAAATAAAGATGAAGCCCTGCAGCTACAAAGCCGGCTGATTGCAAGTAACAGCGCAGTAACTGTGAAATACGGAATAGCCGGTCTGAAAGCAGCAATGGATATGATGGGGCTGTACGGAGGGAATCCCAGGCTGCCGTTATTACCCTTAGGTGAGGCTGAAAAAGCTGATTTAAAAGCCATTTTAACCCAAACAGGTTTCTTCAATGCCGTTTAAGTTTATATGCTGAATCCCCTGGACATTAGCCTGGGAAATTATACTTTTCGGGTTATACTTTTGGGGCTACAATATTGAGATGACTCCAACAGTTAGATTATTGGGTTCTCGGCAAGCTGAGAATAAAAAATAACCCGCAGGGTCGGAATTATTCTACCGGCCCTGCGGGTTCCTTTATCTAATGGTTAAGCTAGCTGGCTATATCTCCTGGTATTGTTACTTCTATCGATCCGGCATAAATTAACTCTTCTGTTAAATAACCTTTCTGTAGTCCATGTAGGATGTTCTGTATGGTCTAAAGATGGGTAATGAGAGGGGTAAAAAACGTAGGATTTCATCACCTGCTCTATCTGTTCTCTGACTACCTCGGCCAATAACTTTGTGTTTTCCTTATAAATTTTATCCTCTAACCCCCGATTAATTAGATATCTAATAGTATCGGATATGGTTTCTCCTCTTTTCTCCGCAATTTTTTTTATTTGCTCAAACATTTCTGACTGTAGTTTTACGGTTACCGACCTGAGTTTAGATGACAAAAGAATTCCCTCCTTAGCCCGTGTGACGATAAACTAAAAGTCTGCCTGACAACTAACCGAATTTTATTCCCTGGATATTTTTGATATGAACATCCGGCTGGCAGCCAAGTTTATCTTATCGCTATTTTCCTTTGTTATCAATGATTTACAAGTTTATTTTCATAATTGTCTTACGGTATTTTATTGTTGCAATTTTCGTGCCAGGAGAATATGTCCATTACACCTTTTTAAAACAGGGCTTTTTACTCTATATCCTTTTTTCTTTTGCTTTTGATTTTTTTAATTTTGCACAACATTTCTCGTTTTGGTATTCTTTAAATTTACATTTCATTTACTTCTTTTTTATATATTCCCATAACTTATACAAGACAAGTTTAAAAAGGTGAATGATTTGGTTTATTAACTGTCTGTTTTCAAGAGTTACCCCAACATTTAACAGAGAGACCCAAAAAAATTAACCCTTGATATGAGAGCTTTACTTATATCAATGGTTTTCTTTCTCACAAGGAAAGATAATCTGCACCTTTTTAAACTTTCCGATATATGATAGACACTGGTCTGAGGAATCTTAAAAAAATAAGCAGCCAGCCTTTTTACTAGGAAAAGGAAGCTGCCCTGGTGTAAGAGGTTTTGCATTTTTACTCCTTCTTTTATCTTCTACTTCTTTTCACACTCACAGGGGTGTACTTTTTCATCTCCGTGACATTCTTTAATTTGCTCATCGCTGCATTTGCCGTCGACAGGTCTTAATTCAGGTTTTTGACATTTGCATTTACACATCACTATTACCTTCCTTTCTGCAGCATTGATGTTCTCCTGCGGTGCGTTTGCGGCAATCGCCTTGGCATTCGGGAGTTCTAGACGCCAACTCTAAGAGGTTTTTGGCCGCTTCTTTTAGTACCTCCCTGTCAACAGTATAATGGGTGTAATAGCCACGTTTTTCCCCTTTAACCACTCCGGCCTTTCGCAAAAGCTGAAGGTGCTGGGATACGGCAGCTTCAGAAATACCCAAGTGTTTGGCCAGGGCTCCGACACAAAAATCATGACTTAAAAGAAGCGTTACAAGCTTAAGCCTTGTTTCATCCGCTAAGGCTTTAAGTGTCTCCCGAAAATTATCCATGGGCGCACCTCAGGAATTTCAATTAAGTTATTGCTTAAATAAATTATAATCTACTTAAATATTAATGTCAACAACATTAAATGCCCTAATTCTAGTACGCCAAACCATGCTCAAACCATTACTATCCGTAGAATTAAAGGTTATGCTCTACCATTTTTCGTTCTTCTAATTTTTTATAAAACATCTTTAATTCGACTTTTGTACTTTCGGGTAATACAGTGTCCTTAATGCCGTCTATGGCTCCCTGCAGGCTATAAAGCACCCGCAGGCAAGCACCGGGATCGTTCCTTCTAATTCGAACAAATGCTTCTTTGCTGCCAATTTGCCTCAGCTGCTCTTCAGTATAAATCCCGATCCCGATTTCATTAAGAGTTTTTTCTAGCACCTTGCCTATGTTAGGAAGTTTAGCTAATTCACCCATGCCCTTCTCCTAATTAAAATAATTTTTCCATGCCGGCAGTTTGCGCATCATGTCTTCAGCTATTTTCCCGGCAGCTCTTTCATCGAACCCCTGGGTTTTTACAATAAATTTTGTTAGGTTTTCTTTCTTTTCTTCAAATGATTGCATCTCCCCGTCGGGACGCGCACAGTGAACACAATAATCTTTACTGGGATCGTTTGCAGCGAAGTCTGAAATACTCTCCATTGGCATGCCACAAGCAATACACGTTTTCATACATATTCCCCGCTTTCTTTATTATTCGACTTGATAAAATTTGACTTTGAAATTCAACTTGATCTATTAACTTTATAAATTGGATTTAAGATTTTCTGATTAGATTTAGATAAGTAGACAACAATTCCCCTCTATACTTTCTGATAACAGGCCCATTAAAACCTGCAAAAAACTCCCTGTTGAGCAAATAATAATGAACCAGGCCTAGCCAGGTGTTAAACAGCATATGTACCGGCAGTTTTTTGACTGTCCCTTTTTCTATTTCCCGCTCAACGACACTGCTGAAATGAAAGGCCACGGTAGACTGAATAAACGCAAAAGTGCTTTTTGCTTCATCCGGTAATCTATTTTTTTCGGAAATTAACCTGGTATAAAACGCTTCATTTTCTTCCAAAACATTAAGGTGCTCATTCAATAAGTCCTCTAAACTGTCACATTTTTTGGCAAGTATATGCAGACTTCTCCCCATTTTGTCTCCGAAGTCTGACAGTAAACAAACCAGCAAATTGTTTAAGGTTGGGAAATGGACAAATATGGAACCGTGGGAAACTCCGGCTTCCTTGGCGATAACGCTTGTCGGAACCGAAAAACCTTTTTCGGAAAAAATTCTGTAAGCAGTATCTATGATTTTTTTACGGGTATTGAATTTTTGAACCTGCCTTGCAGAGATTTCCATGATTGACTCTCCACTCATTGAGTATATACTCATTATATATAATGTTATTTTTTGTCAAGTCCTTTGGCAGTGATATTTAGGCACAAGAGTCTATCCCCATTTCCTTCAGGATCTCTTTAGGTTCGTGAATGATTTTCTCCGCACCAATCGATATTAGAAAATCCTCTTCTCGAAATCCCCAACTGACCATGATAACATCGACACCTGCATTTTGTGCTGTTTGATAATCCACCTCCGAGTCTCCGATGTATACCGCTTCATCTGGCTTGGCCTCAAAATGTTCTATTACCGAAATAAGGCTATCCGGATATGGTTTTCTGCGTATACCCTCTTTGTCCCCCACTGAATAATCGAATAAGCCGTCGAAATACTCTTGGCAGAGTTTTTTTACGGCATAATCCGCTTTATTGGAAACAACTGCAGTCAGGATTCCATTATCTTTAAGTTTTTCCAGCACTTCCTTGATTCCGTCATAGGGGCGTGTTTTCAATGCGCAGTGGTCTTTATAATATTGAATGAAGGTTGTAAATATTTCATCTATACTTTTTGCATCTGTGCCCTTTGGAACAGCTTGTTCCACAAGTCTACGAGTGCCATTACCGACAAAGCTTTTTATCTCGTTTAATGACCTTTCCGGCATACCATACCTTCTTAGGCAATAGTTCATTGTATCTGCCAAATCCTCAAGTGTATTTAATATCGTCCCGTCCATGTCAAATATGGCAATTCTATATTTCATAATCCACCCCGTTTATAAAAATAATTTTATCTTGCATTGCTAACGCCGAAAACGTAATGGCTGTTGCGGTCAAATTTGCAACCGTTTGCGAATTTGGCAAGTCTCCTTGTTTAATCAAATAAAATAAGTAAACCGTCCTATGTGCCGGAATGGCGGTTTACTTAAAACTGCTAACCCAAAAGCAACTGCCTTTAAAGCGGCTGTTGCCGAGAACCGTTCTGCAATACGGTTCCCGTTCTTATATTTTAAGTATAACAAAATTTTTATTTCGCACAAACCTGATAAAACACATTTAATAACACAACCAAGGAAATATATCCATCAGATTAGAACTCCCTAATACAAGTACCTCTTCCTTAAAGTTGGTATAAATATTACGTGCAAAAGGATAGATAACTTCGAGTAAATACGAGTAAATAATTTATTGATTTTATTTTGCTTTTCGAATAAGGTATTATTGAGTTACATTATTTTTCTCAATGTGGTTAGAAAGCAATGATAGTTTAAAGAAGCCTCAATAAATGGGGAATTTAAAAGTACTTTGTCCCATTTTTGTGCAATGAAGACAGAATTTAAACGGGATAATCATGGACTATTCTGTCAGATACTTAAAGACCTAAAAATGCATAATTAAGAAAAAGGAATTACGAGGGGAGATAATAAGTTGGAACTTGCAATTAATACCGGCCTAACTGTATGTGCAAAACCTTTTGTAAAGTGGGCTGGAGGTAAAGGACAATTGCTCAGCACTTTTGAACAGTATTATCCTTCGGAGCTCATACAGGGTTGTATAAAACGTTACATAGAGCCATTTGTAGGCGGTGGAGCTGTACTGTTTGATATTTTGCAAAAATATAGAATTGAAGAGGCGTTTATTTACGATATTAACGAAGACTTAATAAACACTTATCAAGTAATCAAAAATGACGTCGATGCTTTAGTAGAATTTCTTTCAGATTTGGAGGATAGATATTTGAAGTTAAATAAAGATGCCCGCACAGATATGTATTATGAGGTTAGAGATTTTTATAATTCACGTCCTCTGAAAGCCATTCAAC
>DUML01000102.1 GCA_012839895.1 Peptococcaceae bacterium | reverse complement strand
CGCAAGATTCTTCGCTTCGCAAGATTCTTCGCTTCGCAAGATTCTTCGCTTCGCAAGATTCTTCGCTTCGCAAGATTCTTCGCTTCGCTCAGAATGACAAATAGGTTAAGAATTACTAATAATGCTTTTGACATCAAATTTGCTCAGGCGTTCTTCGGCTTCGGCAAATAACTCCTGGATTATTTCCCGGCAAGTCTGTTCTTTCTTTATTAGCCCTGCTATTTGCCCTGCCATTACTGAACCGTATTCGGTATCCCCGTCTCGGGCGGCTTTGCGTAAGGCGCCGGTTCCCAAGGCTTCCAGCTCTTCAATGGAAGCGCCGGCTCTTTCCAATTCCTCAAACTTCCTGGACAGTTTGTTGCGCAAAACCCGCACCGGATGACCGGTTGATCTGCCGGTAACAACGGAGTCAGTATCTTTGGCTTTGATAACCCGCTCTTTATAATTGGGGTGGACTGTACATTCTTTTGCCACCAGGAATCTGGTGCCCAATTGAACTCCGCTGGCACCCAGCATAAAGGCTGCGGCTATTCCCCGACCGTCGCCAATTCCTCCGGCAGCTATTACCGGAATGTCTACAGCATCAACCACTTGCGGCAGTAAAGCCATGGTTGTAAGTTCGCCGATATGACCACCTGATTCCCCGCCTTCCGCGACGACGGCATCGGCACCTTCTTTCTCCATCCGACGGGCTATAGCAACTGATGGCACTACGGGTATAACCGTAATTCCGGATTCTTTCCACATCTTGATATATTTTGCCGGGCTGCCGGCACCTGTGGTAACAACTTTAACACCTTCTTCGCAAACCAGCCTGGCAACCGCTTCGGCATTTTCACTTAAAAGCATGATATTCACCCCAAAGGGTTTGACAGTGAGTTCTTTGGCTTTCCGAATCTCGCTTCTGACAATCTCCACCGGGGTATTGGCAGCAGCGATTATTCCCAAACCTCCCGCTTCGGAAACAGCCGCCGCCAAGGAACTATCGGAAATCCAGGCCATTCCGCCTTGTATTATGGGATACTTTACACCAAGGTTATGGAAGAATTCGAACTTATTCATACCGCACTCCCTACCATTCTTTAAATTTAGATGCATTTTTTGTTTTTTTAATTCATTTTTTATCCTTGAAGCCAAATGTCTCTCCTGAAATTAGATGTAGTTTATTTAATTTTAAAAAAGTTATTTTAAAAGTTATTTAATTTTGTTTTTTAAGCTTCTTTTACTATTTTCTTGAACTCTCTTTAGTCCATCTAAGAAGCTGGGCTCCATAAGTCAACCCTGCTCCAAAACCGACTATAATCAAGAGGTCTCCAGGGTTAATTAGCCCTTTTTCGGCCATTTCATCCAGAGCTATAGGAATGCTTGCTCCCGAGGTATTGCCGTAGTGCCCAAGATTGACGTAAAATTTGTCTTTATTAATAGCCAGTTTTTTGGCTGCTGCCTCCAGGATTCGGATATTGGCTTGATGTGGGACTATTTGTTTAACATCCTTTAAAGAATATCCCGTGTTCTCCAACACTTGCAGAATACACTCCGGCATAATATTAACCGCAAACTTAAAAATTTCCCGGCCATTCATCGTGATATAATCCCGTCTTATAAACTTCGATCCGGAACCGTTCTCCGCGTCTGAGCAAGTTCCGGTAAACTTATTTTGCAAGGGGACTGCCGAGCACGCTAATTTTTCAGCACCTGTGCCATCCGAACCGAGCAGTTCGGAAATAATACCTTGTTTCCCTCTCTCCAGCACCGCTGCCCCTGCTCCATCGGCAAATAAAACACAGGTATTCCGGTCTTGCCAATCAACAATTTTGGAAAGAACTTCAGAACCTATAATAAGCGCTTTTTGGTATTGCCCGGTTTTAATAAATTGGCCGGCAATACTTAGGGCAAAAATAAAACCGGTACAAGCCGCACTGATATCAAAAGCTACGGCGCGAGTTGCCCCTAAACGGGCTTGTACCAGACAGGCTGTCGACGGGAAAAAATTATCCGGAGTAACAGTGGCTACAACTATCAAATCCAGTTCCTCGGCCCTAAGCTCCGCATCCTGCAAGGCCCGGCGAGCGGCTTCCACTGCCATGTCCGTGGTATTCTCCCGTATAGAGATCCGCCGCTCTTTAATCCCTGTCCTTTCGGAAATCCAAACATCACTGGTATCAACAAACTGAGCAATATCATCATTACTAACCCGAAAATCAGGCAAATAACGTCCGGTTCCGGTTATTTCAACGTTATACATTATTAAATTCCTCTTCTTATTTTTACTTTTTGGCTATAGTTTTCGAACAAGAATTTTTAAGACAATAAGTACTAGCTCCCTTCACGTTCTAGCTAAAATATTAACCGATTTGTAATTTGGTTGTCAAATATTTTAATTATCAAAGTAAGTATTTTGAACTGGGTTTTTTGTCAAAATAAATACTTTTTTTAAGACTGTCCCCCAGGCAGACGGACAAGGCAGTGAGGCATAGAATAAAACAAAAAATAAAACACAGGAGGGAGCTTATGTCAGTAGACTTAAGAGGAACTATCCCGTATCACCTTAAGCCAGGTGACACATTTCATGCCTTAGCCCGCCGATTTAGTACCACAGTGGAAGCTATTCAAGCCGCAAATCCGGAAAAAGACCTTTACAATCTTCAGGTGGGAGAAGTTATCTTCATTCCGGTACGCAGAAATGTTGTCCCCTGCCCTCCAAGCAAAAGATATGTCATTAAAGCCGGTGATACTTTTTCCAAACTTGCTCAAAAATACGGGCTCTCGACAGCCACTCTTCTGGCTTTGAATCCCGGTGTGGATCCTTTAAACCTGCAGGTTGGCCAAATTATTTGCCTGCCGGCCAGGAGACGAAGGCGCCCACAATAAAATCAAATAAGCTTTAAAACTTATCAGTGCAAAACAAAAAAAGCCTTAAGAGGCTACCACCGAAATGATGAGACTTAAAGCAAACAGATTAAATAAGGCTTCAATGGCTTCTAATATTTGAACTTCCGGCTTTTCCGGGGCAACATTAAATGTTTCGCCTACCGAAATGACTCCAACGCTAAGGCTTAAAAATGACAAGAGTTGAGTTAGGGGTGTATCGCCGATAGTCCCGGAGAAAGTCGCAGGGTATAAAGAATAAATCAAATTATACACAGTTCCGAAAAAGAAAATTATTAATAAAGACGCAAGGATAATTGTGCTTAAAGATGTTGGATATGACCCAACAAGGCGAACCTGATAAATGTAGGCTGCTCCCCCTAAACTGGCTATTACTGCCAAAACAATAATAAAGAAAATAAATTTGTTATAGCCTCCGGTAAGACAATGACCATAGAAGCCAAAGCCAAGCAGAAAAGCTCCGGCGCTGCCGAAAATGGCCGGGGTTAATAGCAAGAGATTAGGGTCATCTTTGATGTATGGGGTACTTAAACTGAATGAAGGTTTAGGATAAGAGAAAAATCCAATTTCTTCTCCAGGCTTCCTTAACTCCCTGTTTAGGAAGTGGCAATTGCCTGTAGTGATTGGGGGACAGTGATTTTTAGCCATATTTAAAGACTCCTTTAATCATATCTCGTAATAAGATATGCAAAAAGGAGTCTTTCGTTTCCATATTATGGTATTATTAAATATTTATTCTTTTAAAGCCTCCTGCAAAGTAAGCAGGTTTTTCTCCATTATTTGCAGATAGGCATCGGCTGTTAATGGGCCTGTTGCCGCCGGATCAAGGGTATAGACCTTGGCACCTGTTTCCCTGGCAATAACCTGAGCAGTCCCGTCCGGATACTGGGGCTCAATAAAGATCGCTTTTACCTGGTGATCCCGAACTAATTTAATAATTTCCGCTAATTCTTTGGCGCTGGGTTCAGATCCGGCTTCAGGTTGAACAACCGCCAAGATCTCAAGATCCAACTCTTCAGCCAAATAAGGGAATGCCTGGTGAAAGGTAACTATTTTCCGGTTGGTCAGGGAGGCTAAGCT
This sequence comes from Peptococcaceae bacterium, assembly GCA_012839895.1. Classification (GTDB taxonomy): domain Bacteria; phylum Bacillota; class Desulfitobacteriia; order Desulfitobacteriales; family Syntrophobotulaceae; genus DUML01. The sequence goes on along the minus strand of DUML01000102.1, from coordinate 32,022 downwards.
GTGTTGCATCCTGTCTTTTAGTTCCTCAAGCTTGGCAATATAGTTGGCCATGTTTTCCAGGTACTTCTCCTTATTTGCGGGATCAAGCTCTGCCAATTGCTCACCAATAGTCCGGACTTGCTGAATGTTTAATCCCACACTCACCCAGGCATGGGGATTTGTCAGATTTAAACCGGCTGTGGAATCAATAACCTTTAGGTTTGGTAATTCAGTTAAGACCTCCTCTAAGTATTCTTCCATACCTGAACCATTTATGATAAAGATGTCACTTTCCGCCAGGGTCTTGAGGTCAACCGGGGAAAGATGAACATCGTGCAAGCATCCCGTATCCGGAGGGGCAATGCTTAAAAGTTCTACCCCCGGCACGTCCTGGACAAGGTTTAAAGCCATAATATAAATGGGGTAAAAGGAAGTACAAATCTTTAGCTTGCCGTTTTCAGGCTCCACCAGCGAGGCTTGTTTGGTTAGACTGCAACCGGCAATTATGACTGCGCTTAAGCAGAGTATAATTACTACTAGGCTTCCAACTTTTTGACTCTTCTTAAGTCCAAGTAAAAATTTTTTCCAAGTCAAAGCTGACTCCTCCCGCTTTTTCAAAATATTCTTTCCAGAGTTAGGAAATTCCAAACGCTATTTTTCCAATCATACACGCTTCAAGCCCTTGGGCCATATTATAAAGTAACCTAGTCCATATCTCCTTTTAGCTCAGACCATCTGAGCCCTTTTTTATTGCTTGCTGATTTAAAATTCAACTTTCCTGGTCTATTGCTTGGACTATTTTGAAATTCTTCTTTCCAGATAGTACCATTATTAAACTTTCTTCATACTATGATATTGGCAATAAGTTCTAATCTTGGTTAGCCAAGGAAACTATTGACTTAAAGGAGGTCTTCAAATGGCAGTTGCAGCTGGTGTAGAAACAGGCTTTGGTGGCAGATTCGCTTGTGGTATTGCGATTGTTGTTGTAATCATTCTCTTATTAATTGCCATGGGGATTGTATTCTAAATCCCACTAAAAACATGATTACTGTCCAAGGAGGTTGTTAGCAATGTACGGCTGTGGAGTTTATCCGACATTTCCGGTAGGAGGTTGTGGTTGTAATTTCGGAGCAGGCGCAGGAATCGTTGCCATTGCAGTATTAATTCTGATCGCTTTAGCCGTTATCTTCTAAATTAAATTGAAAAATCTCTTGCTTCCAAAAGCCTCATCATAATTTTTAGAAGGGGATCCGCCTGCCTTGTGGCAAGCGGATTCTCTTCGTTTGTAAACTTTTGCTAATTTGACAAGTTTTTGCTCAAAGCGGATCTCTAACATAGTTCCTGCCATTAAAGTCAATAATAATAAAAGCAAAATTTAAACCTAAAAACTTGGAGGTGTGCAAATTTTGAGTAAAATTAAATGTACTGTCCTGGAATGTGCCTACAACAAAGACGTAATGTGCAATGCCCCAATGATTCAAGTCAACCATAACGGAGTAAGACGATCCAGAGAATCTGCTCAGACCCAATGTGATACTTTTAAACCCAAAGACCTTTAAAAAATTATCCAAATAAACATCCAGTCTGTAATAAACGCCTGCGGGCGTTTATTTTTTAACGGCTTTTAAACCTTAAACATAATATAAAGAACAAGGATTGATTTCTAATTCCCTGGAAGGGAGGAATTACTATGGGAGTCCAGGATACGGGCTGTCTAAGAAATGTCCCTGCAGGACACGGGGTTATCCGTGAATACAACGGTAAATGTACCTACTATCGTGACGACCAGTTTGTTGCTCCCAACTTCCGCATGCGCGAATTTAACCCCGCCGGGGTACGCCCTTATGGAGTAATGAGAAAACTGGTGGATCAGCTTCAGAAAATGCGCTATATTTTAGGAGCCCCTATTATTATTACCAGCGGTTACCGCAGCGGTACTACCCATGGTTCAGGTTTGGCTGCAGATATTACTGTTCCGGCCCGCACATTTATTCAAGTCGCCCAAGCGGCTTATGATGCCGGTTTTCGGCGGATTGAAGTAATTAAAAGGGCCGGTACCTCATATTGGAATAACATGAGCGTCGGCGGCCATGTCCACGTGGATGTTTACGACGGCAGCGGAAATACCACCCGAGGGACTATGTATGACTGCCCGTCTTGTGCTTCTCTGCCCTGCTATCCCTGGTATGCCTGGGGAGTCTCCAATTCCTGGTGGGCCACAAGCCAGCCAAACACTTTCGCTCAGCTTATGACTAACCTTAAGGCCGACCGGGGCAATACCGGTTACAGAGGATGCTAATCTAATTTTTGTCATCTGTAAGCCGCCCATCACCGCTAACCGGAATGGTTTCCCCCAGAAAAGTAGGTTTTGGCTTTAAGATCTTAGCCAGGAAAAAGTCCTTATTACGGGCAGCTATTTCTCTTAGCTCATAATGTTCCATAAACAGATACTGCCGCCTATCCGAAGGGACACCATAAGCCTCCAGCCCCAGCTCCCGGGCGATAAACAAGGCCCTCAGTAAATGATACTCCTGGGTTACAATGATTACTTTCTTGACCCGGAAAATATCTCGCGCTCGATAAATGCTTTCATATGTGCTGAACCCGGCATGGTCCATAAAGATATCCTCGCCGGGAACATTTTTTGCTTTCAGGAAATCCTTCATGGCATTAACTTCGTCATAATCTTTGCGGCCATGATCCCCGCTGACAATTATTTTGGGAGCTTTGCCATGTTTGTAAAGTTCATAGCCAATAGTCAGCCGGTCATTTAACATGGGGGAAACTGTGCCGTCGGGGTAAACGTAAGCGCCCAAAACCAGCACCGCCTCGGCTTGCGGCACTTCAGCGGCACCATAGAGATACTGGGAACCAACTTTTTGCACATAGTTATTTATAAGCAAGACAGTTGCCGGAGCTATCAGGCTTATGATTACTAATAGCAGGATTATTCCTTTCCAATATGGTTTTTTCAGCATAGCAATAATATTCAGCTTCCTATAAACAATAACATTCATTTTCCTAATCCTCGAAAATCAGCTTATCCCTTAAACCCATCCAGCCAAAGCTGCCAAACTATAAGACCAAATCACTGCCGAATATTAATACTGAAAAGGCCTGATTGCAAGCTTCCCCAATAAGGGCAATGTTACAATCTCCTAGATAGATTTGACGGCTGCTTGTGGGCCTTAAAATAAAAGCCCCTTCTCTTTTAATTTTTTCCTCAAGCTTAAATCCATAGGCCTGAAGCTTTTCTTTCAGCAGCTCAAATTTCTGTGGAGCATTATCTGAAGGGAGCAGTGCCGCTCCCACCAGGAGGTATTCCCCTTTGGGTATGGTCCAGGAATAGAAATCCGTAATTTCCCGGTCAAAAATTGCTGAATAATACGGCATATTTTCTGATACTTTAAACCATTCCTGAATCGAAATATATTTTCTGGTTTCAACTTTTGCCCCTAACCTCCGGCGCACGGCAGAAGCCGCTCCGTCAGCCCCGACTAAAAATTTAGTCCAAACCTCGAATTCTTGGCCGTCTTTGGTATATTTAACTTTTATCCCGGCAGAGCTTTGCTCAAAGGCTTGAAAAGAACAATCCAGGATCAAGTCTACTTCCGGCGGTAGGAGAGAAACCAGCCAGGAATCAAATTTTTCCCGGTTAGTATTAATATAATGCCTTTGGTAATATCTTTCCAGTTTATTAGGCATATCGATTGTGCGCACTGTGAAAAGCTGGGGCCCGACCAGTACTCCCCACGGGACTCCTAAACCCATCCTTGCCAACATTTGTTGGGCATCAGGGGCAATTAAACCGCCACAGGCTTTCTCGAAACCGTTTTTAGCCCCTAACACCGAGGGTTGGTCGAGGCGTCTCCGGTCTAAGAGCAATATTTTATTTTCTTTACCCAAGAGCCTGGCCAAAGTCGCCCCTGCCGGTCCGGCCCCTACAATAATTAAATCGTACATTTTTTCTCGCTACAGATAAATCCTTGCAGTTGAGCAAGGTCGTTTACTATGCTTCTTAGGTTTTTGTTTTACTCTATCCCAGTCAATGACTGGATTAGAGCAAATTTTGTATGCGAAAATTGAGCAAATTAAAAGATAATATGAGTTTTTTCATGTAATATGAACCTTTAAGTTAATTATACTACAGTGTCAAGTGTTTTTACCTTTTAATAACCAAAGAAGGAAAGAGCAGTTATTGTAATTATTTGCAGCCAGCTTATAATAATTTTTAGGCTTAGAAATTTTAGCGCAAAAACTGACAGGTGCTTATTTGGGCTTGGTAAACTTGATAGATAACAGACAGAAAGGGAAGGAGAAAAGAGAAAATGCGATACATAGACTTGCGCAGTGATACAGTGACTGCCCCTACTCAGGAAATGAGGGACGCTATGTACACCGCCCAAGTGGGGGATGATGTTTATGGCGATGACCCCACCGTCATAAAGTTAGAACAATATGCCGCCGAGATCGCCGGCAAAGAAGCCGCCCTCTTCGTTCCCAGCGGGACTTTCGGCAACCAGCTGGCTATTTTTACGCACTGCCGGCGAGGAGATGAAGTCATTTTAGGAGAAGACTGCCATATTGTAGTCCATGAGGTGGGAGCCGCAGCGGTGATCGCCGGCGTGAACTTAAGGCCTTTAACCAGCAACAAAGGGGTTCTTAACCCTCAAGATATTGCCTCTCGTATGAGGTCGGCGGAAGATGATATCCATTATCCCCAAACAAGCCTGATTTGCTTGGAAAACGCCCATTCCAACGGCAGAGTTATTCCCTTGGAAAATATGCGGGAAATCTTCGAAATTGCCAAGGAGCGCCATGTGCCGGTTCACCTGGACGGGGCCAGGCTTTTCAATGCTGCCGCTTATTTAGGTGTAGATGCCAGGGAGATAACCAAGTACTGCGACTCTGTAATGTTTTGCCTCTCCAAAGGGCTCTGTGCCCCCTTCGGCTCCATGCTGGCAGGCACTAAAAAATTTATTGCCAAGGCGCGCAAAAAGAGAAAGCTAATGGGTGGCGGACTGCGCCAAGCGGGAATTATGGCTGCAGCCGGGCTGGTTGCCCTGGAGCGAATGCGAGAGCGTTTACCTGAGGATCACGCCAATGCCCGGCTCCTGGGAGAAAAACTGGCGGAAATCCCCGGGATTAAAGTCTTTACGGAAGACATCCATATTAATATGGTCTTCTTCGACATAAACGGCACCGGCTGTGAGCCGGCAAAACTGGTAACCGAGCTGGCCAAAAAAGGGATTAAGATCAATGGAGCCGAAAACGGCCTGCTGCGTTTAGTCACTAATTACTGGGTTACCAGAGATGATGTCCTCTATGCTGCCAAGTGCATTAAAGAAATAGTTAGTTCTTCTTAATAATGAGCATATATTCATATGTTCATTATAGTAATAATCAGATTGCCGCACTTCCCTGCATTAACTCTAAGCCCAATTACTTCTTAGCTCCTTTAAATAACTTAAATATTATCACTACAGCACCTAAGCCTATTAAGCCGCAAGTCGTAACTCCCCAACTAGCGCCCAAAAGTTCGGTTATCTGCCCGGCGAAAACGCTTCCCAAAGGCATCATACCACCAAAGACCCAAGAATAGACACTCATGACCCTGCCACGCATGGCATTATCCGAATTAAGCTGGACTGTAGAATTAACGGATGCTGTAAATGTTATAGCCGAAAAACCAACTATAAACATAATCAAACACGCCAGATAATAATTACTCTGAAAACCTAAAACGCTCATGAAAAGGGATAAAGATAAAGGCGCGCCAAAAAGGACCTTTAGACGCGGTCCTTTTTGGCTATTTGCTGCCAAAGTCAGGGCACCCAAAAGTGAGCCTATTCCCATGGAAGTCATTAAAAGCCCATAACCAAGGGCATCCTGGTCCAGACCTCCTTTGGCAAAAGCAGGTACCAGGACATTAAAATTCATGGTGAAAGTACTGATTACCGCCAAGAGAATTAGCGGGAAAAGAATCATTTTTGTCCCTTTAATATAAAATAGGCCTTCCTTAACCTCAGCCAGCAAGTCCTTTTTTTCCCGTTCCGGAACATAATTAGGCACGTTGATAAAAAAAAGCCCGATAAGCACGGCACAAAAACTTATAGCATTAAGATAGAAACAAACAGCTATACCTAAAGCGCCGATTAAAACCCCGGCTACTGCCGGGCCGACCACACGACCTAAGTTAAAAACAGCCGAATTAAGAGCGATAGCATTCATTAGGCTTTTTTTACCCACCAGTTCGATGACAAAAGATTGCCGAGCAGGCATATCCAAAGTATTAACAAAACCCAGGCCCAAGGCTAAAAGAAGAATGTGCCAGTACCGGATAACCTCGAAATAGGTTAGAGTTGCCAAGATTAAAGCCAAAAGCATAAGGCAACTCTGGGTAAAAATAATTAATTTCCTTTTGGGAAAACGGTCCACAAAAGGGCCAATGAATAAAGAGAATAAAGTCATGGGTAAGAATTGCAGGGCATTGACAACCCCCAGCTTAAAAGCTGAATTAGTTAATTCGAGAACCAGCCAGGCCTGGCCGATATTTTGCATCCAAGTGCCAATAAGGGAAACGAGCTGGCCGCCCCAAAATAATTGATAATTTCTAATTGTTAAAGCCGGAAACCTATCCTCAAAACTTTTCTTTATGTTCTGAACTATCATCTCTTCTCTGTCTTAAAGCATCCTAGAATTGCGGACTGCATCCCAAGAGCTACTTAGTTCCTCTCTTTCTGCTGATAGTATTTTACTATTGGCTTTATGACCATTTTGAAGTAAAAGACCCTTCGCAAAAGCTCAGGGTGGCAATTACGTAGTGAAGATGGCACACTATCTTTATTTTATCATTATAAACAAATATATAAAGCGAAATATTTCCATGCTAAACTTCTTTAGATAACATTAAGCCTTTTTCTTTTTCTCCTGCTTCTATTTTTGTAGCTTTATTTTTTTGCATTTATTCTTTAGTTTTTGTATATTTGGTAATATCTAATTGCTAATTGACGTTCACCTCGGCTAGGGGCTGAAGGCGTTAGCAAGGGTTCAGGCGGTCCGGAAGGTTAGAGATCACCAAATTATCAGAAGGAATTTGCTTCTAACAGGTTGAATACTTTTGCATATCAAAAACAGCCGATAAAAACAGCTAAGCAAAAAGGAGTGCCAAAGGTGAAGCATTTTGTCAGATTTCAAACAGAAGAAAAAGTCTCTTACGGCCTGCTCCAAGGAGAAGAAATCGTAGCCTTGGAGGGAGATATCTTCGGCAGCTACCAGGAAACAAATCAAAAATTTAAGCTCCGGGAAGTTAAGCTCCTAGCCCCTTGCCAGCCCAGTAAAGCAGTCTGCGTCGGCCTCAATTACCGTAAGCATGCTGCAGAATTAACTATGAAAGTGCCTGAAGAACCGATCCTTTTTTTAAAACCCTCCAGCAGCATCATTGCTACAAACGATAATATTGTCTATTGGCCTAGTGTCCACCAGTTGGATTATGAAGCTGAATTAGTGGCTGTCATTGGCCGAAAGGCCCATAATGTTTCCGAAAAAGACGCCCTGGGTTATGTTTTCGGCTTCACGGCAGGTAATGATGTCACCGCAAGGGATTTGCAGAAAAAGGACGGCCAATGGACAATTTGCAAGGGTTTTGATACTTTTCTCCCGTTAGGGCCTGCCATTGTTACCGGGCTCGATCCCTCCGATCTTAAAGTTCAATCCTTCTTAAACGGGGAGTTAAAACAAGACGGGCGCACATCCAGCTTGATATTTAACGTCCCATACCTGGTAAGTTTCATATCCAAAGTAATGACACTCTTCCCAGGGGATATTATTATGACCGGAACCCCTGCAGGGGTAGGACCTATGCAGGTTGGCGATACTATCGAAGTAAGAATTGAGCAGATTGGTTCTTTGATTAATAAGGTCATCGCCCCTTAAATTAATCCCAATATTTTCTATTGTCCGGATTTACATCGCTACAGCATTAATTAAACCTGATCCAGCATTAGTTAATATTCGTAGTTAACATTTATATTTAATATTTATAGTTAATATTTAATTAGACAGTATTAAAAATTTGCCGGATAAAAATAGCTACTGGCTTTCGAGGCTAGTAGCTATTTTTTATGCAATCTCTTATATCAAAATATTACTAATCTACTAAATTGCTAAATAATTAGCTTTAAGAACTCTTCCTTGGTTAGTTGTGGCAAATATTTTGCTAAATCTATTTGCTGTAAAGCATCTGCCAAATCCTCCTCCCGGTATCTTAGACCTCGCATGCTTTGCGCCAGTTCATCTACATTTTCGTTGCTGAAAAAGTCGCCGTAGATCTTACAGTCGTGGATAACCCCTTTTTGAACGTTGAAGCCCACCTCTATTCCCCCCCAGGCAAACCGCCTGCCGCGGGTCAGATTAAAGGATGGAGAATGGCCATAGTTCCATTCCCAAGTGAGGTATTTTTCTTCCCTTAAGCGATGGATTTTATGCAAATCCTCTTCAGTAAGCTTATATTCTTGAATAGGCCGACCGGCAAAAAGATAGTACAGCAGCAATTCCCTGAATTCTTCAATAGAGAGCTTATGCTCTAAATAATCCACGATATTGGTTACCCTGCTGCGCACAGATTTTATACCTTTTGATTCGATCTTTTGGGGTTTAACCTGTAAGGCTTTTTGCACATCCTCCAAGCGGGAACTGTAAAGTATAGTACCATGGTGCAACGTCCTGTCCCGGTAATGATACTGGGCATTGCCCGAAAACTTCTTGTTATCAATGGTAAGGTCATTGCGTCCGCTTAGTTCAGCCCGGATACCCATCTGGGCTAAAGCTTTAAGCACCGGTTCGGTAAATTTCCGGAAATCAATGGTTTTTTGCTTATCCGGGACAATAAAGGAAAAGTTTAAATTTCCCAAGTCATGGTAAACTGCTCCTCCCCCGGTTATTCTCCGCACAACGTGTATAGAATTTTCTTTTATATAGTCAGAGTTTATTTCAGCCAGAGTATTTTGGAAACGACCAATAATAACCGAGGGCTCATTTTGCCAGAGCAATATGTAACTCTCCCCCGGGTCAAGATTTTTTAAAACATATTCCTCCAAAGCCAGGTTATAATGAGGGTCAAGTGATGTATTACGGATATAAAGCATAAAAATTAACCTGTCCTTTCACATTTTTAACTTTTATTTAATATTAACACCCTGAAATATTGGCATCCTGAACAACTTTCAAAGCGTTCACGTAAACCGAATCGCCTTTTTTATTCCTTATGGTCTTTTTTCATTCTTACTTTTCGCCACTGCTATCCAGCAGTCTTTCTTTCGCAATCACTAAGCCTACTGATAAAAGGCCGCGATTATTTGGGCAGCGGGCAAGAATAAGACCTGCCCCAGCAAAGTACCGATTAGTTTAGTCCCTATAAGCACTACTACCAAAGCTTTAACATCTTCGTAAGGCCTTTTGCCTCTTAAAGCCTGGTCGGTAATGATTGCCGCCTTAGGGTCAATAAACAGGGTCAACAAGACGGTCGCTATCCCATTAACCATCCCGGAGGAAGCGGCGGCTGCAAGGCGATATTCTTCAGCTACCAAAAGCGCCGCGTAATTGGCGGATAACACTCCGATAGTATAAATCCCGGTCACAAAGGCATTAATGAGCAAAAGCCTTTTGGGAATCTCCCGGTAGCGCAATCTCTGAAGCATTGATTTAGAAGGTCGGGCGGCTTTTTTAACCATCCTTTTAATGTTATTAATGTGCAAAGCCTCGACTACCAGGGAAGGCACTGAGCCGGTTATCTCCATTCTCCGGACAGCAGCTCCAAAGACGCGCAGGAAAGAAGGAATCAAGATTACCCCGGAAAGAGTCCCCACGGTGGCAGCCAGGATAATTTTGCGCATATCCAGAATCGGGTCAATCCCTTGGGCGATACTTAAACCTATAATACTGCCAATCAGAGGAGCCTGAAAGGTGTTGGCTGTTCTGGAAACAAGGACAAAAATATTAAAAAGGGAAAAGGACAGGGCTACCTGCCCGCTTTTTACCGAGTTTAGCCGGACAGAATAGGCCAAAGTATCAATTAAGTGAATTATAACCGTCAAAACAAAAAGTTGGAGGAGGGTATTCTGCATAGAGCAAACCTCCCAATACCACTATTGTCAAAAATACATCCGGATATATTCTTTGGTCCGGTTTTTTTATGCCGGATTTTTTATGTTAGAAAGTTATGCTTTAAATTTATGTCTATCTCACAAAACATAAACCTTCATAAAAATTATTTTTCAATAAGCTTCATTGCATCTGCTAAATGTTAGCGCCAGAGCAAGAAATATAATACTCCCAAATTCAACAGAATCAAAAACGGTATCCCATAAACAAATTGCCAATGTTTAGTTTTATGCCGAAAGAGCCTCATTCCTAAATATACCCCGATAGCTCCCCCGCACAAACCCAGCAGGAAAAAATTCCTTTCGGGAATACGCCGGCGTCTCCTTTCGGCTTTTGCTTTATCTATACCAATTAATGCAAAACCGCCTAAATTGACCATAACGAACAGTAGGTAAAAATATTTTTGGCTCATAATTGCCTCCTTGGCCAGGGAAGCCTTCCCACTATCCTTTTCTTCCCTTTTTTCAAAGTAATTTATACCATTCTAACATTTTTGTAGTCTTTTTGTTAGGAATTAGATTTAAATATTTTATCCTTTTTGTAATTTGAACTATTGTTACCAAAAATGGGGTCAAAATTGGTTATTTTCTTCAACTTAACCAAGAATTTTACAAGGAAAATGTGTATTTGCTCACTTATACTAGGAAGCAGCTTGTTTGGCCAGTCGCAATCTCTTGGGAGTGTACCAAAAGAAAGGACGTGCTAAATTTGAAGCTTTTATACTCTATTATTATTCCCTTGCTGCTGGGGATGACTTTACTTGTCGGAATGGTTAAGCCCCTTGCGGCTAACGGACCAGTTCTCACCGGCCAATTAACTGCGGAAGATAATTTAAAACTTATTAATGCAGAACAAATTAATGCCAAACAAAACGATCAAGAACTTGAAAGCCAAGAAATAGAGCAAAAAGAAAAAGAAGAGCTGGAGAAGAAAGAAAAAGAGAAAAAAGAGCAGGAGAAAAAAGAACAAGCACAAAAAGAACTGGAAAAAAAGCAAAAAGAACAGGCTGCTAAAGCGGCTGGAGCGCAAAAACCTGCGGCTAAAACAACAGTTGCTTCTTCCTCAAAGAAAACTTCCACAACAGCAACTTCCAGTGCCAGCAAGTCTCAGCCAGCCTCAAAACCTGCCTCTACGAACACTCCCCAGAGCAACGCCGGCAGCAAAGCTTCTGCCTTGGTGAATACTGCCAAACAATACCTTGGGGTTAAATACCTTTGGGGTGGGACAACCCCCGATAAGGGTTTTGACTGCTCCGGTTATGTCAAATATGTCTATGAAAAGCACGGTATAACCCTGCCTCGTGTTTCCCGGGATCAATATAATACAGGTACAGCAGTAGCTTTTGCCAATCTTCAGATGGCTGACCTGGTCTTCTTCTCTTTTGACGGCGACAAGGTTACCGACCACGTCGGCATTTATATCGGTAATGGGCAGTTCATCCACGCTTCATCTTCCAAAGGTGTGACCATCAGTTCTTTCTCCTCATATTGGCAGTCTAGATATTTGGGCGCCAAGAGGATTCTGTAACCTTACTGCACATTTCTAAAGCCTTTACCTATAATCTCGGAAGAAGAGGTTATAGCGATAAAGGCATTTTTGTCAATTTCCCTAATAAACTTGCGGAGCCTAACAGCCTGCCACCTGCTCATAATAGTCGTAATGACCTCTTTTTCATCATGAGTAAATGCTCCGTAAGCTTTATGCACAGTAGCGCCTCTTTTTAGTTCGTTGACTATAAATTCTTGGATCTCCCGTGATTTATCGCTGACGATCACAAATTGCTTACTGATATTCATACCTTCAATAGCCAAATCAACAATAAAGGCTTTCAGAATCAATCCCAGGATAGAATAAAGGCCTGTTTTCACCCCAAAGACGAAAAGGGCTGTTACGGCGATGCCAAAGTCAGCAATAAATAAAGTTTTGCCAATATTAATCGCCGTATATTTATTTAAGATTTTGGCCACGATATCTGTCCCGCCGGTGGAGGCATTGCAGTTAAAAACAATAGCCGAACCGATAGCCGGCAGCATAATTGCAAAGATTAATTCCAATAAGGTATCGTCAGTCAGAGGATTAGTAATCACGATTAACTTTTCTAATAACCAAACCATCCCGGATAATACAAAACTGGAATAGACAGTTTTGGAGCCAAAGTCCCGGCCTAGAAAGATAAACCCCAAAATAACCAGGATAATATTAATAATCAGCATTAATAGACCGACAGGGGCAGTGGTATACTTGTCGATTATAATGGCAATACCGCTGACTCCCCCGGTAGCAAAGTTATTCGGAATTTTAAAAAGGACAATTCCTGCGGCCACTAAGAAAAGGCCTAAATTTATTAAAAGAAACTCCTTAATTTTTTCCTTCATTTTCAACCCCCGCCGTAGAACATTAAAACAATTATCAAATGTCTGTCATGTCCGTATTGCTATTTGTATTTCCTTTTATTGTATTCGTTTTTCGCTGTGAATTCTTTTTGCTGTTAATTACTAAGTATTTACATACCCTTTGTAATAACTCTAGCACGGCTGCTTAACTGGAGCAAGTTTCAAAACCCTAAAGCTCGAGAAGAAATTACGGTCAGATGTATAATAACCGCTTTGACCTGTTCAAAATATAGATTATGAATATTTTGCCAAAATAACGGAGTTGGTGGAAATAATGAAAAAGATTACCATTTTAATACCTGCTTATAATGAAGAAGAAGTCCTTCCCCAGCTCCATGCCAGACTTGATAAAGTCCTGACGAACCTAGCCAATTATGACTTGGAAATCCTTTTTGTAAACGACGGCAGCCGAGACAGAACCTTGGATATTATTAAAGACCTGCAGAAAAAAGACCGCAGGATTTCCTATATTGACCTATCCAGAAATTACGGTAAGGAAATCGCCATGATTGCCGGTTTAGACTATGCTACCGGTGATGCTGTCGTGATTATTGATGCCGACCTGCAAGACCCACCTGAGCTGATACCACAAATGGTTAAATATTGGGAAGAAGGCTATGATGATGTCTTCGCCAAGAGAAACAGCCGGCGCGGGGAAACCTGGTTCAAAAAATCCACAGCCAATATTTTTTATAAGTTGCTTCAGAAATTTAGCAAAATACCTATTCAAGAAAACACCGGCGACTTTCGCCTGTTAGACCGGCGCTGTGTTAATGCCTTAAAACAGTTGCGGGAAACCCAGCGCTACACTAAAGGTATGTTTGATTGGATAGGCTTTAATAAAAAGGAAATTTTATTTGACCGGGATCCACGGGCAGCAGGAAAGACTAAGTGGAATTACCTTAAGCTTCTGGACCTGGCTATTGAAGGAATTACTTCCTTCACAACTGTGCCTTTGCGGCTTTCCAGCCTTTTGGGGTCAATAATATCTATTTGCGCTTTTTGTTATATGATGTTCATAATTTTTAAAACTATTATCTATGGGGAACCTGTCCAGGGGTATCCTTCCCTTATGGTTATTATCCTTTTCCTTGGAGGAATCCAGCTTCTCTCCCTGGGGATTATCGGGGAATATATCGGACGCATCTTTAACGAAACAAAGCGACGTCCCCTTTATTTTGTAGATGAATATAATGGCAAAAAAGTCTAATAGGAGTCTTTGCTCCTTTACTATGTCATCACTGTCATCCTAAGGGTATAAGTTCCTTCACTTCGCATGATGGCGTTTGAAAGACTTAACGCCCCGACTCACGAAACATGTCGTCCTGAGGGCGAAGCTCGAAGGATCTTGTCCGGAATGTAAAAATAGGTGCTTATGAAACTAAAAAAAGAACTTCTCAATTACTTAATCTTTGGAGTCTTCACAACTTTAGTCAACATCATAAGCTATGCCTTTTTAAGCAAACTCTTGCAGCTTGATTTTAAGATCGCTGCCACTATCGCTTGGCTGCTCTCCGTCCTTTTTGCTTATGTCACAAATAAGTTCTATGTCTTTGAAAGCAGAGAGCAGGATTTCCTGACTATTTCCAAAGAATTGGGCTCCTTCTTTTTATCCAGGGTACTCTCCTACAGCTTGGATATTTTCGCCATGATTTTTATGGTTGAGTTCCTCCTCTTCAATGACTTAGCAGCCAAAATAATAGCCAATATTATAGTAATTGTCTTTAATTACTTAGCCAGCAAGCTTTTCGTATTTAAGGAAATCCAACCGAGAAGTTAGTATAAAGTCTGGGGTAGCCATAAGCTTAATTATAACAAGCTATTTCCCGTTAATAGTTGGTAATAGACAGAAATAACTTATAATCCTACTAGATGAAGTATGATTGCCATGGATGGAAAGTATTTAAAGATAATAACCTTAAAACGAACCAGTCAAAAATTAAATAGTATAGCAAATTCTTCTTTTGCCCTCTATTTTTTAGCCTTTTTCCTCCCTTTCTTTATCCTGGGACTTGTCTACTTGAAGCACGGCATGTATCCCTTGGGAGACAAGACAGTGCTGATCTGCGACTTAAGCGGGCAATATGTTGATTTCTTCGCCACTTATTATGAGATTTTGACCCAAGGCCAAAGCCTCCTTTATTCTTGGCAGGCCGGATTAGGGCTAAATTTTTTGGGGCTATTCGCCTACTACCTGGCCAGCCCTTTTTCGCTCTTAATTGTCCTCTTTCCCAAAGAAAACCTGACCGAAGCATTATTCCTAATAACTCTTCTGAAAATTGCCGCGGCCGGCTTAACTTTTGCTATCTACGCTAATAATACTTTCGGGCATAGTCTGGCAGCCAGTCCATCTCCTTCCGCCCAAGCTCCGGCTGCCGATGAGCCTAAACCGAACCCTGTTTCGCACCTTGATTCCAAATGGAACTCCGAATCTAAACTACTCCTTTTAATCTTCTCCGTTTTGTATGCTTTAATGGCTTATTCGGTGTCTTATTCGTTTAACCTCATGTGGCTGGACGGTGTTATTCTCTTACCCTTGGTTCTCTTGGGCGTGGAGAAAATACTCCGTGATAATAAATATCTTTTGTTTTTACTCAGCTTAATCGTTATTTTCTTAGCCAATTATTACATATCTTATATGGTTGGCCTTTTCTCCTTTCTTTACTTCCTGGCGGCTTTTTTCTCCCGGCAGCCCTTTACAAGGCAATCTCTCAGGCTTTTCGCCCGTAAATTTTTCCTCTTTAGTTTTTCCGCCGTTCTCGCCGCCGGCTGTGCCGCAGTATTATTAATCCCCACCTTCTTGGCTTTAAAAAATGGGCAAGGAGGGCCCAACCTCAGTACGGCCTTCGATTGGCAAATAAATTTCCCCCTCTTGGACCTTCTCACCAAAACTCAGCCGGGAAGCTACGATACCCTGCAGAATAAGGGGACACCCAATATCTACTGCGGGATATTGCCCCTTCTGTTGCTTCCCCTCTACTATTGCCAAAAGAATATCCCCAGGGGGGAGAAATTAATTTATTCCGCCCTTTTGGTTTTCCTTATTATTAGCTTTGACTTTTCCAATTTGGATGTCATCTGGCACGCCTTTGACCGGCCGGACTGGTTCCCGCACCGCTATTCCTTTGTTTTCTCCTTTTTGCTTCTTTTCCTGGCTTTAAGAAGTTTACAACACCTTAACAAAGCGGATCTCCCCCGGCTGTACCGGAGCTGCTTTCTCTGGCTGGCTCTGGTCGTAATTATACAAAAAATTAACAGCCCGCTCCTTTCTGCTAAAATGCTGATGATTAGCATTTTGTTCTATGGTATTTACTCCCTGCTTCTGGCAGGATGGCTCACTGTTTCCCAGCCGAGAAGAAAGCTTTTTTTGCTTTGTTTGAGTGCCCTTATTATGGTGGAAACTTCCCTTAACACCTGGTATTTGCTCGGGAAGATGAACGGGGAATTTCAATATGTAACCAAACAGGACTATGAACGGACTTTAAGCAAACTTGAGCCTTTTATTCCGGAACTGCAAACCAAAGACCCAAGCTTTTACCGGATGGAGAGAATTGGCGGACGAACTTTCAATGACCCGATGAATTTATACTATCCGGGGGTAGCTCATTTTAGTTCCGCCGCCAATACCGAAGCCCATTGGGCTTTAAGGCAGCTTGGTTTTTTAACTACCGCCAGCTATAAATCAATTAATTTTGCCGGCTCCACCGCTGTAACAGAGTCCTTGCTGGGTATAAAATATGTACTTTCAGCAGGAGAGAAAGGGCTGGGTTACCAAGAAATAATGGATAAAGGCGAATTTAAGGCTTACCGAAATAACTACGCTTTACCGCTGGCCTTTCTCACCCACCGCGACCTGCTTATATATGACCCGACCAAAGACGATAACCCTTTCACCCTGCAGAACACCCTGCTCAATTTGGCTCATGGCTACAGCGAAGAAAACAAATTTCAGGCTTATTTCCGGCCTCTCACTCTCAAGGATACCAAATTAGACAATGCTTTTTTGAGCCTGGAACAGGGCAAAGAAGTTATCGGCCGGGTTAATACCTCCCAGGAAGCTTCTGTAGAATATACCTTGGTATGCCCTGAAGAAGGCCAGGCCTATGCCTGTTTCCAAACCATTACCAACGAGGTCAAAATTTATGTTAATGATCAGGAAATCAAGGGCTACCTTCCCCTCTACAATAAAAGAATTGTTGACCTGGGCTATCAGCGCCAAGGAGCCGAACTGCACGTCCGCCTTACCTTCCGCAATCAAGGATTTACCTTAGCTAAGAAGTATTTCTACTATTTATGCGAAGATGCACTCGCTAGGGCCATTCTTCCTCTCCGTAACAACCCCCTGGAAAACATCCGAGTGGAGGGGACTTCAGTCCAGGGAAAGGTTACTGTTACCGGTGAAGGCAAGGACTTGCTATTTACTTCTATTTTATATGACCCTGGCTGGCAAGCCTTTATCGACGGCCAGAAGGCTCCTACCAGAAAAATCGGCCGGGCTTTCCTCGGGGTGGAAGTTCCCCCCGGCGAGCATGAAATACTCCTGAAATTCGCCCCTAAAGGCTTAACCGTCGGTATGGTTATTACGGGGATTAGTGTGGGGATGCTTCTCTTCTTGGTATTTCTTCTCTTTAGCAAAAAACTCAAGGTAAAACATAAAAAAATAATCTTATCTTAACACTTTTTCCCTCCAATACTTTTGACAAATCCTCTACATTTAGGTATACTAATACTATATTAAACTCGTGTGTTCATGTGGATTTTTGAAGACCTTCTCGATTGCCTCAGGCTTAGGGAAGATGTCGTACCAACTTCCCTTGTCGCGGGTTATAAATCTAGGAGGTCATTTCTATGTATAATGACAAAACTTTAACTTGTAAAGAATGTGGCTGTGAGTTTATTTTCTCCGCCTCAGAACAGGAATTCTACGCTGAGAAAGGATTCACCAACGATCCCGGCCGCTGCCCGGAATGCCGTGCGGCCCGGAAAGCCAGAAACAGAAGTTACTCACGTCCCCAACGTGAAATGTATGCGGCTGTTTGCTCAGCCTGTGGTAAAGAAACTACTGTTCCTTTCCAACCGTCAGGCGATAAACCCGTTTACTGCCGGGATTGCTATCAGGCTCGTAGAAACAGATGGTAAAATTGTAGTAACTTGATAAAGAACAAACTCGGGGCTGTTGCAAAACGGCCCCTTTGAATTTCTTTATTTTTTTGCATTAACCGCTCACCATGCGCCGAAGTTGTTCGCTTGTTTTTTGTCTACATGTTTTCTTTTACATAAGTCACTCAAGCCAGAAAAAAGACGAGGGATTTGATTCCCTCGTCCTTTTGCATTTTAACCATTTTTGGACTATTCTTTGTTAGTCCGCGGTGCTGTAAAGATTTTGACAATTTCCATAACTATAAGGGGTACAATTGATAAGCCGGCGACAATAGCCCACTCATTGGCAGTCATGCTGATTACTTCAAAAATACCTTGGAAGAGAGGTACGCAGAGGACAATTAGCATTAAAGCCAAGGAAACCAGGAAGGCTCCGATCATATATTTATTACTGAAGAAACCAATCTTAAACAGCGAATGAGAAGAACGGATATTTAGGGAGTGGACTAATTGAGAGATAGCCAGGACGGCAAATGCCATGGTTTCGCCAAGAGGAATACCGGCGTTCGGGATATTGGTACGGGTGCCGATATAGTAGGCTACAAGGGATAATGTACCAATTAAGATACCTTGGAAAATAGCCATAAAACCAACACCATGGGCAAAGATACTTTCATTTTTTCCTCGCGGTTTCCTGCTCATCACATCGTGTTCAACCGGCTCAACCCCGAGAGCTAAAGCAGGTAAGCTGTCGGTAACCAAGTTAACAAACAAGAGCTGGATAGGCAAGAGAGGAGACTCATGCCACAAAAGCATGGCGATAAAGATAGTGACAATTTCCCCTAGGTTACAGGATAAGAGAAAATGCACTGCTTTACGGATGTTGTCATAAATGCCGCGGCCTTCTTTGACAGCAGTGACAATAGTCGCGAAGTTATCATCAGTTAAGGTCATATCGGCAGCGCCTTTAGCTACGTCAGTTCCGGTAATACCCATGGCACAGCCGATATCCGCAGCTTTTAAAGCCGGAGCATCATTAACTCCGTCACCGGTCATAGCTACAATTTGGTCTTCTTTCTGCCAAGCTTTGACAATCCGAATTTTATCTGTTGGTGTAACCCGGGCATAAACACGGTACTTCCAGATATTAGCATTCAATTCTTCATCGCTTAAAGCAGCCAGTTGGGTACCGGTAATAGCTTCGCTTTCATCCTGCAAAATGCCCAACTGCTTGGCAATAGCAGAAGCTGTAACAACATGGTCGCCGGTAATCATTATGGTCCGGATCCCTGCACCGTTGCACTCTTTAATTGAATCCATCACTTCGGGACGGGGCGGGTCAATCATTCCCACCAAACCGATAAAGGTAAGGCCCTGCTCCAAATCTTCAGATTTATACTCAGCAGGAAGTTCAGGAATCTCTTTAATACCAACAGCTAAGACCCTTAGTGCTTCCCGAGCCATTTCTTCATTAGCTTTAGAGGCAGCGGCAATATCCCCTTTTACGCAACGTTCAAAGAGGACGTCAGGAGCGCCTTTTACGATCACAATATTTTTGCCGTCCATCTGATTGACGGTAGTCATCAGCTTACGGTCGCTATCAAAGGGAATTTCCCCTACTCGCGGATATTTGGCAATTAATTCCGGCTTCGGCAAGCCATTTTTGAGGGCTGCAGCCACAATAGCCGTTTCAGTAGGATCCCCAATATGTTTTTCTTTACCGTCAACAATCTCCACAGTACCGTCTGTACAAAGGGTACCTAATTTAATGAGATTTAAGATACTATCCGGTAAGGTTCCCTCCATGGGAACAAGCTGTCCGTCGGCATAAGCCTTAACTAAAGTCATGCGGTTCTGGGTAAGGGTACCGGTCTTGTCTGAGCAAATTACCGAGGTACAGCCCAGTGTTTCCACAGCCGGCAGACGGCGAACAATAGCATTCTTGGCAACCATCCGCTGCACCCCGATAGCCAGCACGATAGTGACAATAGCAGGCAAACCTTCAGGAATAGCAGCAACAGCCAAGGCAATAGCCGTCATAAACATTTCCAAGATCGGTAGACGCTCTATAACACCAATTCCGAAAATGATAGCGCAAATGGCCAAAGCGAGGAACCCCAAGTATTTGCCCAGCTGAGCCAACCTAGCCTGCAGCGGAGTTTCCCCTTCGTCTTCATCTTCCAACATGGTGGCGATTTTGCCCATTTCGGTGTTCATACCAGTTTCGACAACAATGGCAGAACCGCGGCCATAAGTTACCGCACAGCCGGAATAAACCATATTGAGCCGATCCCCCAAGGGAGCGTCTTCTTTAACGGCGACATTGGCATCTTTCTCCACGGGCAGTGATTCTCCGGTCAAAGCCGCTTCGTCAGTTTTCAAAGATGCTGATTGAATCAAACGGCAGTCAGCAGGAATAAAATCCCCTGCTTCCAGCAGGACTACATCTCCCGGTACCAATTCCGCGGAAGCAATAGATTCTTCTTTGCCGTCCCGCAGAACCCGCGCATGCGGTGCTGACATCTTTTTCAAAGCTTCAAGTGCGGCTTCGGCTTTACTCTCCTGGATAACTCCGAGAACACCGTTAAGTATAACGATTAAGACAATAACGATAGGTTCTACCCAGTCGGCTTCTTGGCCGCTCATGGAGTGATAAATGCTCAGCCCCAGCGAGATAGCCGCCGCTATCAGCAGGATGATAATCATTACATCTTTCATTTGGTCAATAAAGCGCTGCAAATTGGTTTTGGGGGGCTTTTCCTTAAGCTTATTAGGCCCGTACTTTTCCAGCCGTTTTTTAGCTTCTTCGGAAGTCAACCCCTGCCGGACATCTGTTTGCAATTCCTTAGCCACTTGTTCAAGAGATTCACTGTACCAGTTCAACCTTCATCCTCCTTATATGTCCTGCTTTAAAAATTAGGTTATTTTAATAAAATTTTTACCAAAAGGCAAAATAATATTTTTAAATTCAAAAAAATCAAAATACTAAGTAAATCAAGAATCCCTAAACGAAAAAAAGACCTCAACCCTAAAGGTTAAGGTCTCGTTACAACTAAGGTGCTAAGTTGCCTCAAAGACCGGGATTAAAAAATCCGACGTGACGGCTTTGAGTTTCAAACTACTCCCCTTAAACAATTTTAGTATAACCGAAATTTGCCCTCTAATGCAAGAGAAAATTTAGGAAATAAAATTAAATAACCGTTCACCGCCAACCATTCCCGCAAATATTATATAAAAGAGAATTTGTGTCATGTTAGGACTCAAAGGTAAATCGGAGTAATAATGTGAAATTTATTCCATTATTCGAGAAATAAAATGAAGGGGTGTTTATCATGTCCCAAGAAGGAATGCAGAGGATTAAAGAAAAGTTTCAGGAGCTGGCAATTTTAATCAAAGAAGAAACTTTGGATCAAAGGAAAGAAATCAAAGAAGAACTGTTGGACGGCCTAAACCAAATGAAAACAATAGTTGAAGAAAAATTTCAATCGGTAAATGAGAAATACGGAGATAATATTGTCCAAATCATTAGCAAACTGGAGAATAAAGCCTATAAAGCCCAAAGAATAATTCAGGATAAGGTGGCTCAAACCATAAAGAAATATAAACATTAACGTTGGTTATAATTCTTCCCTATCCCAGGTTAATTACACTATCCCAGGTTAATGGCAGTCTTTATTTTATAAATAACACACTAACACAATCCTGGTCATCAACAGCAAGCAAGCTTACGGGTGCTATATTTACGGCCCAGGATAATGTCCTCTTATCTTGTGGACATTTCGAGATAATAGGGCATTTTTTCATGGATAGGTGGTATGATTTCTACATAATTTTCAAAAACTAAAAGAAATATATTAACAGCCTTTATTTATGGTGATTAAAAATATTTTTAATCAACCGAAAGGAGATTACTAAAAATGGAAGCTAAGAAAAAGAAAGAGTATTTTCAAGCTCTACCTATTGAAAACCACCAAACAGCGGCTTGGATAGAAAATTGGAAAGAGGTCAAACCCGACTCTCAAGTTCTTATACCTACCGAGTATGACGTTCGAAACGCTAAAGAATGGGTGGATTCCAATCAATTATAAGATTTTCGAAAGAATAGCCCTCCCTTTTTTATTCTAAGGAGGGCTTAATTTTTTATAAGGTCACCCTAAATATTGCGAACCTGCGAACCCATCCTGAATTAAATGTCACCCTCTGAAGGCTTTCAACGCTTTCATGCGTTAGCAAAAGGCTTGTCCTGGCCGGATGTCACCTCAGGATTCATAACCATGCTATAGCCTCAGGATGGCCTAAGATTTAGGCAACTCATCATCTTTCTTTTCTATATTCAACTGTTTGTTACGCACGCGGCTTTCCAAAATATTTTTTTCCACCATGCGCGTTAGGATGGAAATTAATTTATCCCTGTTATTCATCCTAACCCCTGCTTTGCGAGTTTATCTAAAACACTCATTCTCAGCCATGCGCCGGTAAGTTTCATAGCGGTTGGCGGCATGTTCTTCAGCAACGGTAAACATTTCTTCGGCAATATCCGGGAAGACATTCATTAGTGAAGAGTAGCGGATCTCGCTTTCGATAAACTCCCGGAAACTGCCTTTGGGCTCTTTGGAATCAAGAATGAAGGGGTTCTTGCCCTGCTCTTTTAGCTCAGGATTATACCTGTAGAGATGCCAATACCCTGCTTCTACTGCTTTTTTCTGCTGAGCGAGGCTCATACCCATGCCGTTTTTTATACCATGATTGACGCAGGTTGAATAGGCAATAACCAGGGAAGGGCCCTTATACCTTTCTGCTTCCGTAATAGCTTTAATCGCCTGCTGCATATTGGCGCCCATGGCAATTTGCGCAACATAAACATAGCCATAGGACATAGCCATCATCCCTAAGTCTTTCTTGCGGATCTTTTTGCCGGCTGCGGCAAATTTGGCAATGGCTGCAGTCTGGGTAGACTTGGAAGATTGTCCGCCGGTATTGGAGTAGACTTCCGTATCCAAAACCAGGAGATTAATGTCATCCCCGCTGGCCAGGACGTGGTCAACTCCGTTGTAACCAATGTCATAAGCCCAGCCGTCGCCACCAACCGCCCAGATAGAGCGTTTCACCAGATAATCTTTTCTTTTCAGGATTTCAGCGATTAGCGGATTATCCGGCAAGGGGTGAGCCTCTAGGACTTTGAGGACTTTATCCGAAGCAAATCTGGAACGATCACCGTCATCAAAAGAGTCCAGCCACTCCCGGAAAGCGCTTGCGACTTGCCCTGGCAGCTCCGTATTCAGGGCCTCTTCCATCAGTTGGGCAATTTTTTCCCGGATTTGTTTCACACCCAGATACATTCCGTAGCCGTATTCGGCATTGTTTTCAAAGAGGGAATTAGCCCAAGCGGGCCCTTTGCCTTCGGCATTAGTTGTATAAGGGATGGACGGATAGCTGCCGCCCCAGATGGAAGAACAACCGGTGGCATTAGCAATCATTAGCCGATCGCCGAAGAGCTGTGTCAAAAGTTTGACATAGGGAGTCTCGCCACAACCGGGGCAAGCGCCGTTGAATTCCAGCAAAGGCCGCATAAGCTGGCTTCCTTTGATGGTATAACGATCCAGCAAATCCTCTTTGGGTGTTACCGTCATGGCGAACTCCCAGTTTTCCGACTCTCTTTCGATCTGCTCGGCAGCGGGCTTCATAACCAAAGCTTTGCCGGGAGCCGGGCAAATGTCCGCGCAGTTCATACAACCCGTGCAGTCCAAAGGCGCTACCTGAATGCGGAAATGCAGTCCTTGCAAGGCTTTACCCACAGGTTGTTTCGTTTTAAAAGTATCCGGTGCTTTAGCTTTTTCCTCGTCCGTTAAGAGGAACGGCCTGATGGTGGCATGGGGACAAATGTAAGAGCACTGATAGCACTGAATACACTTGTCAATTTGCCATTCGGGCAAAAAAACAGCAATGCCGCGTTTTTCATAGGCGGTAGTGCCTAAGGGGACACGGCCGTCTTCCATATTGAGAAAAGTGCTGGTGGGCAGTTCATCCCCTTCATAACTGGTAATGGGCTGGTGAATTTTCTGAATAAAATCCGGCAATTCTTTTGCTTCAGTCTTAGGATTTTCCTCGGCCTTAGCCCACTCCGCCGGAATTTCGACTTTAACAACTTTGGCAATGCCTTCATCAACAGCCGCTATATTCATTTCCACAATTTTGGAACCCTTACGGCCATAGGTTTTTTCAATAGAATTTTTGAGATATCGAACTGCCTCTTCCAGCGGGATGACGTTAGACAATTTAAAGAAAACAGCCTGCATAATCATATTAATTCTGGCACCTAAGCCTATTTTCTGGGCAATATCCACCGCATCAATAATATAGAAATTAATGTTATTTTCCGCCAGGTACCGTTTGAGATAAGCAGGCAGGTGCTCGTCCAACTCTTCCGGTTTCCAGGGGCAATTTAAAACAAAGGTCCCGTTCTTCCTCAAACCCTGCACTAAATTATACTGGTAAAGGAAAGATTTGTTGTGGCAAGCAATGTAATCGGCATTAATCACCAAATAACGAGACTTAATGGGTTTCTTGCCGAACCTTAAATGGGAGACGGTTGTGCCGCCCGACTTTTTGCTGTCATAGGAAAAGTAAGCCTGAACATAGAGATCGGTATTATCCCCGATGATTTTTACTGCGGATTTATTGGCGCCGACTGTTCCGTCTGAACCCAAACCCCAGAATTTGCAGTTTATGGTTCCTTCGGGAGTGGTATCGATGATTTCCTCTTCAGGCAAAGAAGTATAGGAAACATCATCGACAATACCAATTGTAAAATGGTTCTTGGGATTGGCTGCCTTAAGATTTTTATAAACCGCCAGAATCTGCGAAGGCGTCGTATCTTTAGAACCAAGGCCATAGCGCCCACCTACAATCAAAGGTTTATTTTGCATAGTGCTGAATACTTCCACAACATCAAGATAAAGGGGTTCTCCGGGAGAGCCGGGCTCTTTGGTCCGGTCTAAGACAGCAATCCTTTGCACGGTCTTGGGCAGGACCTTGAAGAAATATTCGGCTGAGAACGGACGATAAAGATGGACTATGATAAGCCCTACTTTTTCTCCTTTCTTGGTTAAATAATCAATTGTTTCTTCGATAGTATCGCAGACGGAGCCCATAGCAACAATAATATATTCGGCGTCCGGTGCTCCGTAATAATTAAAGGGATGATAGACCCGGCCGGTTACTTTTTCCAGCTCACGCATGGTTTCTTCGACAATATCAGGAACCTTGGCATAGAAAGGATTGGCAACTTCCCGGTATTGAAAATAAACGTCCGGATTCTGGGTAGACCCGCGGACAATAGGGTGGTCCGGATGTAAAGAATTATCCCGGAAACGCTGGATAGCATCATAATCCACTATTTGCTTAATAGTCTCCTGATCAATCACTTCGATTTTTTGGACCTCGTGAGAGGTACGGAACCCGTCAAAGAAATGGAGAAAAGGAACCCGCGCCTTAAGTGTTGCCAAATGAGCCACGTATCCTAAATCCATGCATTCCTGAACACTGGTGGAAGCCAGCAGGGCAAAACCTGTCTGCCGGCAAGCCATTACGTCTTGATGGTCACCGAAAATTGACAGGGCATGGGTAGCTAAAGCCCTGGCACTGACATGAAAAACACTGGGCAAAAGTTCCCCGGCTATCTTATACATGTTAGGAATCATTAAAAGAAGCCCTTGGGAGGCTGTATATGTAGTGGTCAGCGCTCCCGCAGCCAGCGAGCCGTGTACTGCTCCGGCCGCCCCGGCTTCCGACTCCATTTCCACTACTTTTACCGGTTGACCGAAGATATTGGTCTTCCCGTGAGCCGACCATTCATCTACTCCTTCGGCCATAGGCGAGGAAGGTGTTATAGGAAAAATTGTTGCCACTTCTGTTAAGGCGTAAGAAGCCCGCGCAGCTGCTTCGTTGCCGTCCATAGTCGCCATTTTTTGCGGCATTATGTGTAACCCCCTTTTGTATTTACAGAAATAAACCATACCATCCTTATTATTGAAAAATTGGGCCAAAAAAATGTATAAAAAAAAGAAGTACTTCTGGCAGTGCGGTAGGATAGCGCTGAATTTTCAGGTTATACCCCATTGGGATAATTGATTAACATATTGTCTGAAGTACATTTTTCAATTTGGCAAGACTCACAACTATTGGGTGTTAGTCGTTGATAGTATGTTCTAACTATCTATGAAGCTTATATCAATGGCTATATCGTATCTCCTACTTATCTAACACAGCTAGCAACAATAAATACTCAAGCAAAAAACACTTGAGTGTTTTATTTTTTCATCAGTTTTTTTAATTGTTTTTTTGAATATCTTCACCCTTCTCGTTAACTTGAACATATATTTTGTTCATTATTTTATTTTCTTTTCTTTTTTTAAAATTGAAAGCTAATTGTACTATAGCAACTTATTTGATAACTTGTTAGAAAATAGGGAAATTTCAGATAACTAACATTGAAGGGAGGAGGATTTATTTTACTAAAGAAAGGAGGACGGCAATAACCGTAGATAAGTAGCATTCTAACTTAAAACAATTGAATCCTTAAGTTCACTGAATCTAAACTACCGATACCTAGGGACTGTGGAACCTTATGTTCAAATTAAAATTTAAAGGGAGTTGGTTTTATGCATCGAAAATTTGTTCTAATTATTACTATTATTCTAAGTTTAACCATAATTCTAGCTGGCTGCGGTAACAGTAGTGCTCCAGCCCAAACTTCACCTGGTAGTAGCGGAATGGCAGCTGCACCAGAATTTACTTGGAAATTTCAAGTAGTACATGGCCCTGAACAGTTAGATTATAAAGCTTTCGAAGTAGTATGTGATGATATTTATAAAGCAACTAACGGAAGAATGAAGATAGAACTTTATCCAAGTGGTTCCTTTGCGAGTAGCATGGAAGCCTTCCAAGCCTGTGGGGAAGGAGTCTTCGAAATGCACTCGAGCTGGCCGTCATATGTAAAAGGAATTGAATACGCATTTATTCCTATCGCAGATGGCAATATGTCTATGGGGCCTTTGGATAGAATGATCTTCTTGGAACAGGGCGGCGGTAAAGAATTAATGCAGGAAGCTTTTGATAAGCTAAATCTCGAATTCATTTCTTATAGAATTTGGCCGCCTGATACATTAGCTTCGAGATATGACTTTAAGAGTATCGCAGAAATGAAGGGCAAGAAATTCCGGACTTCAGCTCCTGATATTGCGGTCGCCATGGGTATTTCCGCTATCACTCTGCCCATTGAAGAAATTTACACTGCTATGGCCCAGGGAGCCGTCGATATGCTTGAAAACTGCTATCTGTCCTATAACAATGACTTAGGTATAACTGACATAGCGCCATATGGCATTTATCCAGATTTTTGGAATTGTTCATTTGTCGAAACAGTTGTTGTTAACAAGGATGCCTGGAACAAACTGCCAGAAGATTTAAAAATTATTATTAAATCTGTACTGGATGCCAAAATGATGAATGTCTTTGCTCAAGCCGAGTTGACGAGTGCTGAAGATTTGAAAGAATTAAGCGAATCAGGGAAGGTAGCATTTAGGAGATTGGCTCCTGAGCAGTTTGCTGATATGAGGAAGAAAATGGTTGAGATCGAAGCTGCTGAAAGAGAAAAGCAAGGACAAGATAGCCTGACAGCTAAAGCTTACGATACAATTTATGAATTTTATAAAAAATATTATCCATATAAAGAGTTAACATCTCATTGGAGTACAGGACTAACAGCTAGTGAAGCTGCTGGCTTTGAGATTCCTAAATATCATAAAGATGCTGATGAATAGTAAATAGTAGTTAAATAAGTAATTAAATAGCAATAAACCATAATTGCTACTATTCAGCATCTTTACGATTCACAAGCGTATATTATCCGTAAAATTCCATCATTTGCATGCTGAATAGTAGCAATGCTTTCTAAAATTAACGGGGAGGTTAGTAGTTGGTGATAAGAAAGTACGTTAAAACCATGGATAAGATAAGCATCTCTGTAGGCAAATTCTTTAGCTTCTTAATAATACCTATAGTTATCCTTCAAGCAGGCGAGACTCTACTACGTTACGTTTTTAATAGTCCGACAGTTTGGTCGTGGGAAGTGGCAATGCTACTTTACGGCGCCCATTTTATTACAGGAGCTGCTTGGGTAATGACCTATGATGGACACGTTCGGACTGATATGGTTTTTTCAAAATTTTCACCTAAAAAACAACAAATTTTAGAATTAATTTTATTTCCGCTAATATTCTTCCCCTTTGCGGCTGTTATGGTTTGGAAATGCACAGACAATGCGCTCTACTCGCTAAGTATAAGAGAAACAACTTATACCCAATGGGCTGCTCCCCTATATCCACTAAAAGTCATAATTGCATTTTCTTTTTTATTGTTGTTACTCCAGGGAATCGCAAAATGGCTCAGGGTATTTGTTCAATTTACTAAAGGAGAGGAGATTTAACTATGAGCGCAACAACAATTGTTTTAATAATGATGGTTGTATTTCTTGTCGTGCTATTCTTGGGACACCCGCTCTCCTGGATTTTAGGCGGCTTAGGAATCATTTTCGGCGTTGCTTTTTGGGGAGATTTAAGTATTTTAAATATTTTTATGCGATCTGTTTTTAAGGTCGTTACGACAAGTTCCTATGTCTGTATCCCGTTATTTATTTTTATGGGAGCTCTCCTGGAAAAGTCAGGATCAGCAGATAAGTTATTTGACTCCTTGTATGTAGTTTTTGGCAGACTTAGAGGCGGCTTGGCTCTTTCTACTGTAGTGATCTCTGCTTTAATGGGTGCTGCTACCGGTATTATTGGCGCCTCTATTTCCATAATGGCTATGTTAGCTCTACCTACAATGCTCAAACATAAATACGAGGAAAAAATGGCTTGTGGTACGGTAATGGCGGCAGGCAGTTTGGGGACTCTTATCCCTCCAAGCGTAATACTGGTCATTTATGGGTCCCTTGCTAATATATCTATCGCAAAATTATTTGCTGGGGGGATGGGAGCTGGTATTTGCCTTGCTGCCATTTATGGAATTTATGTAATTGTCCGATCTTATATCAATCCCTCTTTTGGTCCACCAATATCAAAGGAAGAGAGTGCAAAATATTCTACTTCGCAGAAAATCTCTATGGTTTGCTTTTCTGTTACTCCCACTTTGGGCTTGATTTTACTAGTTTTAGGTTCTATTTTGCTAGGCGCTGCTACACCTAATGAAGCTTCTGCCCTTGGCTGTGTTGGAGCAATAATTATTGCTATTATATATAAGAATTTCAACTGGGAAATGTTTAAAGAATCTTGTTATTCTACAATGAAAACCACAGCGATGATTATGATGATTATTGTGACTGCTTCGATGTTTACCAATATCTTCATTGGTTTGGGCGGAGATAAGGTTATTGCTGATTTTGTAGTAAGTATAGGTAATGGTAAGTGGGTTATTTTAGGAACCATACTCTTTATGCTACTTATAATGGGTATGCTGCTAGATTCTTATGGAGTTTTATTAATAGGCGTCCCCTTGTTTACTCCTATTATCTATTCCTTAGGCTTTGATCCAATATGGTTCGGAATCATTTTTGCACTAATGATCCAGGTATCAGTACTCTCACCGCCAGTAGCCTATGCCGTCTTCTATATGAAAGGATTTGTTCCCCACATTCCCATAGGAAAACTGTATATGGCTGCTCTTCCTTTTATGTTAATGCAATTCATATGTATAATTCTTTGCTGCATTTTCCCAGACATCATTATGTTCTTACCCAATAGAATGTAAAACCAAAACAAAAATAATAAGTGTAAATATTCTATGATTAATCCGGCCTACTTTGAGCCACTGTTCCGGCGAGTGAGAGCCGCCGTTCCGTTTTACGAAACCACACTTACGAAAGGGGTAGTCTACTCTCGGGTAGACTTGACATCGGACTCTACGCCGGATGCTTCAATGGGTCGAGGGCTGTGGCTCAGATGATGTATTCCTCTAGGGTAAGCCCATCCCTTATATCTAGGGTAGCATTCATCGCCCCCATATCAAGTCTCATTTTGGGTCTCAAAGGAGGAGCTTCCCTATACGATTAAGCTTGGCTCATATGTCCGGAACTATGGCTCAATTTTTCCGGACGGGTGGCTCGCTGTACTCCGGAACGGTGGCTCTGTTGAACCGGTATATTCATTCTATAACCTTTATAACAAAACAAGTATCTTAATATATACCCAGTTAGAACTTCAGGAAAGCACATAAATAGACTTCTTAATAAGCTTAATCAAAAAAATGAAGGAGTGATGACTTATTATGAGTAAAGATAAGTTTAATGCTGCAATTATCGGCCCAGGAAATATTGGCACAGACTTAATGTATAAAATTAAAAGAAGGGCTAAATATTTAGATTTAAAGCTAGTTACCGGAATTATCCGTGAATCAGAAGGGCTTCGGTTAGCCCAAGAAGAAGGCATTGAGACTAGCGCCGAAGGCATTAAAGCTATCTTGGAAAGAAGAGACATAGATATTGTTTTTGATGCAACAACTGCTCATGCTCATATGGTTCATGCACCATTGTTGAAAGATGCTGGTATCATCGCAATCGACTTGACACCTGCAGCAGTAGGCCCTTATGTGATACCTGTGGTTAACTTAGATGAACATATTAATGCTATGAATGTTAACTTGATAACATGCGGAGGTCAAGCAACTATTCCGATAGTATATGCTATAAGCAGGATAGTAAAAACTCCTTATGCTGAAATTGTAGCGACAATAGCGAGTAAAAGCGCAGGACCAGGTACTAGGCAAAACATTGATGAATTTACCCTAACAACGGCCAAAGGTATAGTTGATATTGGTAAAGCAGAACGCGGAAAGGCGATTATTCTACTTAATCCTGCAGATCCTCCAATGTTAATGAATAATACTATCTATGCTTTAATAAGTAATGTTAATGAAGAAATTGAGAAGAAAATTGTTGATTCAGTAGATAATATGGTAAAAGAAGTGCAATCTTTTGTTCCAGGGTATAGATTAAAGGTACCACCAATATTTGATGGCAATAAAGTTACCGTAATGATTGAAGTTGAGGGTTCTGGAGATTATTTACCCAATTATAGTGGA
This sequence comes from Peptococcaceae bacterium, assembly GCA_012839895.1. Taxonomy (GTDB): domain Bacteria; phylum Bacillota; class Desulfitobacteriia; order Desulfitobacteriales; family Syntrophobotulaceae; genus DUML01. The sequence continues at coordinate 1,255 of DUML01000102.1, read as the reverse complement.
AACTTGGACATTGAAACTTGTGCAGCATTAGCTGTCGGAGAGAAAATCGCCAAGTACAAATTATTCAAATAGGAGGAATAAAGTAATGGCTAAAATCAAAATATTCGATTTAACTCTGAGGGATGGAAGTCATGCCAAAAGCCACCAATTCACACCTGAACAGATGGCAATTCTTGCGGAACAAATAGATAAAACTGGTGTAGAAGCCATTGAATTTGGGCATGGCAATGGATTGGGTGGTAATGCTCTGCAATATGGATTTGCAGCAGCATCAGACAGGGAATATATGGAAGCTGTTGCTCCGGTTATAAAGAATAGCAGTATTTCGATAATCATTCTCCCTGGAGTAGGCACTAGACACGAATTAAACTTAGCCAAAGAATTTGGTGCCAAATACGCGCGTCTTTGTACCCAGATAACTGAAGTTGACATAGCTGAACAGCATATCAAAATGGCAAAACAAATGGGTTTTATCCCCATATCTGTTTTGCCTTGTGCCGGAATTATACCTGTAAAAGATACCGTTCGATATGCTCAAATGGCTGAATCTTATGGTGCAGAAGTAATTTATTTACTTGATGGCGGAGGATATCAACTTCCTGAACAAACCTACGAAAGAATAGCTGCTATGAAAAAAGCCGTAGATGTTCCGATAGGATTCCATGGTCATAATAATTTACAGTTAGCTGTAGCTAATTCAAAGGCAGCTGTAGAAGCTGGAGCAGAATATATAGACTGTTGTCTAAAAGGATTTGGTGCCGGGGCAGGTAACTGTCCGACGGAAATATTTGCAGCAGTATTAGACAGAATGAATATTGACTGTGGTATAGACTTATATAAAACAATGGATATAGCTGAAGAATACTTAAGACCACTCATGCCGAGGCCCATGGAAGTTGATAATGATCGAATTATGCTAGGCTACGCAGGATGCTATTCCAGCTTTCTACTGTTCGCACAAAGGGCAGGTGCGAAATTTGGCGTCGACCCAAGAGATATAATCAAAGAAATTGGCAGACGTCAGTGTACAGAAGGTCAAGAAGATATATGTATCGATGTTGCTTACGCTTTAGCTAATAAAAAAGCAAATAAGTAAATTATTAATCGACATACCAGACAGATTAATTTAAGGGTTCTAAAATAAATGTTGGGGTGGCAGGAAAAAGAAAAGCATTTGGTCGAATACGTTAGTCGCCAAACCAACCCTCCAAGGAGGTCGTATTCGCCAAATGCATAATCAGTTTATCAAAAATTT